>NZ_JBEAFN010000027.1:0-321704 GCF_040061795.1 Klebsiella sp. GN_Kp190
CGCCTCCGGGAAAGGTGCGCTGCCTGATGCCTTGCTGCGGTTTTCTTCCCGGCTTGCGCTGCGCTTAGCCGCGCTACGGGTTCACAACCGCCTGCGGATCGGTAGCCCGGACAGGCGCAACGCGCCGCCTCCGGGAAAGGTGCGCTGCCGGATGCTTTGCTGCGGTTTTCTTCCCGGTGGCGCTGCGCTTAGCCGGGCTACGGGTTCACAACCGCCTGCGGGCCGGTAGCCCGGGCAAGGCGCTTGCGCCGCGGCCCGGGGAAATTGCCGCCTACAGCCGCACAACGCCCCTGGCCGCCGCCTCATCACGCCACGCCAGCAGGGGCTGATAGTCCGCGCGCCGCATATCGCTGTAGCCGCAGATAAACAGCGCTTCGCAAAGCGGCCGGTAGCGTTCATCGCTCACCAGCTGCTGCAATGCCTCTCTCAGCAGCCCCAGCGTCGCCGCGGACGTCGTCGCCGACGTAATCAGCGGCAGACCCGGGGCGAGCGGGCTGCGCGCAATCACCGCCAGCCCCGCCAGCGCCTCCGGCTGATGATGCTGCAGCAGCGCCCAGGTCACGCAATCAATAGCGGCAATATCCGCCGTCCCCTGCTGAAGTTCACGCAGCGACTGGCGATGGCTGCCGCTAAACGCGACCGCCGAGAAGAAACGCCCATCGCGCGACAGCGGCGCGACCATGTTTAACAGCACGTTATAGCCGGACTGGGAATCCGGCGAATTGCACACGACCCGGCGCCCGCGAAAATCCGCCAGCGTCTGACCACCGTCCGCCTCACGTACCGCCAGCAGGCTGCGGTAGTTCCGCCCTTCGCATCCGGGCGCGGAATAGTGAAAACAGCCGACCGTTTGCACTGCCGGCAGCCGCGTCATCAGCGGATAACCGCAGGTCTGGCTCAACAGCAGCGCCGGATGGCGCCAGTGCGTCAGCAGATCCTCAGGTACCTGATACGACAGCGTATCCTCCTCCACCACGCCGCGGGCCGCCAGCAGCTGCCGCACCGCCCGCCAGAGCGCCTGAGTATCCTCGTCATTCACCGCGTACATCGGAAACGCCAGCCTTTCACTCATGCTCTTCATCCGCCTTACCCTGCTGGTTGAAGCCGGGATGGGCATTCACCGCCACCGGCCTGGCAAAAAAATGCCGCAGCCATTCACCGTAGCCGCGCACCACAAACCCGGCGTTGCGCCGCTGATACTCCGCCTGATTATGCAGATAGATTTTTCGCAGCCCGTACCACGGTACCCCCGGCAAATCGTGATGCACTGAATGGTAGTTGAGATTGAGGAACAGCACCCGCCAGACCAGCCCCGCCTCGTTAATCACCGAACGGGCCAGCGGATCGTCCGCGGCGCGGTGTTCAAGGAAAGAGCGCACTTTGGTCAACGCCAGCGCCGGGTAGCTGATAGCCAGCACGAAGTAAAGCGGCGAAAAGCCGAGGTGATTCATCCACGCGAACAGCGCCGCCAGCAGCAGGCCGTGAACCAGCCACATCGCTATTGTGTTCACCCGCCGGTGTCGAAATGCCGCCAGCGCGCTGCCGAGCGTCTGGGCAATATCCAGCAGCGGCGCCACCAGCAGCCTGCCGATAAACGTATTGCGCAGATGAATAAGGCTACGCTGCCAGGGGGCAAAACGCTGCCAGCTCTGCGGCGTAAAATAGTAGGATTCCGGATCGTCAACCGGCTGCGTCAGCAAATGATGATGATGGTGCGCCAGGTGCGAGTCGCGGTACAGCCCGTAGGGATACCAGACCGCCAGCGGCAGGGTCCCCAGCAGCTGGTTAAACCATGGTCGCGACGTGGGGTGACCGTGAATAAGCTCATGCTGCAATGACATATACCAGGCGGTGAACCAGATGAGCAGCAGCGTGGCGGGGAAAATGCCCAGCTCGCGCCACCAGGCCAGCGAGGCAAACCAGCCGCCGTAGACGGCAACGATCAGTAGCCAGGTGGGCAGCTCGCTGCGCCACAGCCAGCTACGGGAAAACTGATGAATCCGCTCGCGCTGCTGCGGATGCAGATAGACCGACCTGCTTTTTGCCATTCCTGCCACTGCCTTTTCGCGTTATCGTTTGATCCTCCGAAGATGTGAGATAACGCGTTAAATAACAAAGAATTTAAATCGCTTAGCTTTGCCAGAAAATCACCTTAGCCCTCGTTGAGCACGATGATATAACGCCACCCGGCGAGCATACTCACGCCCGCGCACGCCAGCAGCGACGCACCCAGCGATTGCCCCCACCCGGCCGCCAGCAGACCGGCGCCAATCAGGACATAATAAAACAGGCCGAAAAAGGCGCCGGCGGTGCCCCGACAGTCGCCGTAGGCGCTCAGCGCCGACCCCAGCACCAGCGGGATCGCCATGGCCCAGGCAAGGGTGACCAGCGCAACCGGCGCCACAAACCAGATTGATTCCCGCAGCACGTACACCGCGACGCCGCCGGCTAAGTGCAGAATGCAGGCGATGGCGAGTATCCGCCCCAGCGAGACATTCCGACGCAGCAGCCGGTGGTTAAGCAGCGCGCCGAGCAGCGAACCCGCGGCAAGCGACATACCGCTGTAGCCAAACGTCAGGGCATCAAGATCGAATCGGGCGAACAGAAACGGAGCCAGGCTGTAGTAGCTGAACAGGCTGACGTTAAATGCCGCCACCAGGATTGCCGCCAGGGCGATACGCGTATCGCCCACCATCCGCCGCAGCACGTGAAGAAACGGCCCTCTCCTGAGGTTTTGCGGACGCGTTTCCGGCATCAATGCCAGGCAGCCCAGCAGAAGCGCGGCGGCCAAAAGCGCCAGCGCGCTGAATACGCCGCGCATCCCCCAGAGGGCGGTCAACCCGCCGCCGATATAGACCCCGACGGCCGGGCTCACCGCCAGCGCCAGGCCGATAAACGAAAAAATTCCCGCCAGCTGCCGCCCGCGATAGCAGTCCCGCAGGACCGTCTGCGTCACCACTGAACCGGTTGCCGCGCCAGCGGCCGTGACGATCCGTGCCGCCAGCAGCAGCGAAAAATCCGTCGCCCACAGCGCCATCAGGCACCCCAATGCGTAAACCCCTAACCCCGCCAGCAGGGCCGGACGCCGGCCGTAGCGATCGCTGAATCCGCCCCACAGCAAAACGCCGACGGCAAAACCGATAAAGTACACGGAAAGGGTTAGCGCCGCCTGCGGCGCGCTCACGGAAAAACGGGCGCTGATATCGGTCAGCGCCGGGCTATAAATCGTTTCCGCTATTTGCGGAAACATCAGTAGCGCGGTCACCAGCACCAGCGCGGCACGTCCCAACATATCCACCTCCTGATTAACAAGAGGCGCTATTGTAGGGAAGCCGTTTATCGAACATTATAAACATAATGACTTTAAATATCGGAAATCAGACATTATGGCCTGGCTTGACGCTGACGCGGCATTCGATCCGGATGCGTTGAAAAGTAGCCTGATTGGCGTGCAGTCGGCGCTCGGTAACCACGACTCCGGCAGCCACTGGCATAAGATGGCGCAGATCCTGTTTACCCGTCAGGGATGCGTGCGTTTAACGCTCGACGATGGCGCCCTGCTGTGCCTGCTGCCGCCGGGGCGCGCGGCGTGGATCCCCGCTGAAGTCAGCCATCGCGCGGAGATGAAAAACATTGTCGACTATCGTTCCGTCTGGTTTCAGCCGCAGCGTTACCCTCAGTTGCCAACGCAGTCGGCGATACTCAACGTGGTGCCGCTGCTGCGCGAACTATTAGAGCGCATCAGCGCCAGCCCCTGGGATACCGACTGGGAGGCCGAGCCGGCACGGCATCTCGCCGCCCTGTGCCAGGCGGAAATTCGCGCCGCCGCGCGGGAGCCGATGATGCTCGCGCTGCCGCAGGATAAACGGCTGGCGATGGTTTGCGGCGACGCGCTGCCGCCGCCGCTTGGGACGCTCGCTGCCCGCTGCGGCGCCAGCGAAAAAACCATCAGCCGACTGTTTCGCCGCGATACCGGGATGTCCTACCAGCAGTGGCGTCAACAGTGGCGATTAATGAAAGCGGTCGAGATGCTGGCAACCGGGGGGCGGATTACCGATACGGCGCAGGCGCTCGACTTCGCCAGCGACAGCGCCTTTATCTACTTCTTCCGCACCATGACCGGCATGACGCCGGGGCGTTATTTTTCCGCCTGATGGTGGCCGCCCGGCGTGAACGGCGGCAGCTTCAGAAAGGTGTTCTGCAGCCCTTCGGACCACGCTTTGCGAATGGTATTGAAATAGGGATCGCTTTCGGTGATCCGATGCTGTTCGGCGCTGCTAAGGCTACCGCTGCGGTACAGCAGGGTGTCCAGCGGCAGCCCCACCGAAAGATTGCTGCGCAGGGTGGAGTCGATCGAAATCAGCGCGCAGCACATCGCCTGCTCCAGGGGAGTATCGATGGTCAGAACCCGGTCGATAATCGGCTTGCCGTATTTGCTCTCGCCAATCTGGAAATAGGGCGTGTCGCGCGTGGCTTCAATAAAGTTGCCTTCCGGATAGATATGAAACAGCCGGTGCGTTTCGCCGGCGATCTGCCCGCCGAGCAGCAGGTTGCAGTTGAAGTTGGTATTGCCGCAGTTCTGCTGATTGCTGCTGTCGCGCTGAATCACCTCCTGTAAGGTTTTACCGATCAGCATCGCCGCGTCGTATAGCGAGGTCACCTGCATCAGGTTAGGCTCCTGCTGGGTGCGAATGCGGGCGCTGAGCAGGCTAATCACGCTCTGAGTGGTGGCCAGGTTGCCCGCCGACTGCAGGACCATGACCCGTTCGCCATCCTGATGGAAAACGTGCAGTTTTTTAAACGTTGCAATATGGTCCACTCCCGCGTTGGTGCGGGAGTCTGAGGCAAATACCAGTCCATCTGACAAACACATGGCCACACAGTAGGTCATCGTTTTTTGTTCCTGCCGTTATTGCTGCTGCGCCTGCTGCGAATGCTCGCGCACTTCAGCGTTAGTTAACATGATTTCCCCCCCGCCGCCGAGGCGGGTGCCGCGTACCGGGCACGCATCAAGATAGTCCAGCCCGGTCGCCAGCCGCAAATGTTGATTCAGGCTGCGGGTGTTATTGGTGATATCAAACGACTGCCAGCGCTCGTTGAGCCACACTTCGGCCCAGGCGTGCATGGCGACGTGCTCGGCGTTATCGCTGTAAACGTAGCCGCTGACGTAGCGCGCCGGGATCTCCAGCGCCCGACAGCAGGCGAGAAACACGTGGGTGTGATCCTGGCAAACCCCTTTCGCGCGCGCAAAGGCATCGGCGGCGGAGTCCTGCACCTGGGTGGCGCCCGGCGAATAGGGCATTCTCAGCAGCAGCTCGGCCATTAACCGGTTCAGGCTCTCCTCCTGCGCCTCCGGCTGATACCAGCGCTGAGCGAATTCGCGGATCGGGCCGTCGGCGCGGGTGAGCGGCGTACAGCGCAAGAAAACCAGCGGCGACAGCAGCTCCTGCGGCTCCGTGCCGATGTCGTCCCCCTCTTCCGCGATATCGACGATCCCGCTGGCGCGGATGGTAATCTCTTTATGCGGATTATCCAGCGTCAGCACGTGCAGCACGTTGCCCCAGGCGTCGGTGGTAGCGACGGCGGAACCGTCCGGCAGGGTTAATGTCCAGGCGGTGATCTTCTGCCGACCGCTGCTGCGCGGCGTCAGGCGCAGATACTGGGTCGAAAACTTCACTTCTTCATCGTAGCCGTAGCGGGTCAGGTGATCGATAACCAGTTTCATAACGCCTCCAGATAGGTTTGTCTGATGCTGTCGGAAAGCGCGTTAATCCGCGCCAGCAGTGCATTAAGGGTGACCTGTAAATCGGCCTGCGCCAGATCGTCGCGGGTGCTGAAACGCAGGTCGACGTTGAGCTGGTGCGCCAGCCGCAGCGGCAAGTGCGAGCGGTCGTTGGCAATCTGTTCCAGCTGCCCGACGAGGTCGGAAATACTCGCTCTCAGCGATCTCGGCACATCGTTGCGCAGGATCAGCAGCTCCATCACCGTTTCGCGGCTGACCGGCTGGCGGTAAATGCTGTTGTAGGCCTCGCGGGCGCTGACCGCATTAAGTAGCGTATCCAGCCGGTAGTACTCGCGTACCGGATCGGGATCGCTGTTCAACTGCTGATCCTTAATCAACAGCAGCTGCGCGGTGGCGGATGCCCGCTCGATCAGCGTCCCGATCCCGATAAAGCTCAGGGCGTCGTTACGCAGCAGCGTGCCGAGGATCGCCCCGCGAAACAGATGTACCCGCTCTTTTACCCACTCAAAGAAAGCGTCGTTGCCCAGCTCGCCGATCCCCTGCTGGCGCAGCTTTCGCAGCTCAATGCGCGTGGCGTTGATGCTTTCCCACACCTCCGCCGACAGGCTGCCGCGCACCGCATGGGCGTTGTTCCACGCCATCTCGACGCAGCTGAAAATGCTGTACGGGTTGTTGCCGTCGAGCGCGAAAAAATTAAGCAGGTTGCTCATAGTGAAACGCGCGTGCCGCGCCTGAAACAGCTCATGGGTCAGCGACAGATTCAGCGGCAAGGCTAAATCCCGTGACTGCTGGCTGTGGCGGGGGATCATCGACAGCTTCCAGGTCACGTCCAGCACCCGGGCATAGCTTTCCGCGCGCTCAAGGTAGCGCGCCATCCAGAAGAGTTCACTCGCTGTGCGGCTTAACATGATTCATCATCCTCCATCACCCAGGTATCCTTGGTGCCGCCGCCCTGCGACGAGTTCACCACCAGCGAGCCTTCGGTTAGCGCCACCCGCGTCAGCCCGCCGGGAACCAGGCGGATCTCCTGGCCGGAAAGGACGAAGGGACGTAAATCGATATGGCGCGGCGCCAGCCCCTCGTCGACAAAGGTTGGGCAGGTCGACAGCGCCAGGGTGTCCTGGGCGATATAGTTGGCCGGATTCGCCAGCAGGCGCTGGCGAAACGCATCGCGCTCCTCTTTGGTCGAGCGCGGGCCAACCAGCATGCCGTAGCCGCCCGCGCCGTGAACCTCTTTCACGACCATCAGTTCAAGATTGCTCAGCACGTAGCTGAGATCTTCCGCCTTACGACACTGCCAGGTGGGAATATTGCTCAGGATCGGCTGCTCGCCCAGATAGAAGCGGATCATCTCCGGTACGAAGGGGTAGATCGATTTATCGTCGGCGACGCCGGTACCGATGGCGTTGGCCAGCACCACGCCCCCGGCGCGATACACCGACAGCAGCCCCGGAACGCCTAGCATGGAGTCGGCGCGGAAGGCCAGCGGGTCAAGGTATGCGTCGTCGATACGCCGGTAAATGACGTCCACGCGCCGCGGTCCTTCGGTGGTGCGCATGTACACCGCCCCGGTTTTAATAAACAGATCCGCGCTTTCCACCAGCTCAACGCCCATCTGCTGGGCCAAAAAGCTGTGTTCAAAATAGGCGCTGTTAAACCGCCCCGGGGTCATCACCACCACGCACGGATCGTCCACCGGCGAGCTTTCGCGCAGCGTTTGCAGCAGATAGCTGGGGTAGCGTTCTACCGGCGCAATATGGTGCTGTTCGAACATTTCGGGATACAGCCGCATCATCATTTTGCGGTTTTCCAGCATATAGGAGACGCCGGAGGGGGTGCGCAGATTATCCTCCAGCACGTAATACTGGCCGTCGCTGTTGCGCACCATATCGACTCCGGTGATATGGGCGTAGGTGTTATTGGGTAAATTTATCCCCTGCATACAGGGTTGATACTGTTCGTTCGCCAGCACCTGTTCGGCCGGGATCAGCCCCGCGCGAAGGATATTTTGATCGTGGTAGATATCGTAAAGAAAAGCGTTGAGCGCTTTCACCCGCTGGCGGATGCCGCGGTCAATCCGCTGCCACTCGCCGGCGGGAATAATACGCGGCACGCTGTCGAAAGGGATCAGTCGTTCGGTGCCCTCATCCTCGCCGTAGACGTTAAAGGTGATGCCGATGCGGTGAAAGAGCAGCTCCGCCTGCTCTTTCTTCTGCCGGATAGAGAATTGATCGGTACTGCGAAACCATTGCCACCAGGCGTTATAGTGCTGACGCTGCTCTCCCTGTGCGGTAAGCATCTCATCATAATAATGCCCGTCAGGAAGCGTTATTTTTATCATGGCCGTCTCCTCCGGTTGTACTCACTTTGAGGTAATCCCGGTAAGAGATAAGCATTAATTATGCCAGGTAACGCAGCGCGGCGGCGCGGCGTTACGCTGTTATGCCATGACGCTGAATTGAATAAAAAACAATCAGACGCTTTGCTTATTTATGGCCTGTTTTTCGCTTAAAGCGCACCAATTTGGGGCAAGTCGATTCACGCGATGCTAACGCGCCGCGAGCCACGCAGCGTAGCGCTCGGGCCACTCGACGCTGGACGTACCGGCCCGGCCCAGCGCAAAACCGTGACCGCCGCTGGCGTAACGATACAGGGTGACCGGGACCTGATGCTGACGGCAGGCGGCGGCCATTATCAACGTATTGTGCGGATCGGAGACATTATCGTCCTCCGCCTGAACCAGAAAACAGGGCGGCGTCCGCCCGCTGACCCAGGTTTGTACCGACCAGGCGCGATCCACCTCCTCCGCGGCGTGAGGCCCGGCGAGGAGCCGATGGGTGGCGGTATGGGTGTACGGAGGTTCGAGAGAAATCACCGGATAAATCAGCGCGGCGCCGTCGGCCCGGGGCGGGGTGTCGTCCACGCCGTCGATCGGCGAGTAAGAGGCAAAATCAGCGCGACAGGCAGCCATTCCCGACAAATGTCCGCCGGCGGAAAACCCCAGAAGGCTGACTTTGGCTTCCCGCTGACGAATCAGGCGCAGCGCCCGCTGAGCGTCCTGCAGCGGAGCAAGGCCGCCCGCTTGCCACCCCTCCCCGGGAAGACGATAGGTCAGCACGTACGCGGTATAGCCGCGCATCGTTAGCCAGCGCGCGGCGGGCCAGGCCTCCTTCGCCATTTCAATGCGTCGATAGCCGCCGCCGGCAGCAATTAATACGCCGTGGCCGCGTGGCGCTGCGGGACGCCATACCGTCAGTTCAGGCTGGACGATATGGCTTAGCGCGCCGCGTGCCGATAAGCGAACGGGGCCGTCCGGTCCGCCGCCGCCGGGAGGCACGCCAGGCCACAGGCGGATCGTTTGCTGGCTTTCAGCGGCGCGAAGACGACCGCCCGCCAGCAGCGCGGCGGCGCTTAAAAACAAAAAATGGCGTCGGTTCATCGGCGGCTCCTGAGACGGAAATTAGTCATTAACGAGCCTGAGCTCCAGCCAGTCCACCACCAGACCCGGCTTGATAAAATCAAAGTCTACGCGATATTTCCCCGACTGTAGCTCAATCCGACACAGCTTCTGCACAATCTCACGACCGAGCGTACCGTTGGTCTGGATCGTCGCCACAAATTGTTCATTAAGCAGCAGGTTGCAGGCGGTTTGTGCGAGCGGCGCACCGTTAGCGTGAACGCTCACCAGCACGTCATATACCGCTGTTCGCTCAACGCTCAGCACCAGCTCCTCGTCGTAGCGCAGCCGCGACTGCTCGGCGATTTTAATTGCGCCAGGACAGGCCCCATCGCACGCAGGATCCGCCGCCAGGCGAATAATCCCCGCCCGCGGCATCTCCCCGCGCTTAAAGACCTGCGTCTGCATCATAAAGTCGAGGATGTTTATCGCGCAGCGCTGAAGCTCACCGAGCGTTAGCTCGCCTGTCGCCAGCGCCGCCAGGGTATTATCTCCCCCCGCATTAACTTCCGCGCCGTTATTATTGACCACCATATAAAGGTCGTTCTGCGCGCGGATCATCGCCGCGGTGTTGTGAGTGCTCGCCGCGCCGCCATCGATGGGATCGTTCATCGTTGCCCACCAGTCGGTCATCACGATCCCGCGAAAGCCCCACTCCTCGCGCAGTACGGTGGTGGTGAGATCGTAGTTGGATGCGGCATGGTGGCCGTTGACCGGGTTATAAGCGGTCATTACCGCATTTGCGCCGCCGGATTTCACCGCATACTCAAAACCTTTGAGATAGATTTCACGCAGCGCGCGCTCTGACACCACCGAATCCGCTTTGGCTCTGGCGAACTCCTGATTGTTGCAGGCAAAGTGCTTGAGGGTGGCAATCCCGCCGCCGCTGCGAATGCCGCGAACCACCGCCGCCGCCATCATCCCGGTGAGCAGCGGATCTTCGGAAAAGTACTCAAAATTACGCCCGTTCAGCGGATGGCGCTGGATGTTCATCCCCGGCCCTAACAGCAGGTCGATACCGTTGCGCAGCAGCTCTTTGCCTTCCATCACGTATAAGCGTTCCACGAGGATCGGGTCCCAGCTGGAGGCCAATAATGTACCGCTGGGAAGCAAAGTGGCCTTCGCGCCGTTATCCATGCGAATCCCGGATGGGCCGTCGGCGGTCGATGCCAGAGGAATGCCTTTTTCCAGCAGGCTGTCGGCTACGCCGCCAAAAGCCGATGCGACGCCGGGCGTCACTTTGTGGCTACACATGCCTTCTCCGCGCACCAGGCAGGCCAGTTCCTCAACAGACAGCTGAGCAACAAAGGCATTCATCGTGGTACGCCCTTCAGCCACGTCGTTGAGCGTCAGTCCCTGATTACCGGTAAGGGTGATAGCCTCTGGCAAACGCTCCTCAATGCGCGCGCGCAGATTAATCTCCCGCCGCGGCACGTCCTCCCACTCGATCTGATAGCGCCCATCATCGCCGTCCGCGACCGGTTTTATACGTACGAAAGGCACCGTCGGCGCCAGCACCTGCTGATGGCAGGAGAGGATCCGCAGCGTTTTCTGCGCGTACCCCGCCTCGCCGTCAACCGGCAGCGGCTGTAAATCGCGCACGCTGTTACCAAGCAGCAAGCGATAAAGCCCTGGCTCCATCACATAACAGTGTGGATGCCCGGTCGCCCCGCTATCGTCCAGAGAAGCAAAGCGTTCCAGCGGAATTGATAACGTTAAGGTCTCGCTTTCCCCCGGTTGCAGCAGGCGAGTTTTGGCAAAAGCCACCAGCGCTTTGGCCGGTTTGCCGAGCGCCCCCTGCGGCGCCTGGAGGTAGATTTGCACCACTTCTTTTCCCGCGAAGCGCTCCCCGCGATTGGTCACGGTGACGGTCGCCTTGATCAGGTCGCCAAAGGTCTCCGCCCGCGCCGATTGCAGGGTGAAAGAGGTGTATGAGAGACCAAAGCCAAAGGGGAACTGCAGGCTCTGCGCAGAGAAGGTTTCGAAATAGCGATAGCCAACGTAGATATCTTCCTGGTAGAGATTTTTTTCTTCCGCACCCCAGCAGGGGGATGCCGGATGATCGTCCAGCGATATCACAATGCTGCCAACCAGCTTACCTGAAGGGGTCACATCACCGTATAGCAACGAGGCTGCGGCCTGTGCGCCGTGCGCGCCACCGTGCCAGACATACAGAAGCGCGTGAATGCGTTGACGCAGCAGCGGATCGTCAGCCCATGAGAGATCGATAAGCCCGGCGGTATTCAACACGACTGCCACTTCATCAAACTCTCGGCATACCTGGTGTAGCATGTGCTTCTCATCGGCCGTGAGCCGGTACCCGCCTTCAACATCGGCATTATCCTGATCTTCACCCGCGGTACGACCGAGGACAATAACCGCCTGGGTCGAGACGGCGCGGGCCTGACGAATCTGCTCATCGCTCAGCGGCATCTCCTGCTGGTACCAGGGTTCCGCTGCCCAGCCCCCTCCGCCGTTGTCGAAGGGATGTTGTTCAATCCAGCTTTCGTAAAGCGCAGCCAGTTGCTCATTGAGCCTGCCCCTGCTTCGCTCCCGCATCGCCTGCAGCAAGGTTGTGCTGCTCACCACGTTAACCGCCCCGCCGGAACCGGTACCGCTGCGATAGTAGTCAATCTGCGTACGGCCAAATAGTGAAACCGGCTGCAGAGGATTAAGTGGGAGCATTCCGCGATCGTTTCTCAGCAATACCGCGCCTTCGGCGGCAGCGGCAGTGGCAAATTCGGCAAACCCTTCCAGCGGAGTGCCCGCTTTACTGTCAAACATGGTGTAGTCCTGTTAACTCGAGCCTCCGCAGGAGGCGTAATGGCATAATGAACAGAGCCCGCACAATGCGGGCTCTGCTTTGATCAGAAGAAATATTTGAAACGTAGACGGCCGCCGTAGCGGGAGTCTTCATGTTTGTCGCCATCCGTTGGTTTCGCTTCAATCCACGAGGCGTAAGCGCCAAGGTAGATGTTGAAGTTCTTCATATCCATGACATTGGGGAACAGGTACGATGCGTGAATGGTGTGGATATCGTAGTCACCCACGTTGGAGATCCAGCAGCCATCGTCGCAGGTAGAGACATAATTAGCCGAGTTAAACTTGTCGATTTTGTTGTGGGCGTAGATGTAACCCAGTTCAAAACGATGCCAGAGGGAGTTAATAGCTGCGGTGAAATCCTTCTCATCGGAGGCATCCATATAGGCCACGTTCAGGTTAGTGGTGACCCCATCTTCCGGATCGGTTTTTTGTCCATTCCATGACATCGTCAAGCCATAGCCGGTACGGTCCGACTGGTCGACCCAACTGCCGCGATTGTCGTAATAACCGTAAGCATTCTTCACGACGTTCTTTTCCATCGCTACTGCGGTAGAGAAGCGACCGCTATTCCACGCAATCACCGGACGTAAATAGGCGACGTTTTTCTCATTTTCCAGGGTATTGCCGTGATAGCTGGAGTCCTGGAACAGCGTACTGCCGTTTTCCACCAGGTTATTAAGTTCGAAATACCAGTTATCTATCGTTTTACTGAGCAGGAAGTTGCCGCCGCTGCTGCTACGGCCGCGGCCCTCTTTCATCATGTAAATATAGCCGTAGCCATCGCTATAGAGGTCGTTAGCCGTGTTGCCGGAATATTCGATAAACGTATCCTGATTCAGCGGGAACATATCGTAGGCCTCGAAACGACCAACTTTTACCTTCCAGTCATCTTCCCTGCCAAAGAAGAATACCGCATCGTCAAGGTTCATTTTACCGGTCATATCAGCCAGCGGCTGGGCGGAGAAACCGGCAAAATTGCCGTTATCCATTTTGCGCATACCATCGAAGCCCAGCAGAATACGGCCGTTAATATCCCAACGTTCTTTAGTACCCGGCGCCCAGTTTTTATTCGAAGAGGTTTTTACCGACGTCAGGCTACCGCTACCGCTGGCACCATCCATATTGAATTCCACATCACCATAAAACTTCAGGTCGCCATAGCCTGAGAGCGTAAGTTTCGTAGGAGTCGCGCCGGGAACGACCGGCTCAGCGGCATCGACTTTCACCGCCGGCGCGGTTTTTGCTGGCGTTGTTTGCTGTTGTTTAAGCGTTTGTATCTGCGCTTCAGCGTCCGCGGCGCGCTGTTCAGCGTTAATTAATCTTTGCTCCAGTTGCGCAAGGCGCTGGTCAATATCGGCAGAGGTATTATTTTTTGCTGCTATCACATTAGAGGACATAATGGCGCCAATAGCCAAAGCCATATATTTTATTTTCATTTGAATATCCCTAAATTAATTATTGTTTATTTCATTCAGGATACACCTGTGGCTATGTGAAGATGAATTCACAACGCCACAAGTGTTATTCTGTTATTTTCAGGACTCGGCAAAAGTTCCTTTTTTCAAATCATCAACAATGCCATTCATTCTATTTTCTGTTAAGCCATAGAATTTAATAGAGACTGCGGTAAGAACATAGAAAATTGACGGTACCAGCGTGAACAATAGCACTACGCCATGTACCGCAGAGGCTGGTTGCACCGTGGTGTTAGCCGCGTAATGGTAGTAAGCCAGCACCCATCCAAGAATCGCACCACCAACGGCTACGCCGAGCTTAATCACAAAAATATTCGCCGCGACGTTCATTCCAGTGATACGACGCTGGGTTTTCCATTCACCATAGTTATTCACGTCGGTAATCATCGACCACTGCAGCGCGCCGTTGCCGCCCTGAATAATAGAGATCAGAATATGCACGCCGAGCACCAGCACCCAATATTGTACCGGCACCATAAAGCATACGACGCCCAGCGCAGCGGTGACGAGATTTATCCAGAAAGAGAGTCTGACCTTACAGAAACGCGTACCAAACGGTTTTGCCAGCACCGAACCCAGCATGGAGGCAAACATCCCGCCGAGCATGAATATTGTAATAACGTCCGCACCTTTATTCAGCACGCTATTGACGTAATATACCACCGCCCCGCCGCGAATCACCACGGCAACCAGCATCATAAAGTTGTAAACGGAGAGAATACGCCACTGATCGTTGCGGAAAAGAATTTTCACATCGCGGGCAATATTCAGATTTTCTTCTTTTATCGGCTGGACGCGCTCTTTAGTGGTCGCGAAACAGACGACAAACATCAGGCAGCCGATAACGCCAAATATCGCCATGGAGACCTGAATACCCGTCGCCCGATCGCCAGGATAAAGAAGATCAGCCAGCGGTAAAATAAACGCGGTACCCAGCGCGCCGCCAATCGGCGTGATGGCAAAACGCCAGGATTGCAGAGAGAGGCTTTCACGCGGATCGGAAGTCAGCGCCGCACCCAGCGAGCAGTAAGGAATATTAATGGCGGTGTACATCAACGTCATAAATATATATGCCGCAACCGCATAAACCACTTTCCCCGAGTCGGAGAAAGACGGTATGGAGTAAACCAGCACGCAGCTCACGGCAAAAGGTACGCAGATAGCCAGCAGCCACGGACGGAAGCGCCCCCAGCGGGTTGAGGTGGCATCCGCAATCGCCCCCATAATCGGATCGGTAATCGCATCCAGCAGACGAACCAGCAAAAACATCGTCCCCATCACGGCGGGCGGTAGACCATAAATATCGGTATAGAAGTAGGCTAAGATGGCAACGGAGGAGTCAAATACAATATGGCTCGCTGCGTCCCCCAGGCTGTAACCTACTTTTTCTCTGACAGAAATTTTGTCGCCAGCAGACATACATCACTCCTTTACGAAAAAATGAAACCGGTTTCTGTAATGTCTGCATTTTTTACTTTTCTCTCCTACAGATGCCATTATGTTTTTTTATTAATTATTTATGTTTTTTTATTTATGTGATCCTGTCAGCCTTCAATGGTATTAGAACCCGTTTTTTTGTTTGGCAGATCACATGTTTTAATACTTCGCTAACTTTTTTCAGGCGACAGGGATGAGCAGATAAAAATGCCATATAGGAATACCATGCCGCTTGTCTATTTATTTTTCTTATTCGCGGATTATGTTTTTTATCAATTGCCAGATATTCAGCGAAAATATCCCCCGAAGTACCCTACAAGACAGCGCTGTTTTAACCGCCAATATTTTGTCGGTGCGGAACAGAGCAGTGCCCGGTAAATACTCTGTTTTCACTTAAAATGTTACCTCGGACACGCGCAGCGGCGGATATTCGTCTAAGGTTTTCTGATGGCCGAATGCAGTGGCACATAGTCTGCAATGATAAGGAGAACAATCTATGACGAGTCCCGTTTCCCGTCGCCCCGCTACCCTGCCTTTTGCTCTTCGTCTGGCGCTAGGGGGCGCGTTTGTCGCCCTGGCGACGTTGACGGCTCAGGCTGAAGAAACCCGTCCCACCCCGCAATCACCCGATATCCTGCTCGGTCCGCTATTTAACGATGTGCAAAGCGCGAAACTTTTTTCTGACCAGAAAACGTTTGCTGACGCCATTCCGAACGGCGACCCGCTGATGATCCTTGCCGATTATCGTATGCAGAAAAGCCAGACCAGCTTTGATTTGCGGCACTTCGTAGAACTCAACTTTACCCTGCCTCGCGAAAACGACCAGTACGTTCCGCCAAAAGGACAAACGCTGCGCCAGCATATCAACGGATTATGGCCCGTACTGACCCGCAGTACCGTCGACGTCGAAAAATGGGATTCGCTGCTGCCGCTGCCAAAGCCCTACGTGGTGCCCGGCGGACGCTTTCGCGAAGTCTATTACTGGGACAGCTACTTCACCATGCTCGGCCTGGCTGAGAGCGGCCACTGGGATAAAATTGAAGATATGGTGACCAACTTCGCCGCGGAGATCGACGCCTGGGGCCATATTCCCAACGGCAACCGCACCTACTATCTGAGCCGCTCGCAGCCGCCGTTCTTCCCGTTTATGGTTGAACTGCTGGCCACGCACGAGGGCGATGAGGCGCTCAAAAAATGGCTGCCGCAGATGGAGAAAGAGTACCAGTACTGGATGGATGGCGCTGAGGCGCTTGAGCCCGGTAGCGCCAATAAGCGCGTGGTGCGGATGGCCGACGGCGCCCTGCTCAACCGCTACTGGGACGATAACGACACGCCGCGTCCGGAATCCTGGCTGGACGACGTCACAACCGCCAAAAACAATCCCAACCGCCCGGCCACTGAAATCTACCGCGATCTGCGCTCCGCCGCGGCATCCGGCTGGGACTTCAGCTCCCGCTGGATGGATAACCCGCAGCAGCTCGGCACCATCCGCACCACCTCGATTGTTCCGGTCGATCTGAACTCGCTGATGTTCCACATGGAAAAAACCATCGCCCGCGCCAGTAAAGCGGCAGGGGATAGCGCTAAATCCGCGCAGTATGACGCATTAGCCAACGCCCGTCAGAAAGCGCTGGAGAAATATCTGTGGAACGATAAAGAGGGCTGGTACGCCGATTACGATCTGAAAAGTCATAAGGTGCGCAATCAGCTGACCGCCGCGGCGCTGTTCCCGCTGTACGTCAACGCCGCCTCCAGCGAACGCGCCGCGAAGGTCGCCGCCGCCACCGAAGCGCGACTGCTCAAGCCCGGCGGCCTGACCACCACGACCGTCAATAGCGGCCAGCAGTGGGATGCGCCGAACGGCTGGGCGCCGCTGCAGTGGGTCGCCGCTGAAGGCCTGCAAAAGTATGGCCAGCAGAAAATCGCAATGGAGGTGAGCTGGCGGTTCCTCAGCAACGTTCAGCACACCTACAACAGCGAACAGAAGCTGGTGGAAAAATATGATGTCAGCTCGACCGGAACAGGCGGCGGTGGCGGAGAGTATCCGCTACAGGACGGCTTTGGCTGGACCAACGGCGTCACCCTGAAGATGCTGGACCTGGTGTGTCCGAAAGAGAAGCCGTGTGACTCCGTCCCCACCGCGCGCCCGGCGGCGAATGACGACAACGGCAAAGCGGCGGACGCCTCGGCGCAGCCTGCCGCTCAGCAGCCGGCTGCGGTAGAGGAGAAAAAAGTCGCGCCGTAAACCTCCGCGCGGCGGGGGCCCGCCGCGCGTCTTTATCAATGTGCAGTTCCAGAATCGGCCGGGCCGATGGCTCCCCGGCAAGCTGAGCCTGCGGGGAGCGCCCTTTACATGGCGTCCAGCGCCTTCTGCAGCTTCCAGATATAGCGCGGCGCCTGCGGTGCCGGGTGCTTTTTCACCACGTGCTCAAAGAAATCATCGGCGTCCATATCGTTAATCTCTTCAATCGCATCCTGGCGATTGGACGAGAACGTCCGCAGCAGCGCGCCCGCGCCGTTGGCATAGGACACCACCACCGCATAGCGCATCACCTGCGGGTCTTTAATCCCCGCCAGCGGACCGTTTTCGAGGATGCTGAGGTAGGCCGCCCCCATCGAAATATTGCGCTCGGGATTCTTCAGCTCGCTCACCGAAGGATCCCCGCTCCAGCCCATCCGCCGGTAAACATCGCGACCGGAGGTCGAGGGCTTCAGCTGCATCAGACCAACCGCGCCGGATTTGCTGACCACCGTCGGGTTACCGCCGGACTCAATGGCGATGATGGCGGTAATCAGCTGGGGATCGACGCCCCACGCCGCACCGGCTTTTTCGCTGATTGGCATCCACTGCATCGCCCGCTTAACCGGGACTTCCGGGTTCCACGGCGGGTTACGATAATCGTGTTTTGAACTACAACCGGCCAACAATACACATAAAAAAACACACCATCTCAATTTCACACATCTATCCTTATTGGCTGAAGTTTGCCGCACGGAGATGACAATAAACGCTCCAGGCGGCATGATAACCCTTTCATTCTTAGCAAGGAATTGTCATGTCTCAGTTTTATCTCGTAGCCCCTTCCGGTTACTGCATCAACCAGGAGGCGGCGTATCGCGGCGTGCAGCGTCTGCAGGAGGCCGGGCATCAGGTCGCGCACCAGGAAGTCATTCCCCGCCGGGCGCTGCGCTTTGCCGGAACTGAGAATGAACGCCTTGCCGATATCAACCAGCTCGCCGCCCTCGCCGGTAAAAACCGCATCGTGCTGGCGGTACGCGGCGGCTACGGCGCGACTCGCCTGCTGCCGCAGATTGACTGGCAGGCGCTGATCGCCCGCCAGCAGCAGGATCCGCTGCTTATTTGCGGCCACAGCGATTTCACCGCCATCCAGCTGGGGCTGCTGGCAAAGGGTAGCATAATCACTTTTAGCGGGCCGATGCTGGCGGGAAACTTCGGCGCTGAAACGCTGAACGAATTTACCGAGCACCATTTCTGGCAGGCGCTGCGCAACCCGGCGTTTACGCTTGAATGGCACGGTGAAGGCCCGGACTGTCGCGCCGACGGCACGCTGTGGGGCGGCAACCTGGCGATGCTGACCTCGCTTATCGGCACCCCGTGGATGCCGCAGATTAGCGACGGAATTCTGGTGGTGGAAGATATTAACGAACACCCGTTCCGCGTCGAACGCATGCTATTACAGCTGCTCAACAGCGGTATTCTCGCGCGCCAGCGGGCGATTATCCTCGGCAGTTTTACCGGCGCAGACGCCAACGACTACGATGCCGGATACGATCTGCCGATGGTATACGACTACCTTCGCCAGCAGCTTAACATTCCGGTCATCAGCGGCCTGGATTTCGGTCACGAGCAGCGTACGGTCACCCTGCCGCTTGGCGCCAGAGCATTGCTGGTCAACAACGCATCCATCACCACGTTAAGCATCAGCGGCCACCCGGTTCTGGCGGAATAAAAATTCCTCTAACGCATATCCCGATCGGCGTCAGATTGTTAAAATGGTGTAGTTTTTAATTTATCTTCACGCCGGTAAGGAGTACGTCAACATTGGACGCCGCTGCGGTCATCAGTCTGTTTATCCTGGGTTCTGTTTTAGTAACCTGTAGTATTTTATTAAGTTCCTTTTCCTCACGCCTCGGCATCCCGATTCTGGTTATCTTCCTGGCGATTGGGATGCTGGCGGGCATTGACGGTATCGGCGGCATTCCGTTTGACAACTACCCTTTCGCCTACATGGTGAGCAACCTGGCGCTGGCGGTTATCCTGCTTGACGGCGGGATGCGCACTCAGGCCAGCTCTTTTCGCGTGGCGCTGTGGCCCGCCCTCTCGCTCGCCACGGTCGGGGTGCTAATCACCTCGGCCCTGACCGGACTGATGGCGGCCTGGCTGTTTCATCTCAACCTGATTGAAGGGCTGCTGATCGGCGCTATCGTCGGCTCAACCGATGCCGCGGCGGTATTCTCACTCCTCGGCGGTAAAGGGCTGAACGAACGCGTCGGCTCGACGCTGGAAATTGAATCCGGCAGCAACGACCCGATGGCGGTGTTCCTGACCATTACCCTTATCGAGATGATTCAGCAGCACGAGACCGGCCTGAGCTGGATGTTCGCGGTGCATATCGTGCAGCAGTTCGGGTTGGGTATCGCTATTGGCCTCGGCGGCGGCTATCTGCTGCTGCAGATGATTAACCGCATTGTGCTGCCGGCCGGGCTTTATCCTCTGCTGGCGCTGAGCGGCGGGATCATGATTTTCGCCGCCACCACCTCGCTGGACGGCAGCGGCATCCTCGCGGTCTACCTGTGCGGATTCCTGCTCGGCAACCGGCCGATTCGCAACCGCCACGGTATCCTGCAAAACTTCGACGGCCTGGCGTGGCTGGCGCAGATCGCCATGTTCCTGGTGCTCGGCCTGCTGGTCACCCCGTCCGACCTGTGGCCTATCGCCATCCCGGCGCTCATTCTGTCGATGTGGATGATCTTTATCGCCCGTCCGCTGTCGGTGTTTGCCGGTCTGCTGCCGTTTCGCGGCTTCAACCTGCGCGAGCGGATATTTATCAGCTGGGTGGGCCTGCGCGGCGCGGTGCCGATTATTCTCGCCGTCTTCCCGATGATGGCGGGCCTGGAGAATGCGCGGTTGTTCTTTAACGTGGCCTTCTTCGTGGTGCTGGTCTCGCTGCTTTTACAGGGGACCTCGCTCTCCTGGGCGGCGAAGAAAGCCAAAGTGGTGGTGCCGCCGGTCGGCTCGCCCATCTCCCGCGTCGGGCTGGATATCCATCCGGAAAACCCGTGGGAGCAGTTCGTGTACCAGCTTAGCGCCGAAAAATGGTGCGTCGGCGCGGCGCTGCGCGACCTGCATATGCCGCCGGAGACGCGGATTGCCGCGCTGTTTCGCGACAACGTACTCCTGCACCCTACCGGCAGTACCCGACTGCTGGAAGGCGATATTCTCTGCGTGATTGGCCGCGAGCGCGACCTGCCCGCGCTGGGTAAACTGTTCAGCCAGTCGCCGCCGGTGGCGCTGGATCAGCGCTTCTTCGGTGATTTTATTCTCGATGCCAGTGCCAGATTTGCCGACGTCGCGCAGATTTACGGCATTGACGGGGGAGAAGAGTTTCGCGATCGCCAGCAGTCTCTGGGTGACGTCATACAGCACCTGTTAGGCGCCGCCCCGGTGGTCGGCGACCAGGTGGAATTTGCCGGGATGGTGTGGACGGTGGCGGAAAAAGAAGAGGATCACGTACTGCGGGTTGGCGTACGGATGGCGGAAGATGAGGCGGAGTGATCCGCCTCAGGCTAAGTTACACCGTCACAACCGGTACGCGCGGCGCGAGCGCGCACATTAATTCATATCCGACGGTGCCGCAGGCGGCCGCGACATCGTCAATTTTGATCTCTTTGCCCCACAGCTCAACCGGCGCGCCGATCCCTGCCTGCGGGCATGGGGTCAAATCCACGGCCAGCATATCCATTGAGATGCGCCCGACCGTCACGGTGCGTACGCCGTCAACCAGCACCGGCGTACCGCTCGGCGCCAGCCGCGGGTAACCATCAGCATAGCCGCAGGCAACGATGCCGATACGCCGCTCCTCCGCCGCGCGCCAGGTTGCGCCGTAGCCGACCGCTTCACCGGCTTTCAGGTTCTGTACGGCAATAATTTCGCTGCTTAGCGTCATCACCGGTTTCAGCCCGGTGTTGGCCACGTCCTGCCACAGGCCGGAAGGCGAGGCGCCGTACAGCACGATCCCCGGCCTCACCCAGTTAAAATGCGACTCCGGATGCCACAAGGTTGCCGCCGAGTTCGCCAGCGAGCGCGGGCAATCCAGCCCTTCCGCCGCCTGCTCAATACGCCGCATCGGCTCGACAATGCCGTCCGGGTTTTCCGCTTCGGCGAAATGCGACATTAACGTCATTTCGCTGACGTTACCCAGCGCTCGCAGCTGCTGCCAGACGATGTGCAAACGGTCCGGCATAAAACCCAGCCGATTCATCCCGCTATTCACCTTGACGTAAATATCGAGGGGCGCGTGCAGCTTCGCCTGCTGCAGCGCCTTGATTTGCCAGTTACTGTGCACGCTGGTAGTCAATCTGTATTTATCAAACAGCGCCAGCTCATCGGCATGGAAGAAACCTTCCAGCATCAGTATCGGCCCTTTCCAGCCGAGCTCGCGCAGCAGGATCGCCTCTTCAAGATTGAGCATCGCGAAACCGTCCGCGGCGCTCAGCGCGTTCCAGACCCTTGCCAGGCCGTGGCCATAAGCATTGGCTTTGACCACCGCCCACAGGCGCGAGCCGGGCGCCGCGCGGCGAACAATGTGTTGATTCTGGCGTAAGGCTGACATATCAATGCTGGCCTTTACAGGACGAGACATGAAAGCTCCTTGTTAATTGTGAACGCCATGCAGATGCTGAGCGCGGGCCGGCGTAAAGCCTCGGCTATAGCGGGCGACGGCAAGATCGTCATACGGGATCGCCGGCGTACGCCCGGAGATCAGATCGCTGATCAGCTGGCCTGAACCGCAGGCCATGGTCCATCCCAGCGTGCCGTGGCCGGTGTTGAGCCACAGATTTTTATACGCCGTGCGGCCCACCACCGGCGTACCGTCCGGGGTCATCGGACGCAGTCCGGTCCAGAAGGTTGCCTGTTCAACGTGGCCGCCGCGCGGGAACAGATCGCGCACCACCATCTCCAGGGTTTCACGCCGCGGCTGCAGCAGTTCTTTATTAAATCCCACAATTTCCGCCATTCCGCCAACGCGAATACGCCTGTCGAAACGGGTGATGGCGATTTTGTAGGTTTCATCAAGGATAGTCGAAACCGGCGCGCCGTCTTCTTCCGCGATCGGAATCGTTAGCGAATAGCCTTTCAGCGGGTAGACCGGAATATCCACCAGCCCTTTCAGCATGGCCGTCGAATATGATCCGAATGCCATCACGTAAGCGTCGGCTTTGATGATTTCAGCGCCGCACTTCACGCCGGAGATGAGATCCCCTTCATAGAGCAGTTCATCCACCGGTGTATTAAAACGGAAAGTCACGCCCGCCTGTTCCGCCATCAGGGCCAGACGCGTGGTGAAAAGCTGGCAGTCGCCGGTTTCATCATTAGGTAAACGTAAACCGCCCGTCAGTTTATGGCTCACTTCCGCCAGCGCCGGTTCAACGTCCAGCAGGCGGTTTGCCTCCAGCAGCTGGTAAGGCACGCCCGCCTCCTGCAGTACCGCGATATCGCGGGTCGCGTTTTCGAACTGCTTGTCGGTGCGGAAAAGCTGCAGCGTGCCGCCCTGCCGGCCTTCATACTGGATACCGGTGCTCTCGCGCAGCGCCTTCAGGCAGTCGCGGCTGTACTCCGCCAGGCGCACCATACGTCCTTTGTTTTCCATATAGTGGCGAGTGTCGCAGTTGCGCAGCATCTGCCACATCCATTTCAGCTGGAACGGCGTGCCATCCAGCCCAATAGCCAGCGGCGCGTGGCGCTGGAACATCCACTTAATCGCCTTCAACGGTACGCCCGGCGCCGCCCACGGCGCAGCGTAGCCGGGAGAGATCTGCCCGGCGTTAGCGGCGCTGGTCTCTTCGGCCGGCCCCGGCTGACGATCGATAACCGTCACTTCATGTCCTGCCTGGCTTAAGTACCAGGCGCTAGCGACTCCAACTACCCCACTTCCCAGTATGACGACGCGCATAGCGGCTCCGTAATCGTTAAAGAACAATCATCTGATTACAAATTGATAACTCAGATGAAAATATTATTCAACATACGCTTTATTTATGGTGACTTATCTCACAGGGTTCTGCGCCAGCACTGCCCCCGTCGGTTTACCATCTCCTGCTGCGCCTCATTTTTCTACAGAATAAAATCCTGTTTAAACCGTAAAACAACGCCTTTAAGATTGTGAAATCGCGAAGAAAAGAAAATGCGGATGCACGCAGTTTGCGACGCCGTGTTCTATGCTTGTTAAGAGGTTTTCCGTACAGAGAGAACCATCAACAACGAGGGCGCGCTAATGGCTACGATTGATTCCATGAACAAGGACACAACCCGTTTAAGCGATGGACCCGACTGGACTTTTGAGCTGCTGGAGACCTATCTGGCAGAAGTCGATCGGGTGGCGAAGCTGTATCGTCTTGACACCTATCCGCACCAAATCGAAGTCATTACTTCCGAACAGATGATGGATGCCTACTCCAGCGTCGGGATGCCGATTAACTATCCGCACTGGTCGTTTGGTAAAAAATTCATTGAGACCGAACAGGCCTATAAGCACGGGCAACAGGGGCTGGCCTATGAAATCGTCATTAACTCCAACCCCTGTATCGCCTATTTGATGGAAGAGAACACCATCACCATGCAGGCGCTGGTGATGGCGCACGCCTGCTACGGGCACAACTCGTTTTTCAAAAATAACTACCTCTTTCGCAGTTGGACCGACGCCAGCTCCATCATCGACTATCTCATCTTCGCGCGTAAATACATCACCGAATGTGAAGAGCGCTACGGCGTTGATGAAGTCGAGAAGCTGCTCGACTCCTGCCACGCCTTGATGAACTACGGCGTTGACCGCTATAAACGCCCGCAGAAAATCTCGCTGCAGGAGGAAAAGGCGCGGCAAAAAAGCCGGGAAGAGTATCTGCAAAGCCAGGTGAATATGCTGTGGCGCACCCTGCCGAAGCGCGAAGAGGAAAAGACCATTGAAGCGGCACGCCGCTATCCCTCTGAGCCGCAGGAAAACCTGCTCTACTTTATGGAGAAAAACGCGCCCCTGCTGGAGCCATGGCAGCGTGAGATCCTGCGTATCGTGCGTAAGGTCAGCCAGTATTTTTATCCACAGAAGCAGACTCAGGTGATGAACGAAGGCTGGGCGACCTTCTGGCACTACACCATCCTGAATCATCTTTATGATGAAGGAAAAGTCACCGAGCGCTTTATGCTGGAGTTTCTGCACAGCCACACCAACGTGGTGTTCCAGCCGCCCTATAACAGCCAGTGGTATAGCGGCATTAACCCCTATGCGCTGGGTTTCGCCATGTTCCAGGATATCAAACGTATTTGTCAGTCGCCGACGGAAGAGGACAGGTACTGGTTCCCGGATATTGCCGGATCCGACTGGCTCGAAACCCTGCACTTCGCCATGCGCGATTTCAAGGATGAAAGCTTTATCAGCCAGTTCCTGTCGCCGAAAATCATGCGCGATTTCCGCTTCTTTACCGTGCTCGATGACGATCACAACAACTATCTGGAAATATCCGCCATTCATAATGAAGAGGGATATCGTGAGATTCGTTCGAAGCTTTCAGCGCAGTACAACCTGAGCAACCTCGAGCCGAACATTCAGGTATGGAATGTGGATCTGCGCGGCGACCGTTCGCTCACCCTGCGCTACGTGCCGCACAACCGCGTGCCGCTGGATAAAGGCCGCCGCGAGGTGCTGAAGCACGTCCACCGCCTGTGGGGATTTGACGTTCTTCTGGAGCAGCAAAACGCCGATGGTAGCGTTGAGCTGCTGGAACGTACGCCGCCGCGGCCCAATCCGCTGTAGCGCGTAAACAGCAAAACGCCCGGTGACAGCACCGGGCGTTGTTTATTCGTGGGCGGGGTCTAGCGCATATTAATCGCCAGGTCACCCGGCAAATTCTTCTGCATACGATGCCAAATCTCCCCGCTGTCATGCCCGTAGCGGCGAACGATTTCATAAACCTGTTCATGAAGCCCTTCTTCACATACTTTCGCCAGCTGATGATAGAAGCCGAGCGCCAGGCTACGCGCTTCCGGGTTGGCAAAATAGTGACGACCTATGCGGGTGTACAGACCTTTCATCCCGTTGAGGATCAGGCCGTAGATGGGGTTACCTGAAGCAAAGGCCAGACCGCGGAAGATATTATAATCCAGCTCGGCAAACGCATCGGCGTGGTCTTCAATTTCACGCGCGCTCGCCAGAACCTCCAGCGCCTTATCCGGGTGCTGACGGAAAGCGGTGCGGATAAAAATAGTCGAAATATTGGTACGCACGGACAGCAGATTATCAATCAGCTGCGGAACGCTGTCGTGATCGAGACGCGCGAGGGTTTCGAGAATATTCAGACCTGACGTTTCCCAGAAGTTGTTCACTTTGGTAGGCTTACCGTGCTGAATGGTTAACCAGCCATCGCGGGCCAGACGCTGCAACACTTCACGTAAGGTTGTACGGGTAACACCAATCAGTTCAGAAAGTTCACGTTCAGCGGGAAGAATTGAACCAGGAGGGAAGCGGTTATTCCAGATACTTTCAATGATGTACTCTTCAGCGAAACCCGCAGGGCTTTGCGCCTTAATGACCATAATAAGATTTCCATTACACAGCGTTGCTATTCGACTCATCATACCAGAGCGGCCATAAGGCAGATAGCGCCAGAAAGTAATTAAAAAGGGATCGCCGTTTCATTTTCAACTTTTCATTTCACACTTTCTGTGGCTAAAGAACGTGATGCGAAGAAAGTTGCGTCTCGTTTTGCGCAACTGGTAATCTTGCGTATAGTTACGCATAAAATCATGTTTCAGAATTTGACGGAGAAAGGATGTCTGTCGTGGAAATGTCGTATGGCCGCGCCCTGTGGCGCAACTTTCTTGGTCAGTCCCCGGACTGGTACAAACTCACTCTCATCATTTTCCTGATCGTTAATCCGCTGGTCTTTTATCTTCATCCGTTTATTGCCGGATGGCTGCTGGTTATCGAATTTATCTTCACCCTGGCGATGGCGCTTAAATGTTATCCGCTGCTGCCGGGCGGCCTGCTGGCTATTGAAGCGGTATTTATCGGTATGACCACGCCCGGGCATATTCGCGAAGAAGTGGCCAGTAATCTTGAAGTCCTGCTGCTGCTGATGTTTATGGTGGCGGGTATCTACTTCATGAAGCAGCTGCTGCTGTTCATCTTCACCCGTTTGCTGCTCGGCATTCGCAGCAAGATGCTGCTGTCGCTGGCGTTTTGCGTCGCGTCCGCTTTCCTCTCCGCCTTCCTCGACGCGTTGACCGTTGTCGCCGTCGTGATCAGCGTAGCCGTTGGCTTCTACGGTATTTATCACAAAGCCGCTTCGGCGCGGCCGGACGATGACAACATGCTCGACGACAGCCATATCGAGCAGCACTATCGCGATGTTCTGGAGCAGTTTCGCGGCTTCTTGCGCAGCCTGATGATGCACGCCGGGGTCGGCACCGCGCTCGGCGGCGTAATGACGATGGTCGGCGAACCGCAGAACCTGATTATTGCCAAAGCCGCGGGCTGGCACTTCGGTGAATTCTTCATACGCATGCTGCCGGTAAGCTTACCGGTGCTGGTATGCGGCCTGCTCACCTGCCTGCTGCTGGAGAAATTCCGCCTGTTTGGCTACGGCGAACCGCTGCCGCCTACGGTGCGCAAAGTGCTACAGGATTTCGACGATCGTAGCCGTCAGAGCCGCAGCCGTCAGGATCGCCTGCGTCTTATCGCCCAGGGGGTTATTGGCGTCTGGCTGATCGTCGCGCTGGCGCTGCATCTGGCGGAAGTCGGCCTGATTGGCCTGTCGGTCATCATTCTGGCAACGACTTTTTCCGGCGTCACCGATGAACACGCCATCGGCAAAGCGTTTACCGAAGCGCTGCCGTTTACCGCGCTGCTGACGGTCTTTTTTGCCGTCGTGGCGGTGATCATCGATCAGCACCTGTTTGCCCCGGTGATCGAATTTGTTCTCCAGGCCTCGCCGCACGCCCAGCTATCGCTGTTCTATCTGTTTAACGGCCTGCTATCGTCGATTTCGGATAACGTCTTCGTCGGCACCGTGTACATCAACGAAGTGAAGACGGCCCTGGAGCATGGGACGATCGGCCTGCCGCAGTTTGAGCTGCTGGCGGTGGCCATTAATACCGGTACTAACCTGCCATCCGTCGCCACGCCGAACGGTCAGGCCGCGTTTCTGTTCCTGCTCACCTCCGCGCTGGCCCCGCTGATTCGCCTCTCCTATGGCCGTATGGTGTGGATGGCGCTGCCGTATACTCTCGTCCTGACCCTGGTGGGCCTGGCGTGCGTCGAGTTTACCTTGATGCCGGCGACCCATTGGATGCTGGAGCAGGGTTGGCTGGTGACGCCTCAGCTGCTGAAGTAAAAAGCAATACCCGGATCAAAAATCCGGGTATTCCATATTCGCTTACGTAATATTTTCAGACTAGCTGCTGGCGTCGCTTCGGTTTTCGTTTACACTGCCATGATTTAGCATGTTCCAGGGAAATGATTATGTTGCGATATTTAAACCAGTGCTCAAGGGGACGCGGTGCCTGGCTCCTGATGGCGCTTACCGCGTTTGTTCTTGAATTGGTTGCTTTGTGGTTCCAGCACGTCATGCTGCTGCAACCCTGCGTACTCTGTATTTACGAACGCTGCGCGCTTTTTGGCATTATGGGTGCCGGTATTGTCGGCGCCATCGCGCCAAAATCGCCTCTGCGCTATGTGGCGATCCTTATCTGGCTCTACAGCGCCCTGCGCGGGCTGCAGCTGGCATGGGAACACACCATGATTCAGCTTCACCCTTCCCCCTTCCAGACCTGCGATTTCGCCGCTCGTTTCCCCACGTGGCTGCCGCTGGATAAATGGCTGCCTCAGGTATTTGTCGCCACCGGTGACTGCTCCGTACGCCAGTGGGAATTCCTGACGCTGGAAATGCCGCAGTGGCTGGTCGGGATCTTCGCCGCCTATCTGGTTGTCGGCGCGCTGGTGCTTATCGCACAGCCGTTTAAACCTAAAAAGCGCGATCTGTTTGGCCGCTAAGAACGATTGCTGATAAAGCGCTCCTCCGGGAGCGTTTTTTTTGCCTGCACGTTGACGTCGGTCACATAAAGTTGCATATTAAATGCAACTTATCGATGTTAACTAAGGAGCACATGATGTCTCATTTGCGTATTCCCGCTAGCTGGAAGGTAAAACGCTCCACCCCATTCTTTACCAAACAGAACGTCCCTGCCGCTCTGCTGACGCACCACAACACCGCTGCGGGTGTTTTCGGCCAGCTTTGCGTGATGGAAGGTACGGTAACCTATTATGGCTTCGCCGACGAACAGGCGACAGAGCCTGAAGCAAAGGTCGTTATCAACGCCGGACAGTTCGCGACCAGCCCGCCGCAGTACTGGCACCGCATTGAACTTAGCGACGACGCGCAGTTCAATATTAACTTTTGGGTTGCAGATGACGCCGACGGTGAAAGCGGGCTATTCCACGCGAAGAAAGGCTAACTGAGCGCCTACTGCGCCCAGTCTGGTTTGTTCAGGATATGATCCTGCCAGTCAACCACCGTGGATTCTTTCACAGCAATATGGCGAACGGAGATGCGTTCGCCATGCATCGCCGCCTTCGAACCGGTTAACAGCGGGTGCCAGTGCGGCAGCGGTTGACCTTCCGCCAGCAGACGATAGGCGCAGGTCGGCGGCAGCCATTCAAACGTAGGCAGGTTGTCGCGGGTGAGCTTAATGCAGTCCGGTTCATATTCGAAACGGCGCTCATAGTTACGGCACTGGCAGGTTTTGATATTAAGCTGACGGCAGGCGACGTTGGTGAAGTAGATTTCGTCGGTATCCTCATCCATCAGCTTATGCAGGCAGCACTGTCCGCAGCCGTCGCAAAGTGATTCCCACTCCGCATCGCTCATTTCATCCAGTGTTTTGTGTTGCCAGAAAGGTTGTTCGCTCATTGGGATGTCCGTCATTGCAGTTCAGGGTGCACCTTATAACCAGTCTGGCACGCCGATGCAAGTTTTGCCGCCCGGAGAAGGCGGCAAGCGGTCGTTACAGCACGCGGGTGGTCAGCGAAAACCCGTTAAAACCGACTTCCAGCTCGTCGCCGCTGGCGAGCGGCCCCACGCCTTCCGGGGTGCCGGTCAGCACCACATCACCGGCTTTCAGGGTGAAGAAGCGCGACATATAGGCGATCAGCGGCACAATTTTATGAATCATGTCGGCCGTCGTGCCCTGCTGGCGCACCTCGCCGTTTATCTTCAGGCTCAGCGGCGTATTCTGCGCGTCGCCGTGAAATTCGCCGGCGGGAATAAACCCCGAAATCGGGCAGGAGTTATCAAAGCCTTTCGCCTTTTCCCACGGTTGCCCGGCTTTTTTCATTTTGCCCTGCAGATCGCGCAGAGTGAGGTCCAGCGCCACGCCATAGCCGGCGATGGCTTTGAGCACATGTTCGTCCGTCGCCTGACGCAGCGTGCCGCCAATCAGCACCGCCAGCTCAACCTCGTGGTGCACCGACCCCAGCCCCTCAGGAAGCACCAACGGCTGGCGGATGTCGCATAGCGCCGTCTCAGGTTTAATAAACAGCACCGGCTCTTCCGGCGTCGCACTGCCCATCTCCTTGATGTGTTTTGCGTAGTTGCTGCCCACGCACACCACTTTGCTTACCGGATAATCCAGTAGCGCACCCTGCCAGTTATGATGTTGGTACATTGTTTTCCCTCTGTGGGTTAATCAGATTTATTCCCCTGTTCCGCCAGGTGTTTCTTGAGTAAATTTTCAGACGGAGGAGGGAGCTGAAGGTAATAGCCCTGATCGGCCAGCGCCTGTTTCACTTTATCCAAATCGGCGTGGATGAGTTTTTTTCGCCCATCGAGCGGTAAAATCATTGCCAGTTTGGGCGTACCGAAGCTATACATTAATTCGTCAGGAACGCGGGAGAAATCGTCCTTTTTTTCGACATATAAATAGGTTTGCTCACGTTTAGTACTTCGATAGATCACACAAAACATAGTTTTACTCGGAATTAGACCTGTGGTCACTTGCCTCTATATATGAGTGACTATAACATGCCTTTTAGTCTTCGGAATATCACCGCACTTCAGCGAGTGATAAACAGCAAATTGAGTAAGGCCAGGATGTCAAATACGCCAATCGAACTTAAGGGCAGTAGCTTCACCTTATCTGTGATTCATTTGCACGATGCAAATCCCGAGGTTATTCGTCAGGCGTTAGAAGACAAAATCGCCCAGGCTCCCGCCTTTTTACGTCATGCCCCCGTGGTGGTGAATATCAGCAGCATTGAAGATGACGTCGACTGGCGCCCTCTTCATGAGGCTATCGCGGCTACCGGTCTGCGTATTATGGGCGTAAGCGGATGTAAACTTCCTCGGCTGAAAACCGAAATTGACCGCGCCGGGATCCCTTTATTAACCGAAGGGAAAGAAAAAATTACCCGTCAGGCCGCGCCAGAACCCGTTGCCCCGCCGCCAGCTGTTAATCAGATCACAAAAACGCGCTTGATCGATCAGCCGGTACGTTCCGGTCAGCGTATTTATGCGCCACACTGTGATCTAATTGTTACAAACCATGTGAGTGCCGGGGCTGAACTTATTGCCGATGGTAATATCCATGTATATGGCATGATGCGGGGACGTGCGCTTGCCGGCGCCGGCGGCGACAGAGACGCCCAAATATTTTGCAGCAACCTCTCGGCGGAACTGGTTTCCATCGCCGGGGAATACTGGCTGAGTGATAACATTCCGGCCGAATTTTATGGCAAAGCGGCCCGTCTACGTTTAGACGACAGCGCTTTGACGATTCAATCGTTGAATTAATCCCTTTTTAACAAGGAATTTCTATGGCACGCATTATTGTTGTGACTTCGGGTAAAGGAGGCGTTGGCAAGACCACCTCCAGCGCGGCCATCGCTACTGGTTTGGCCCAGAAGGGAAAGAAAACGGTCGTTATCGACTTCGACATCGGCCTGCGTAACCTCGATCTGATCATGGGCTGTGAACGCCGGGTCGTTTATGACTTCGTCAACGTCATCCAGGGCGATGCCACGTTGAACCAGGCGCTGATTAAAGACAAGCGCACGGAGAACCTCTACATCCTTCCGGCCTCCCAGACGCGTGACAAAGACGCCCTGACCCGCGAAGGCGTAGACAAAGTTCTCGAAGAACTGAAAAAAATGGATTTTGATTTTATCGTCTGTGACTCCCCTGCAGGCATCGAAACCGGTGCGCTGATGGCGCTGTACTTCGCTGATGAAGCCATCATCACCACCAACCCGGAAGTCTCCTCCGTTCGCGACTCCGACCGTATCCTTGGCATCCTGGCCTCCAAATCCCGCCGCGCGGAAAGGGGCGAAGATCCGATTAAAGAGCATCTGCTGCTGACGCGCTATAACCCAGGCCGCGTGAACAAAGGTGACATGCTGAGCATGGAAGACGTGCTGGAAATTCTGCGCATCAATCTGGTGGGCGTGATTCCGGAAGATCAGTCCGTGCTGCGCGCGTCTAACCAGGGCGAACCGGTTATTCTGGATGACGCCTCGGATGCGGGTAAAGCCTATGCCGATACCGTTGAACGTCTGCTCGGAGAAGAACGCCCTTTCCGCTTCGTAGAAGAAGAGAAGAAAGGTTTCCTCAAACGCCTGTTCGGAGGATAAATTATGGCATTACTCGACTTTTTTCTCTCGCGGAAAAAGAACACGGCCAACATTGCGAAAGAGCGCCTGCAAATTATCGTCGCGGAGCGCCGCCGCGGCGACGCTGAACCGCACTATCTTCCGCAGCTGCGCAAAGACATTCTCGAAGTGATTTGCAAGTATGTGCAAATCGACCCGGAAATGGTCAGCGTACAGCTGGAGCAGAGGGACGGTGATATTTCGATTCTGGAGCTGAACGTGACCCTGCCGGAAACTGAAGAGTCGAAGTCCTGAGCCTGAAGGTATAAAAAAACCGGCAACGCTGCGCGAAGCCGGTTTTTCACTATGCCGTTCGGCGCTAGCGCGGGTAGTCGCTCAATAGCGCATTCAGGCGATCGGCCATCAATTCTCCGCGCCAGCCGGAAACCAGTTCAGGCTGCCCGTTGCCGTTTTTAAGCCCCCAGTGCCAGTTCAGCAGCTGGTTAATCTGTCTTCTTGAGGCCAGCAGCTCCGCGCTGAGGCCCTTCTCGGCGCTCACGGTCTGCACAAGCGCTTTGATATCCTTAAACAGCTTGCGGTAGCCCGGCATGTCGATCAGGTTCTGCAGCGGCTCTGGCAGCGCCTCTTCCGGCAGCGCCTGCGCTTTCTCGACGAGGCCGATCAGCGTCTTGCCGTGGAAACGAATTTCGCTGCCCGAGAGTCCGAGGCTGTCAAGCTCCCCGAGGCTGGTGGGCATATAGCGCGCCACGTTCCACAAATGCTCTTCCCGGATCACAAAGTTGACGGCCAGGTCGCGCTCGCGCGCTTTGCGCAGACGCCACTCCGCCAGCAGCTGCAGGCAGCCCAGCTGACGAGTACGCAGCTGCCAGGCATTACCGATATCGCGCCACGCCTCGGCGGGATCCTGAATCTCCTGACGCCGCTGCTGCATCAGCTGACATTCATCCAGGGCGGCGGAGAGCCAGCCTGCGCTGTCGGTTTCAGCCATCAGCTTTCCGGCAATCGGCAGCAGGTACCAGACGTCGGCGGCAGCATAAATGCACTGGCGTTCGGTCAGCGGGCGCGCCAGCCAGTCGGTGCGGGACTCGCTCTTGTCCAGCGCCACGCCGGTAAACTCTTCCACCATCGACGCAAAGCCCCACGACATCGGGCGGCCGCAAAAAGCGGCGAGAATTTGCGTGTCGATCAGCGGCTGCGGCATCAAATGAAAAGCATTGAGGAATACTTCCAGATCTTCACTGCCGGCGTGCAGAAATTTGGTCACATCTTTATTCAGCAGCAGTTCACGCATCGGTTCCCAGTCGGTGATGACCAGCGGGTCAATCAGCGAAACCTGGCTGCCGTCGAACAGCTGGAGCAGACCGAGCTGCGGGTAGTAGGTACGAGTACGGACAAATTCCGTATCCAGCGCGATGGCGGAAACCGCGCTTGCCGCGTCGCAGACGGCGCGAAGGCCATCGTTGGTGGTGATCATCTGATAGTTCAAATCATACTCTCTTAACTTGCGCCCATAAAAAACGCCGGCTTAGCCGGCGTCTGGCGATTCACTCTTAGCTCAGGCTTTATTGTCTACTTTAGCACGGGCTTCGTCACGCAGTTCTCGACGTAAAATTTTCCCGACGTTGGATTTCGGCAGCTCATCGCGAAACTCCACCAGCTTCGGCACCTTGTAGCCGGTTAGCTGGCGACGGCAGAAAGCGATCAGCATCTCTTCCGTCAGCGCCGGATCTTTCTTGACCACGAAAATCTTCACCGCTTCACCGCTGCTGCCGGACGGCACGCCGACCGCGGCCACTTCCTGAACCCCGGCGTGCTGCATCACCACATCTTCGATTTCATTCGGATAGACGTTGAAGCCCGAGACAAGAATCATATCTTTTTTGCGATCGACGATACGCAGGAAACCCTCTTCATCCATCACCGCGATATCGCCGGTATGCAGCCAGCCGTCCTTGATAATTTCAGCGGTCGCGTCCGGACGCTGCCAGTAGCCCAGCATCACCTGCGGCCCTTTCACGCACAGCTCCCCCGGTTCTCCCGGCGCGACTTCATTATCGTCATCATCCACCAGCTTCGCTTCGGTGGAGGGCACCGGCAGGCCGATACTGCCGCTGTGATAATCGATATCGTGCGGATTGACGCTCACCAGCGGCGCGCACTCCGTCAGGCCATAGCCTTCCAGCAGATACTGCCCGGTCAGCTTAACCCAGCGCTCCGCCACCACCTGCTGTACCGGCATTCCGCCGCCGGCGGAGAGATGCAGTGAAGAGAAATCGAGCTGCTGAAACTCTTTGTTATTGAGCAGCGCGTTAAACAGGGTGTTGACCCCGGTCATCGCGGTGAAGGGGTATTTCGCCAGCTCTTTGACCAGGCCTGGAATATCGCGCGGATTGGTGATCAGCAGGTTCTGCCCGCCCAGCTCTATAAACAGCAGACAGTTCATGGTCAGGGCAAAAATGTGGTACAGCGGTAGCGCGGTAACAACCAGCTCTTTACCGCGGTGCAGCAGCGGCCCGTAGGTGCCGTTGACCTGCTCAAGGTTCGCCAGCATATTACGATGAGTCAGCATCGCCCCCTTCGCCACGCCGGTGGTCCCGCCGGTGTACTGGAGAAAAGCGAGATCCTGAGAGACGATTTCCGGCTTAATGTACTGCATACGGTAGCCATGCTGCAGCGCGCTGCGAAACGAGATGGCGTCCGGCAGATGATATTTTGGCACCAGCCGTTTGATGTACTTCACCACAAAGTTAACCAGCGTCCCTTTCGCCGTGGAAAGCTGATCGCCCATGCGGGTTAAGATCACGTGCTTGACCTGGGTTTTATCAACCACCTTTTCCAGGGTATGCGCGAAGTTGGAAACGATCACAATGGCGGCGGCGCCGCTGTCGTTGAGCTGGTGCTCCAGTTCGCGCGGGGTGTAGAGCGGATTAACGTTTACCACGATCATGCCGGCGCGCAGAATACCAAACAGCGCCACCGGATACTGCAGCAGGTTAGGCATCATCAGGGCGACGCGGTCGCCTTTTTGCAGTCCTAACCCTTCCTGTAGATAAGCGGCGAACGCCCGACTGCGCTCCTCCAGCTTACGGTAGGTCATCACCTCGCCCATATTGATAAAGGCCGGCTGATCGGCATAGCGGCGGACGGCGTGTTCAAACAGTTCAACCAGGGATTGATAGCGGTCAGGGTTTATCTCCGCAGGAACGTCCGCGGGATAACGGTTTAGCCAAACCTTTTTCACTGCATCACCTCTGAAATAGTTATTCGTCGTCATCACAGCCCCTGATCAACAAACATTTTGTTAACATTATATTAACTCAGCGTACCAGTTTATTAATTAGCCGTTGTACAGGTTGCGAAGCGCGTCACTATTTATTTTTCTTATTTGACTGAAAACGAAGAAACAGCGGACCAGCCGCTGTTTCTTTTTGCTTACAAAGACTACAAAATCATTCGGTTACAACGTTTCTGACTTCGGCAGGACCGGGGTTATACCAGCCCCAGCCGCCGTACCCGTAGCCCCACGGACGCGGGCCGAACATCCACGGGTCCATCATCGGCTGCGGCGGCATGACCACCTGCTGGACTACGTTCCAGCGTTTGTAGCCAGTGGCGTTCATCAGCATGAATTTATACGGCGTATTGCCCACTTTACCGTCGACGACGCCGACGATCGGGCCAACCACGGTAACCAGCTGTCCGCGAAAATCCACCGGGTCGATAAAGCCGTTCACGTCGGCAAAAATACGCCCGCGCGACGCTTCGCCCAGCTCCGGACGCGCGGCGTCGTCAAGCTGAACGGTGGCAATTTCCAGGCGAGTTTTACCCTGCTGATTCTGCACGCTGACGACCTTACCGCCAAAACGCGCTTCCTGACCGACATACAGCTGCGGCGCGTTCATCACGCGGACTAAATCCTGCTGCGGCGTCGGGGTGGTGCCCTTAATGGCATCCGGCACCGAAGCGCACCCGCTCAGCGCAGCAACGACTGCTGCCGCGACTAACCAACGCACTACCCTTTTTTGACCCGCCATGACGCGACTCCTTCCTTCTTCTCAGACATATAGTTACTGAGATTCACTCGCGGCCAGGAAGTTTCTTCCACGCCACTTCATTACGTAAATAAACTGGCTCAGCGTGTTCGACGGCCACGGTTTTTCCCGCCGTAAACAGGTGGCAGGCCAGCGGCAGCATATCCTGCGCTTCAGGCAGCTGAATGTCGCCATCGACGAGCGTTAAACCGCAGTCGCGAGCCATATCCGGCCACGCCTTCCAGCCAGTGCCCACGGTGGCCCACTCGCCTTCCAGCCGCTGAAGCCGCTCGCGAACCGCTTCCGGCTTCAGCACCGCCTCGCTCTCTTCGCCGTGCCAGACGCCCTGCTCATCGCGCTGATATTCCGCCCAGTAGACTTCGCCCATTCTGGCGTCGATGGCCGCCAGCACGCGGGTGGCGCCGTTTTTCCGCCACGCGCCCTGCGCCATGGTCGCCAGCGTAGATACGCCGATCATCGGCAGCCCGGCCCCCAGCGCCAGCCCCTGCGCGATACCGATGCCGATACGCACGCCGGTGAAGCTCCCCGGCCCGCGGCCAAAGGCCAGCGCATCAAGCTCGGTCAATAGCGTTCCGCTTTCATTGAGGACATCCTGCACCAGGGGCAGGATTCGTTGGGTATGTTCACGGGGGCAGATTTCAAAATGAGCACTGAGGGTGCCATCATTCCACAGCGCCGCGGAGCAGGCCTCCGTGGCGGTATCGATAGCTAAAATTCGCATGGGTTGTCGCGCTCTCGCTCTAGCAGATTGACAAAATGGCGCGCAGCTTACCACATTTTGCGCCGGATTACCTCGCCGGCGGCACCGCAAGAAAACGCACCGCCCGGCGGATATCGCGCGTGCGCGGCGCAGGCGGAAGGCTCGCCAGGAAGACCGCGCCGTAGGGACGCATCACCAGACGGTTGTCGCAGATAACCAGTACCCCGCGATCGTCGATGTCGCGAATCAGGCGCCCCACCCCCTGTTTAAGGGTAATCACCGCGTCCGGTAGCTGGACCTCGTCAAAAGGATCGCCGCCGCGCAGGCGACAATCTTCCATCCGCGCTTTGAGTAGCGGATCGTCCGGCGAGGTGAACGGCAGTTTGTCGATAATCACCAGCGAAAGCGCATCGCCGCGCACGTCCACCCCTTCCCAGAAGCTGCTGGTCGCTACCAGCAGCGCATTTCCGGCGCTGACGAACTGCTGCAAAAGCTGACCTTTGCTGGTTTCTCCCTGCAGGAGCACCGGCAGCGTCATGGTGGCACGGAACTGTTCCGCCAGATCGCGCATCATGGCGTGCGAGGTGCAGAGCATAAAGCAGCGCCCGTCGTTGGCCTCAATCAGCGGTTTGAGCATCGCCGCCAGATGGCGCGCCGCGCCGGGCTGGTTCGGCAAAGGTAAATTGCGCGGTACGCACAGCAGCGCCTGATGGGCATAATCAAAGGGGCTGGGCAGCAGCAAGGTTTGCGCTTCGCCAATCCCCAGGCGATCGGTAAAGTGGTGCAAATCGTCATTGACCGAGAGCGTCGCCGAGGTAAAAATCCAGCTCCCCGATTTTTGCGCCATCACCTCTTTAAACTTATCCGCCACCGTCAGCGGGGTCAGCGCCAGAGTAAAATTACGCGAAGTGCACTCATACCAGTAGCTAAAGCCGGGCTGGTTGGTCTCTTTGAGCCGCTTCAGGCGGCCGCGGTAGACGGTGGCCCGCTCAAAGGCGGCGTCGAGCAGCGCCGAGCGGCCCAGCGACAGCTTTGCCACGTCGTAACAGAGTTCGAGCGCATCATCAAGCAGCAGCAGCGCGCGCTGAATGTTGTTATCCGCCAGCAGCTCGCGCAGGTTGCCGCGATAGCCGGGTTCCCCCAGCTGCAGGCGAAAATCCTGCGCGCTCTGGGCCAGGCGGTCGGCGCATTTCTGCAGCTGCTGGGTGTCTTTGAGTTCGGTGCGATAAGCAATGGTGATATCTTTCGCCAGGTCCAGCAGCTGGCGGCTGGAGAGCGACTGGCCGAAGTACTGGCTGGCGATGTCCGGTAGCTGATGCGCTTCGTCGAAGATCATCACTTCCGCTTCGGGAATCAGCTCGGCAAATCCGCTCTCTTTGACCACCATATCGGCGAGGAACAGATGGTGGTTGACGACGACCACGTCAGCATCCATCGCCTTTTTCCGCGCCTTCACCACAAAACAGTCTTTATATAACGGGCAGTCGCTGCCGAGGCAGTTATCGTTGGTGCTGGTGACCAGCGGCCAGGCCTGGGAATCTTCGGCCACGCTAACGCAGGTGCTGATATCGCCATCAACGGTCTGGTTAGACCACGAACGCAGCAGAATGACATCGCTGAGGGTTTGCACCGGCAGGTCGCCGCCGGCGAGCGCCTGCTGTTCCAGCCGCTCCAGGCACAGGTAGTTCGAACGCCCTTTCAGCAGGGCCAGCTTACCGGTGTACTTCAGCGCTTTGGCGACAGTGGGTAAATCCCGACTGTAGAGCTGATCCTGTAGCGCTTTCGAGCCGGTGGAGATAATGACTTTCTTATTGGCGCGGAGCGCAGGCGCCAGGTAGGCGTAGGTTTTCCCGGTCCCGGTCCCCGCCTCAACCACCAGCGGACGGGTTTCTTCAATCGCGCTGGCGACGGCGAAAGCCATCTGACGCTGCGGCTCGCGTGGTTTAAATCCCGCAATCGCGCTGGCCAGCTGGCCTTCTGCTGCAAAATCGTCGATCACATTACCCCCTGGTTATTTGGACAGTGATTATGTCAGGGTGGAGTCGTTTTCGCCAGTGCGGGTAGTGACGCAGGTGAAACATTATGGCAGTCTTGCCGCAGCTTAATGAACCGGAACAAAGAGGAAATAAACATGACCATTACGCGTATTGATGCCGAAGCCCGCTGGTCTGATGTGGTGATTCACAACCAGACGCTGTACTACACCGGCGTGCCGTCCAACCTTGACGCCGATGCCTGCGCGCAAACCGCCGATACCCTGGCGCAGATTGACGCCGTGCTGGAGAAACAGGGCAGCAGCAAGTCGCGTATTCTTGATGCGACGATTTTTCTTGCCGACGGCGCAGACTTTGCGGCGATGAACCAGGCCTGGGATGCGTGGGTCGTCGCCGGTCATGCCCCGGTGCGCTGTACGGTGCAGGCGAAGCTGATGAATCCGAAGTACAAAGTCGAGATTAAAATCATCGCCGCCGTGTAAGACAGCGTGGCCCCGTAGCCCGGGCAAGCGTAGCGCCGCCCGGGAAGAAGCCGCGCCAAAGCCGTTATCCGGCGCATTCCCCGGATAGCGGCGTAAACGCCTTATCCGGGCTACATAGCAGCCAGGCCGATCGGGCACAGCGCCGTCGCGAGGGAAGAAGCATTGTTCTATCAGCCCGGACACCACATCAGCTGTTCCTTCAACTGCAGCGTCTCCTGCGGCACACATTTCAGCGCTTCACGATAGCTGGCAGATTGTTTTGCATAGCCCCGCACTGACTGCAACAGCACGCGCAGCGCGCTATCCCACACGATTCCCTGCAGGTCGCTGTAGGGCCAGAGATCCGGTTCCCGGATAAACGGCACCAGGTAATCAATCCCCTGCTTCACGCCTCGCCCATCGCGGATGGCGTTCCAGCGATCGAACTCAACGTGTTCGGCGTAGCGGTTGAGCAGCAGATGCGCCTCCAGATTAAACAGCGAGTAGTGGAACGGAATGGTACGTTCCAGCTCCATCGTCTGCCTGCCGTCCTGGTCAATCTGCGCCGCCATCCGCTGGGTGATCCCCTGCTCGATGATCCGCGCCGCCAGCCCTTTATCGCCATAAAATAGCGCGTTAACCGTCCGCTGAGCGTCGTACCAGGTGCCGTGGTTGTTGTGCCAGACGTACTCAGAGTGGCCGATGTCGCTGTAGTACATCCAGTGGTTAAAGTCGCGGAACCACTGGTGCAGGCCGATGATATCGTCGGTATCAAGCACGCTCGCCGCGTTAATCAAACCGATGGTGTCCACCACCATCCACATTAAGCGGGTATCGATAAGCCCGGTACCGCGACCGGAAACAATCCCCGGGATCGCCTGGCCATAGTTCAGATGCGGGTTCATCCGCGTTTCCGCATCAAGGAACCAGCAGCGGATCTGCGCAGCCGCCGCCTGCGCGTACTGGCGCTGACCGGTGAAGTACCACGCCAGCCCGAGGGTCAGGCACCGTTCGCACATGCGGATAATGCGCGAGGTATCCGTGTCGTTGTTCTCACACTGCGGATTAATATGCCCGTCGCGGCGAATATAGGGCAGCCCGTTGGGCCGCCGCGGGTTTGGCCACCAGTAGGTCCCCAGGCTGTAGTAATCGTGCGCGTCGCCGCTCGCCGGGCGCAGCTTTTTATGTACCACGCTTTCCGGCGCTTCCCGACGCAGGATATCCGCCTCCGATACCAGCTTGCTTAGCGCCAGCTGCAGCGGCGAGAAGGGCTGCTTCAGGCCCGCCCGGGCGTTTTCCAGGCAGGTTTCGTCAAGGGTGTACAGCTTCATCGCCACCTTAATTTCCCTCCCGGCAGGCTATGCGCTGGCCGCTTTGCGCATCGAACAGGTGCACGCCGGCGAGCTTCGGCTGCAGCCAGATCTTATCGCCCTCTTTTACGGCCAGACGCTGTTTGAACACCGATGTAAACGCCCCGCCGCCGGTATCGCAGAAGAGCTGCATATCCGAGCCGGTGTTCTCCACCGCCGTCACCTTCGCCGCCAGCGCATCGTCCCGCGCTTCATGAACCACGTTGACCTGTTCGGGGCGAATGGCGTACACCACCTGCTGGCCATCGGTGACCCGTAAACCGGCGGGCAAAGCCAACAGGGAGCCATCTTTCAGACGCAGGCTGGTGGCGCTACCGTTCAAGACCACGACGCCCGGCAGCTGGTTAATCTCCGGCGAGCCGATAAACCCGGCGACAAACAGATTCGCCGGCCGGTCGTACAGTTCCAGCGGGGTCCCCGCCTGCTCTATTCGCCCGTCGCGCAGCACCACAATCATCTGCCCCATGGTCATGGCTTCAATCTGATCGTGGGTGACGTACACCGAGGTGGTTTTCAGCCGACGATGCAGTTCGCGGATCTCGCCGCGTACCTGGGTTCGCAGCTTGGCGTCAAGGTTGGAGAGCGGTTCATCGAACAAGAACACCTGCGGCTTACGCACGATCGCCCGCCCCATCGCCACGCGCTGGCGCTGGCCGCCGGAGAGATCTTTGGGCAGGCGCTCCAGCAGCGGCTCCAGCCCCAGTAGCGCCGCCGCTTCATTCACCTTCTGGCTGATTTCCGCTTTCGGCAGCTTAGCCATCTTCAGGGCAAAGCCCATATTTTCACGCACCGTCATCTGCGGGTAGAGCGCATAGCTCTGGAACACCATCGCAATGTCGCGCAGCTTCGGCTCCACCTCGGTGACGTTACGCTCGTTGATATGTACTTCGCCGCCGGAGATCTCCTCCAGCCCGGCAATCATGCGCAGCAGCGTGGATTTGCCGCAGCCGCTGGGGCCAACGAGGACGCAGAACTCGCCGTCCGGAATCGTCAGCGACACATCTTTAATGACGTGGGCATCCCCGTATGATTTGCGCACGCTATTTAATACAACCGATCCCATCGTTAACCCCTTATCCTTTGACCGCGCCGGACATAATCCCGCGATTGAAATGTTTTTGCAGACCCAGATAGACGATGATGCTGGGCAGCATCGCCAGCAGCGTAATGGCGATAAAAATGTTCGGCGTGATGCTCTCATCGGTACGCAGCGTGCCGAGGATCACCGGAATGGTATTCAGGCTGTCCTGGTTGACCACAATCAGCGGCAGCAGGTACTGGTCCCAAATCATAATAAAGCCGAAGGTCACCACCGTGCCAAGCGCCGGTTTTACCAGCGGCAGAATGACGTGGAAGAAAATCTGCCATTCGTTCGCGCCGTCAATCCGCGCCGCCTCCTCCAGCTCTTTCGGTATCGCTGACATAAATTCGGTCAGGACAAAGATGGAGAACGCCCAGCCGACGACCGGTAAAATCATTCCGAGATAGCTGTTGTAGAGCGAGGCGTCGATCAGCGGCAGCCGCCAGTTGATAATCATGTACAGCGGAATGGCGATGACCTCTTCCGGCAGCATCATGGTGGACAAAATCACCAGGCTCACCAGCGCTACGCCGCGAAACTTCTTCCGCGCCAGGGCGTACGCCGCCAGCGCGCTGACCGACACCTGCAGAACGGTGCCGAAGAACACCACCAGAATGGAGTTCAGCAGATACTGCCAGACGCCGATATCCATCCACGCGAAGATGAAGTTTTCCAACGAGAACTGATGCGGCCAGGCCAGCAGCTCGCCCGGCTTCACCGGCGCGCCGCTGAATGCCGTGGCGACGATGCCCCAGAACGGCCCGACAAAGACAATCAGCAGCAGCGCGTAGATGCACCAGCGCCCTGCTGTATCCCAACGTTTGCTTAACATCGCGGCTCCTTAGTAACGGGCGATACGTTTTTTCAGCGTCAGATGACAGAGGGTTAAGATAACCGTGAAGGTGAACAGCAGGAACGACACCGCCGAAGCGTAGCCATAGTCAAACTGCTCAAAGCCCAGCTTGTAGATGTGGGTCATGACCATTTCCGTGGCGTTAGAAGGTCCCCCGCCGGTGGTGGCGTACACCTCGGCAAACACGCGGAAACCGCGAATGAAGGAGAGCATCAGTACCACCGAGAGCGCCGGGATCATGCCGGGCAGCGTGACGTAGCGCAGGCGGTTCCACCAGCTGGCGCCGTCGACGTTCGCCGCATCGTATAAATCGCGGCTGATTCCCGCCAGGCCGGCAATAAAGATCACCATGTTGTAGGGCACCGCTTTCCAGATATGCAGCAGCATGATGACGCCCAGCGCCTGATCGGAGCTGGCAAGAAAGCCCTGGTCGGCGACGCCAAACCAGCTGAGGATGTGGTTAACCACGCCGTTGGGCGTCGGGTTAAACAAAATGCGCCACATTTCGGCGACGATCGCCGCGCTGGTAACCGCCGGTAAAAAGATGGCGGTTCGAATAAAGCGCAGATGGCGCGCCGGGCCTTCCAGCAGCATGGCGAGGAAAAACGCCAGGATAGCCGCGGCGAACATCGTTACCACCACGTAAAGCAGGGTATTCACCACCGCCGCGTGCAGCTCTGCGTCGGCAAAAGCGCGGGTGAAGTTATCGAGCCCCACCCACTCGTTGGGCTGATTAAAGTTAACCTTGTAAAAGCTCATCACCAGACCCTGAATCATCGGGATAAACTTAAACCAGCTAAAAATAATCAGCGCAGGCGCTAAAAACAGCCACGGGATCAGCGCCCGCTTACGCTTTGCGCTCAGCCATCCGGTCGAGTCAGGCGAAGCGGCCTGCTTTATCGGCGAGGACTTCGTCTCATGCAGCGTCATAACCTATGTCCTCAGTTAGCCAGCACATTTTGTTTTTTCAGCTCAGCGTTCACCTTGCCGTCGAGCGTCTTCAGCTCGCCGGGAATATCGCTGCCGCAGTCGGCAAAAATCCGGTTAAAACCGTCGGCAACCACCTGGCGCACCGGCGTCCAGTTGGGGATTTGCGGCACGTAGCGTCCCTGTTCGTTGTAAAGTCTGGCGAAAGTTTCCCAGCGCGCGTCCTGATACACGGCTTTGACGTCGACGTTCTTATTCACCGGCAGACGCACTACCGGAATATGCTGGCTGCCTTTACCCATGCCGATCTCCTGACCTTCCGCAGAGATCATAAATTCGATAAATTTTCGCGCCGCCTCTTTCTGTATGCTGCTCTTCATCATAAAGACCGTGGTGCCCTCGGCGAGGGTGGCTTCGCCTTTCGGCCCCGCCACCGGGATCACTTCGAAGTTGTCTTTACCGGGGTCTTTATCGAACAGCGCGATATGGTACGGCCCGCTAAAGAACATGCCGCTTTGCCCGGAGCGGAAGGAGGGAATAACGTCGGCGGTGGTGGCGTTAATCGCGCCCGGCTGGGTGACTTTGTCGCACATCATGGTGCGCATAAAGGTCATCGCCTGAGCCACTTCCGGCGTATTGAGCGAAGCGCTGAATTTTCCGCTCTCTTCTTTAACGAAATCACCACCCGCCTGCCAGATAAAGCTGCTCATAAACCAGCTGGCGTAGCCGCGCGTCGTGGAAGCGGGAACGATAAAGCCGTAGGTATCATTTTTGCCGTTACCATCGGGATCCTGAGTGGTGAAGGCTTTCGCCAGCGTCTGGATATCATCCCAGTTCTTAGGCTGCGGCAGCCCCAGTTTTTCACGCCAGTCTTTACGCACGAAGAGCGCGAAAGTTTGCGCCGAGGTCGGCACGCCGTAATACTTACCGTCGATATAGCGGGTACTCTTCCAAGCCGTCTGGAATAGCTGGTCGCCGCCCGCGATCGCCTGCGGGTCAATTTCTTCGGCAATACCCAGCTGGATGAACTGCCCCAGCGACGCCGCATCGTTAAAAATCAAATCGGGTAAGGCGTTGCCCGCCGTGGCGCGCGCCAGCCGCTGTTCAAAGTCGGTGGTGGCGTTGAAATACGCGATTTTGATACCGGTTTTTTCTTCAAATTTTTCCGCCTCCTGTTTGTAGATATTCTTCGAGTCATTGCTGGCGCGGATCCAGACGTTGAGAGTGGTGGCGGCGTAACTTTGACTAACGCCGAGCCCGAGTGCGGTGAGAAGTAACAGTGAACGTAATTTACAGGCAGACATGATGGCATATCCTTTATTGTAGGGCACAAAGGTAATTAAATTCTCAATTAATACACGTAAAAGAATTTGAATATCGCTCAGGCGTTAATACAGCTGGCGCAAGAATTATTTCCATTCATTAGATAGAAATGTATTTCCCAATACAACCGTATAAAAAAGAAATTGCGTTTCAAAAACAAGAAAATTGAGACAGATCACACAGAGAAGTGACAAAAAAAGTGACAAAAAATAAATAATCATATAAATCAATTGATTATAATTTTACTGATTTTGTTAAAAGATTCAAAAAATAGAGAAAAACGGCAAAAAACGTGATGTACACTGCATTAAAAGCGTCATTATTTATCCAAAACGTTAAACTTGAAGGACATCACAAAAAAAATCACTTTGTCTTTTACACTGCTCGCCATCGAATATTTAAATATATTGTTTTTAATTACACCGCCTGTTTCACGCGTTCTTTAAATACGCGTCAGGTATAATTCTGTTGTTATCTTTTCTCATATTTGCAGAAGGGTTATCACGATGAACTCAATACCTCGCCGAGGTTTGTTAGGCATTGCGCTGTTTTGTTCCGGCCTGAGCGCCGCCTCGTATGCCGCCGAGCCGTACACGCTAGACGGAAAGGATTTAGCCTTTAGCCGGCAGCAGATCGCCGCGAAAGATCCGCTATTTGTTCAGGCGCAAGCGGCGCTGCTAAAAAAAGCCGATCTGGCGCTCAATCATCCGCTGTTCTCGGTGATGGATAAAACGCTGGTCGCCGCCAGCGGCAATAAGCACGACTACTACAGCTTTCCGCCTTACTGGTGGCCGAATCCCGATACCAAAGACGGGCTTCCTTATATTCGCAAAGATGGGCAAACCAACCCTGACGCCAATAGCGACGCCACCGATAAGAACCGGCTGGTGAAGATGAGTAACGACGTGTCAACGCTGGCGCTGGCGTGGTACTTCTCTCACGACGATCGCTACGCGCAAAAGGCGGCGGCGCAGTTAAAGACCTGGTTCCTCGATCCCAAAACGCGCATGACCCCCAACCTGCAGCATGCCCAGGCCATTCCCGGCATCAATACCGGACGCGGTATCGGCATTATTGATAGCCGCGCGCTGGTTGACGTCGTTGACGCCATCGCCCTGCTGCAATCCTCCGATGCGCTGAGCGAAAACGACGTTAGCGCATTGAAGCAGTGGTTTGGTGACTATTATCACTGGATGACCACCAGCCAGAACGGCTTTGAAGAAGAGAACTGGCATAACAATCACGGCAGCTATTTCGATATGCAGGCCGCCGCCTTCGCCCTGTTCAGCGGGAAAATCGACGAGGCGAAAAAGCGCCTGTACATCACCCAGCTGCGGCGTATTGCGGGACAATTTGATATTGAAGGCCGCCAGATGGCCGAACTGGAGCGCACGCGCCCGTGGCACTACAGCAATTTTAACCTTGAAGCCTACAACCGCCTGGGAAGGCTCGGCGAGAAGGCGGGCGTCGATATCTGGAACTTCACCCTCGACGACCATAGCCTGCGCAAAGGCTATCAGTACATCGCCGGGTTTATTAACAGCGATACGCCGTGGCCCTGGAAGGACCTGGATAAAATGGATGACAAGAAAGCGCTGCGCAATATCGCCACCGCCGCGCACGCCTGGCCGGAAGATCCGCTGTTCCGTGACAAAGCGCAGTGGCTGCGGGCGAAATACCCCGACGATATCACTACGCTCATCGCCCCGCTTTCCGCATCGTCAGAGGTCAGGGATAACCGCTAATGAAACAATTCTCCGGGCTCTGGCCCGACATTGTCGGACGTGCAGCCGCGAATAGCGGACTGCTTGAACGGCTGGTGAAGGATGCTCAGCCGGTATTAGATGCAGCGGTTCGCATTCCGCAGTCAGGGATCGCCAGCTGGAATCTCTACTACTTTTGTCCGCACCACGGCGTGCGCCTGGCGTGGCGGGCGGATACGCCCCACCAGCATGCCTGCCCGGTCGATGGGGAAATATTTAGCGGTGAACCGTGGGATGGCGCATGGTGGCGCGAGATGAATGGCCGTAACGCCAGCGCCTGTCAGCAGCTTGGCCTGTTATGGCGGCTGACAGGCGAAACGGCGTATCGCGATAAAGTTCGCACGCTGCTGATGGGCTACGCGGATGTCTATCCCGGCTATGAGATCCACGGCGATATTCCCAACAACGGACCGGGCAAGATGAACGCCCAGACGCTGTGCGAAGCCAACTGCATTCTGGAAATGGCGCTGGGTTATGACTTCATTCGCGACAGCCTGGCGCCCGGCGAGCAGCGGCACATCAGTGAAAACCTGCTGCGCTGCGCGGCAGCGTTTTTGCGCGACCATCGTAGTCCGCAGATCCATAACCATGAGGTTAAAATCAGCGCGGCGCTTGGCGTACTGGGTTTCATCCTCGAAGATGAGACGCTGCTGGAGTTTGCCGTGAACCAACCGTACGGCCTGCGCTGGCAGCTGGAAAATGGCCTGCTGGCGGAGGGGCTATGGTTTGAAGGCTCCGTTCACTATCACTACTACGCGCTGCAGGGCTTTCTGGCCTTTGAGAAGCTGGCGCGCGGCACCCGCTGGAGCCTGCTGGATGGCCCGTGGTATCAGGCGATGCTGACGTTCCCGCTGTCGCTGCTGCTGCCGGACGGCACCTTCCCGCGGCTTAATGACTGCCTCGCCGGGCAGGAGAAGCTCAACCATCGGGATCTTTACGAGTTCGCCTGGTTTATCTGGCGTGACCCGCAGTACGCCGCGGTGCTGCAGTTTACCGAAACGACGCCCGACAAGCGTGAAACCTTACTGTGGCGCGAACGCCCCCTGCCGGAAACGCCCCTGCCGCTGATCCCGCAGCAGTCGCTGTTTGCGCCCGGCGCCGGCCTGACGTTATGGCGGCGACCGCAGCAGGCGCTGCTGATTAAGCACAGCCCCTGGGGCGGCGAGCACGACCATTACGACAGGCTGGGGCTGATGCTCTGGCATCGCGACGGCTGGCTGCTCACGGATATGGGCACCACCGGCTACGGTGCGAAAATGCACTATGACTATTACAAAAACAGCGCCACCCACAATACGCTTTCGGTCAATCAGACCAACCAGCCTCCGGCCAATCCGCAGGTGCTAGGCTGGCATATGGATAGCGACTCTCTGTGGCTGGATAGCGAGGTTGACTGGGGGAAGCCGCCGCCGGAGCTCAACAGCCATAGCCGCATCGAGTGGGACGCGGCGGCCTGGCGAGGCGTGCGCTTTCGCCGTCGCCTGCTGTGGCTTGAAGAGGTACTGATCGATCTCTCTACCGTGGAAAATCCGCATCGCCAGCAGCTTGACTGGACCCTGCACCTGGCGGCGCGGGCGCTGGACCAGAGCGGTACGCCGCAGCCTTTTTCGCTCAGCGGACCGCTGCGACATATGGCCAATGCCACCATGACCCCGCTGAACGGCTGCCAGCCGCGCCACTTTGCGCGCGACAAAGACACCGTTGCGCTCTGGCTTTCCGGCGATGGTGAACTCTGGCAAGGGCTGGCGCCCGATAACCCGGCGATTCGCGATCTCAGCTATCTGGTGATGCGCAATCACCTGCCGCAGGCGCGTTTCGTCTGCCTGTGGGATTTCGCTAACCGCGCGCCGCTGACGGAGGTGAATGTGCATCATACGCCAGCCGGTACGCACATTACCTTCTGGCGCGGCGATCGCGTAACGCACGTAACGCTGTACGACGATCCCGGGAAACGACCTGATGCGATCCTTCCGCTCCCGGAAAGCGGCATCTGAACACAACGGGGGATTTACTCGTCTTCATCCTCAAAGCGCGCCACAATCCGATCCCCGGTATGCGAGGCGCGCAGTTCATCCGCCACTAAAGCAATCGCCTGGCCGCTGCTCATGCCCTGCGACATCAGCTCCTGAATTCGTTCCACTGCTTTTTGCTGCTGCTCGTGGCTCAGCGAAGGTAAACCTGCAAACATGACTGACTCCTGCTACATTGTGGGGCGTAATTATTTCACGCCGTCCGCGCGTATACCAGCGGACGGTAACGATCAGGATTGAAGAAGACGATGTTGTCCCCCGCTATGATTTCCCTGCCCTGGCGTCCGGATGCCGCTGAATACTATTTTAGCCCGTTAAGTTCCCAGCCCTGGGCGATGCTGCTGCATTCCGGTTTTGCCGAACATGCGCATAACCGTTTTGACATCATTGTCGCCCAGCCGCGCGCCACGCTGGTGACTCACGGTCAACTAACTACCCTACGCGAAGGGGAAACCGTCTCAACCTCCGCCGCCGATCCGCTTACGCTGGTGCATCAGCAGCTGGCGCACTGTAACCTGCAGCCGCAGCCTCATCCGCATCTGCCGTTTCTCGGCGGCGCGCTGGGACTGTTCGGCTACGATTTGGGTCGTCGTTTTGAACATCTGCCGGCGCGGGCCGACGCGGATATCGAACTGCCGGATATGGCGGTAGGTATTTATGACTGGGCGTTAATCGTCGATCATCAGCGCCGGGAGGTGTCGTTATTCAGCTATGACGATCCGCAGGCGCGCCTGGCGTGGCTGGAAGCACAGACTGCGCCTGTCGCTGCAACCTTTACCCTGACCTCAGCGTGGCGCGCGAATATGAGCCGCGAGGAGTATGGCGAGAAGTTCCGCCAGATTCAGGCTTATCTGCACAGCGGCGACTGCTATCAGGTCAACCTGGCGCAGCGGTTTACGGCGAGCTATCGCGGGGATGAGTGGCAGGCCTTCCGTCAGCTTAACCGCGCCAATCGCGCGCCGTTCAGCGCCTTTATTCGCCTGGATGAAGGGACTGTATTAAGCCTGTCGCCCGAGCGTTTTATTCAGCTCCGGCAAGGCGACATTCAGACCCGGCCCATTAAGGGGACATTACCCAGGCTGGCCGACCCTGAGCAGGACGCGCTGCAGGCGCAAAAGCTGGCGAACTCGCCAAAAGACCGCGCCGAAAATCTGATGATCGTCGATTTAATGCGTAACGATATTGGCCGGGTTGCGGTACCCGGTAGCGTTCGCGTTCCTGAGCTGTTTGTGGTGGAGCCCTTCCCCGCCGTGCATCATCTGGTGAGCACCGTCACCGCCAGGCTGCCCGCTCATCTGCACGCCGCCGACCTGCTGCGCGCGGCCTTTCCCGGCGGCTCAATCACCGGCGCGCCGAAGGTCAGAGCGATGGAGATCATCGATGAACTGGAACCGCAGCGGCGCAACGCGTGGTGCGGCAGCATCGGCTATCTCAGCTTCTGCGGCAACATGGATACCAGTATCACTATCCGTACGCTGACGGCCTGGCAGGGACACCTCTACTGCTCCGCCGGCGGCGGAATTGTGGCCGATAGCGAAGAGGCAGCGGAATATCAGGAAACTTTTGATAAAGTTAATCGTATCCTGCATCAACTGGAGAGCTAGAACATGGCGGACAGCGCCCTCGAACTTGACGATTTCCTCTCACGTTTTCAGCTTCTGCGTCCGCAGCCCACGCGCCACGCGCTCAACCAGCGCCAGGCCGCGGTGCTGGTACCGATAGTTCGCCGCCCGCAGCCGGGGCTGCTGCTGACCCAGCGTTCGCCGCTGATGCGCAAGCATGCGGGTCAGGTGGCCTTCCCCGGCGGCGCGGTAGATAACAGCGATGCAACGCTAATCGCCGCCGCGCTGCGTGAAGCGCAGGAAGAGGTGGCGATCCCGCCGGAGTCGGTTGAGGTGATTGGCGTTCTGCCGCCGGTCGATAGCGTGACCGGCTTTCAGGTTACTCCGGTGGTAGGGATTATCCCACCCAATTTGCACTATCACGCCAGCCAGGATGAAGTGGCCGCGGTCTTCGAAATGCCGCTGGCCGAAGCGCTGCGCCTGGGGCGCTACCATCCGCTGGATATCCATCGCCGCGGCAATTCGCATCGCGTCTGGCTCTCCTGGTACCAGCATTATTTTGTCTGGGGAATGACCGCCGGCATTATTCGCGAGCTGGCGCTACAGATAGGCGCCCGTCCTTAGCTATACTCAAACTGAGACGGCGTTCTCAGCATTAGTAAATCCGCGGTTATCCATTAGTTTAATTCATGTGAATAGATAAGCTGATGACCCGGTTCCCTCTTACACTATGCGCAGTGATTACATCGTTGTCGCACCCGCGACAACCCTGTCAGGAGTGTTAGCGTGATTAGTATATTCGACATGTTCAAGGTGGGGATCGGCCCCTCATCTTCCCATACTGTAGGGCCGATGAAGGCCGGTAAACAGTTCGTCGATGACCTGGTCGAAAAGGGATTGCTTAATGAAGTGACGCGCGTGGCGGTTGACGTCTACGGCTCACTGTCATTAACCGGCAAGGGCCACCATACGGATATCGCCATTATTATGGGACTGGCGGGCAATCAGCCCGATACGGTCGATATTGACGCGATACCGGCATTTATCCGCGACGTTGAAACGCGCGGTCGCCTGCTGCTGGCCCAGGGGCAGCATGAGGTCGATTTCCCGCAGAATGACGGCATGCGTTTTCGCAGCGACAACCTGCCGCTGCATGAAAACGGCATGACCATTCATGCCTGGGCTGGCGAGAAAGAAATCTACAGCAAAACCTATTACTCCATCGGCGGCGGTTTCATCGTCGATGAAGAGCATTTCGGCAAAGAGAGCGCCAGCGAACTCGCCGTACCCTATCCGTTTAAATCCGCTCAGGAAATGCTGGGCTACTGTAAAGAGACCGGCATGTCGCTCTCCGGCATGGTGATGCAGAATGAGCTGGCGCTGCACAGCAAAAAAGAGATTGAAGACTATTTTGCCAATATCTGGCAGACCATGCGCGCCTGTATCGATCGCGGAATGAATACCGAAGGCGTTCTGCCCGGCCCGCTGCGCGTGCCTCGTCGCGCCTCGGCGCTGCGGCGGATGCTGGTTGCCAGCGATAAACTCTCCCACGATCCGATGAACGTGGTGGACTGGGTCAACATGTTCGCGCTGGCGGTCAACGAAGAAAACGCCGCCGGTGGCCGCGTGGTGACGGCACCGACGAACGGCGCCTGCGGCATCGTACCGGCGGTGCTGGCTTACTACGACCACTTTATCGAGTCCGTCAGCCCGGATATCTATATTCGTTACTTCCTGGCGTCAGGGGCTATCGGCACGCTGTATAAAATGAACGCGTCCATTTCCGGCGCGGAGGTGGGCTGTCAGGGCGAAGTGGGCGTGGCCTGCTCGATGGCCGCTGCGGGCCTGGCGGAAATCCTTGGCGCCAGCCCCGAGCAGGTCTGCGTGGCGGCGGAAATCGGCATGGAGCACAACCTTGGCCTCACCTGCGACCCGGTGGCCGGCCAGGTACAGGTGCCGTGCATCGAACGTAACGCCATTGCCTCCGTCAAAGCGATCAACGCCAGCCGGATGGCCATGCGCCGCACCAGCGAGCCGCGCGTCTCGCTCGATAAAGTCATTGAGACCATGTACGAGACCGGTAAAGACATGAACGCCAAATACCGGGAAACGTCGCGCGGCGGCCTGGCAATTAAAGTTCAGTGCGACTAATCCGTGTCCTACAGAATGCGCCCCCGGGCGCATTCTTCTTTTTCCACGCTATATTATTATCTGCGCCCACTACACTTGCTCTATAACGGCTGTTACTCTCATTAACACTTTTAGCCGACAGGGCGTCGCGCATGCAGACTGCACAAAAAGTTATCACAACCTACCGCAGGAAACGTATCCTGGTTTGCTTGCTGGTCGCGCTACTGACCCTGACGACAACATTAGTGATACGATTTATTTCGCAGCGTAGCTTAAATCAGCAGCGCGTCCAGCTCAGCACCAATAAAATGGTGGCCGCGATGGATAATATTCTGCGGCCCCTGGCGGCCCAGCACGCCACGCTGCTGCAACTTGTGAACCATCCCTGTCAGGACGTCCACCTCACGTTACGTAAACTGGCGGCATCGCTGCAAACGGTACGTTCCATCGCGCTGGTCCAGTCTGACCTGCTCTATTGTTCGAGTATTTTTGGCCAACGAAATATTCCGGTTCACCAGTTACAGCCGGCGCTCCCCGCCAATCACGCCCTGCTCACCTTCAGCTACGACGCATCGCTGCTTAAAGGGACGCCGGTGCTTATCCAGTGGTATCCCGCTTCGCTTAGCGGCGCCGACGGCGTGCTGCTGGTGATCAATATCGAGCTGCTGGGCGAGTTAATTTTTAACGCAAAATCGCCATTAATTACCGGAATTGGCCTCAGCATTGGCGATAAAAGCTTTATTAGCGGTTCCGGGCTGATTAAACAGGAATCCTTGCCGGGCGAGCAAATCATCTACCGCCAGTCGTCGACGCAGTTTCCCTTCACCATTAACGTCAGCGGGCCGGGCGCCTCAGCGGTCGCCCTCAATGAGCTACCGGCCGAACTGCCGCTGGCGCTGATAATCAGCCTGTTAATGACCGGCATCGCCTGGCTGGCGACCGCGGGAAGAATGAGCTTTTCCCGGGAAATTAATCTCGGTATTGCCGCCCACGAGTTTACGCTTTGGTGCCAGCCCCTGCAGGACTTGCGCACCCGTCAGTGCTGCGGCGTGGAGATACTGCTGCGGTGGAATAATCCACGCAGAGGCGCTATTTCGCCGGAGGTATTTATCCCCATAGCCGAAGGTTATAATCTGATCGTTCCCCTCACCCGCTATGTCATCTCCCAGACGGCCCACAAATTAGCCCTTTTTCCGCAGGACAAACATTTTCACATCAGCATCAACGTCGCCGCCCGCCATTTCGCCAACGGCGAACTGCTGCGCGATCTGCATCACTACTGGTTCAGCGCCCATCCGGTACAGCAGCTGGTGGTGGAGCTCACCGAACGCGACGTACTTCAGGATGGCGACCACCATATGGCCGAGCATCTTCATTTCAAAGGGGTGCAGCTGGCTATCGATGATTTCGGCACCGGCAACAGCTCCCTCTCCTGGCTGGAAAAGCTGCGTCCTGATGTATTGAAGATCGATAAATCCTTCACCAGCGCAATTGGGATTGATAGCGTCAACGCAACGGTGACCGACATGATCATTGCTCTCGCCCATCGGCTGAAGATTGTGACGGTCGCGGAAGGCGTAGAGACCCGGGATCAGGAAGAGTATCTGCGCGGCAACGGCGTCGATTTATTGCAGGGATTTTACTACGCCCGGCCGATGCCGGTAGAGGACTTTCCGCAGTGGCTGGCGGCGGAAAAGCGTCGGGAGCTGAACGCTTAAAAATGCCCGTCGGCCCGAGGGCCGACGGGCATCAGCCGTTACTCTTCTTCGTCGTTATACTGTCGCAGCTTGACGACGCGTACCAGATCGACGCGATAGTCGTTGGCTTCAACAATCGTGAACTGCAGAGGTGATAGCTCAAGCACGTCGCCCGGACGCGGAATATGGCCGTTGACGGCAATCACCAGGCCGGCAACCGTGGCAATATCTTCGTCCTCATCAACCAGATCGTCTACCCCCAACGCCTGCTGCAACGCATGCACGTCGGTTGAACCTTTCACCAGCCAGCCGTCGCCGTCGATGACAATTTCCGGCGTTTCGTCAGCGTCCGGGAACTCGCCGGCAATCGCCTCCAGTACGTCCAGCGGCGTAACCAGCCCCTGTACGACGCCAAACTCGTTAGTCACGATGACAAAGCTACCGCGGGCGCGGCGCAGCACGCCCAGCAGGTTGATCGGGTCCAGCGTTTCCGGGACCACAATCGCCGGCGAGGCGGAAGCCAGAGCGGCAACATTGTCACCCGCTTCCAGCGCCACCAGCATCTCTTTCGCCCGCACGATACCGATGATTTCATCCAGCTCGCCGCGGCAGACCGGGAACAGGCTGTGCGGTGAAGAGAGCAGCTGACGGCGAATTTCCTCTTCGCTTTGCTCGGCGTTTACCCAGCTAATTTCCCCGCGCGGGGTCATAATGCTGCGCAACGAACGCTGGGCCAGGGTCAGCACGCCGTTAATCATATAGCGCTCTTCTTCCGCAAACGCGCCTTCGGGGATCGGCACGACCGACGCGCTATCGCTATCATGCGCCGCGGCGCTTTGCTTACGCCCGCCCATCAGACGGAGGATCGCATCGGCAGTGCGCGCGCGCAGAGGCAGGGTCGATTGATGACGAATAAAGTTACGGCGCGCAATCTGGTTAAAGAACTCGATGGTTATCGAGAAGCCAATCGCGGCGTACAGGTAACCTTTCGGTATATGGAAACCAAAACCTTCAGCCACCAAGCTCAGGCCGATCATCAGCAGGAAGCTCAGACAGAGCACTACCACCGTCGGATGCTGGTTGACAAAATTAGTCAACGGCTTCGAAGCCAGCAGCATCACCGCCATCGCGATCACCACCGCCGCCATCATCACCGGCAGGTGGTTAACCATCCCGACCGCGGTAATCACGGCGTCCAGCGAGAACACGGCGTCCAGCACCACGATTTGTAGTACCACCACCCAGAAGCTGGCATAGCCTTTACCATGACCGGAGTCATGCTGGCGGTTCTCCAGCCGTTCATGCAGTTCGGTGGTCGCCTTAAAGAGCAGGAATATCCCCCCGAGCAGCATGATCAGGTCGCGTCCGGAAAACGAGAAATCGGCAACGCTGAAAAGCGGTTTCGTCAGGGTCACCATCCACGAAATAACCGACAGCAGACCCAGGCGCATAAACAGCGCCAGCGAGAGGCCGATCAGGCGCGCCTTGTCCCGCTGCTTTGGCGGCAGCTTGTCGGCAAGGATGGCGATAAACACCAGGTTGTCGATACCCAGTACGATTTCAAGGACGACAAGCGTCAGCAAACCGGCCCAAATAGAGGGATCCATTAAGAATTCCATGAGCAGCTCCAGTTAACGACAGGCGTAGTCATCGCTGTGTCATGCACAGACGAGACACTTGTTGCTGGTGAAAAGACGTAGCAGGTGGCGGCGGCAAACGCGTGCCGGAAGGTGAAAAGACGTCGGTGACGGTCCATATAGCGGGCTATGCCCTATACTCCTGAGTAATTAAACGGAACGTAAACATAGCAAAATATAGAGCATAATTGGAAAAAATTTACCTGTCTTTGCAATAGCTAAGACTATTTTTTGCGCTGCAAAATAATTACCAACAGATGCATAATTAGCGGAGCTTCATCACATTAATTATTTTTTCACTGTCTAAAATAATTCGCTGTAGTAATTACTTTATATCTTACACCCTTACTGAATCGATTTTGTTCGCAAGAGTGATTCAGGATGTATCAGAACAGATGATGCATTCACGATTATAAAGGAGGTAGCAAGTGACGATTGCTATTGTAATAGGCACACATGGTTGGGCTGCAGAACAGCTGTTAAAAACGGCAGAAATGCTGCTGGGCGAACAGGAAAACGTTGGCTGGATTGATTTCGTCCCTGGCGAAAACGCAGAAACGTTAATCGAAAAGTACAACGCTCAGCTGGCAAAGCTGGATACAGCAAAAGGCGTGTTATTTCTCGTCGATACATGGGGAGGCAGCCCGTTTAACGCGGCCAGCCGCATTGTCGTCGATAAAGAACACTATGAAGTCATCGCGGGCGTTAATATTCCGATGCTGGTCGAAACGCTGATGGCGCGTGACGACAACCCGTCGTTCGATGAGCTGGTTGCCCTGGCGGTAGAAACCGGTCGCGAAGGCGTTAAGGCGCTGAAAGCGAAGCCGGTGGAAAAGGCCGCCCCTGCTCCGGTTCAGGCTGCTGCACCGAAAGCGGCTGCGCCATTGAAGCCAATGGGTCCAAACGACTACATGGTTATCGGGCTTGCGCGTATTGATGACCGTTTAATCCACGGCCAGGTCGCCACTCGCTGGACTAAAGAAACCAACGTTTCCCGCATTATCGTCGTCAGCGACGAAGTTGCGGCGGATACCGTACGTAAAACGCTGCTGACTCAGGTTGCTCCTCCGGGCGTTACCGCCCACGTTGTAGACGTCGCGAAAATGATCCGCGTCTATAACAACCCCAAATACGCAGGCGAGCGCATTATGCTGCTGTTCACTAACCCAACGGACGTTGAACGCGTGGTTGAAGGCGGTGTGAAAATCACCAGCGTCAACATCGGCGGCATGGCTTTCCGCCAGGGTAAAACGCAGGTGAACAACGCCATTTCGGTCGATGAGAAAGATATCGAAGCGTTCAAAAAGCTGAATGCCCGCGGTATCGAACTGGAGGCCCGCAAAGTTTCCACCGACCAGAAACTGAAAATGATGGATCTGATCGCCAAGGTGAAATAAGTCACCCCGCGGATCGCAACGCAATTTTCAACTTAAGACTTAATCAACAGGAGAAGTACAATGGAGATTACCTTTCTTCAGATTGTGCTGGTGTTCATCGTCGCGTGTATTGCGGGTATGGAGTCGGTACTTGATGAATTTCAGTTCCACCGTCCTCTGGTGGCCTGTACGCTGATTGGCGCCGTTCTCGGGGATATGAAAACCGGTATTATTATCGGTGGTACCCTGGAAATGATCGCCCTGGGCTGGATGAACATCGGTGCGGCCGTTGCGCCGGATGCCGCCCTTGCTTCCATCATCTCTACCGTTCTGGTTATCGCCGGCCATCAAAGCATCGGTGCCGGTATCGCGCTGGCAATCCCGCTGGCCGCGGCAGGCCAGGTTCTGACCATTATCGTTCGTACCATCACCGTTGCCTTCCAGCACGCGGCGGATAAGGCCGCGGAGAATGGAAACCTGACGGCCATATCCTGGCTGCACGTTTCATCGCTGTTCCTGCAGGCTATGCGTATCGCAATCCCTGCCGTTATCGTGGCGATTTCCGTCGGCACCAGCGAAGTACAGGGTATGCTGAACGCCATTCCAGAAGTGGTTACCGGCGGTCTGAACATCGCGGGCGGCATGATCGTGGTTGTCGGTTACGCGATGGTCATCAACATGATGCGCGCAGGCTACCTGATGCCGTTCTTCTACCTGGGCTTTGTTACCGCCGCGTTCACCGATTTCAACCTGGTTGCTCTGGGTGTAATTGGTACCGTGATGGCGGTGCTCTACATCCAGCTGAGCCCGAAATACAACCGCGTAGCGGGTGCGCCTGTGCAGGCTGCTGGTAATAACGATCTCGACAACGAACTGGACTAACAGGTGAGCGAAATGGTTGATATGACTAAAAATACCACCGAGAAAAAACTGACTCAGAGTGATATTCGTGGCGTGTTCATTCGTTCTAACCTGTTCCAGGGTTCATGGAACTTCGAACGTATGCAGGCGCTGGGCTTCTGCTTCTCCATGGTGCCGGCTATTCGTCGCCTGTATCCGGAGAACAACGATGCGCGTAAACAGGCGATTAAGCGTCACCTTGAGTTCTTTAACACCCATCCCTACGTTGCGGCGCCGGTTCTCGGCGTAACGCTGGCGATGGAAGAGCAGCGTGCTAACGGCGCAGAGATCGACGATGGTGCTATCAACGGTATCAAAGTTGGTCTGATGGGCCCGCTGGCCGGCGTGGGCGACCCTATCTTCTGGGGTACCGTTCGTCCGGTGTTCGCCGCGCTGGGCGCAGGTATCGCCATGAGCGGCAGCCTGCTCGGGCCTCTGCTGTTCTTTATCCTGTTTAACGCGGTGCGTCTGCTGACCCGTTATTACGGCGTCGCGTACGGTTACCGTAAAGGTATCGATATCGTTAAAGATATGGGCGGCGGCTTCCTGCAGAAACTGACCGAGGGGGCGTCAATTCTCGGCCTGTTTGTCATGGGGGCATTGGTTAACAAGTGGACGCACGTGAACATCCCGCTGGTGGTTTCCACCATCACCGGTCAGGATGGCCAGACGCGCGTGACCACCGTGCAGACTATCCTTGACCAGCTGATGCCGGGCCTGGTGCCGCTGCTGCTGACCTTCGCCTGTATGTGGCTGCTGCGCAAGAAAGTTAACGCCCTGTGGATCATCGTTGGCTTCTTCGTCATCGGTATCGCGGGCTACGCTGTCGGCCTGCTGGGCCAGTAATCTACACGCTGTGCGCCGGGGGCTTGCCCCCGGCTTTTTTATTTGGAGGATGGATGACAATCACGGACCTGGTGTTAATCCTGTTTATTCTCGTTCTGCTCGCGTTTGCGATTTACGATCAGTTCATCATGCCGCGCCGCAATGGCCCCGTTTTGCTGGCTATCCCCCTGCTCCGCCGCAATCGCGTCGATGGCATTATCTTCGTCGGCCTCATTGCTATCCTGATTTATAACAATATTGCCAGCCAGGGCGAACTTATCACCACCTGGCTATTATCTGCCCTGGCCTTGATGGGGTTATATCTTTTCTGGATCCGTTCACCCAAAATCATCTTCAAAAAAGAAGGCTTTTTTTTCGCCAATATCTGGATCGAATATAAGCGTATTAAAGAGATGAATTTATCGGAAGATGGCGTGCTGGTTATGCAATTAGAGCAGCGTCGCCTGCTAATTCGCGTACAAAATATCGACGACCTGGAAAAAATATACAAACTTCTCATTTCAACTCAATGAGTTACAAATATAGCCTGCGCTATATTTTGTCATTCCCCGGCGAATGGAATATAGCCGCGGCTATATTCCATTCGTTTAATTCGCCGATATTTATTAACGAATTATTCACTTCTAAATTTAAATGAAAATCGTTATCATTTGGTTAGCAAAATAACCTGACTCTGTTATTGTTTTATATTCTAAAATTATGTTAAGGTTGCGCCCGTCGTTGGGGAGTAGCCAATTTTCTGCCTGCCAGAAAATGTACGTGTCAACATACTCGTTGCAAAACGTGGCACGTACGGGTTGAAGAAGAACGTCTTCAATCAGGCGAGACCATAGACGCATCGCTGCTGTACGCGGCGCCTCATCTTCAGGATGGGCTGCGTATTTTTACTGGGGGCGGCGATGTGTCATATGGATTATCCCCGGTCAGGACGCTCTCATGAATGTATCCGCTACAATTCTTCTTGCCTTCGGCATGTCCATGGACGCCTTCGCGGCCTCTATTGGCAAAGGCGCCACTCTCCATAAACCTAAATTTTCTGAAGCCCTGCGCACGGGTCTTATCTTTGGCGCTATCGAAACGCTCACGCCGCTGGTCGGTTGGGGAATGGGGATGCTTGCCAGCCAGTTTGTTCTTGAGTGGAACCACTGGATTGCCTTTGTGCTGCTGGTGTTTCTCGGCGGTCGAATGGTTATCGAAGGGTTTCGCGGCGGCAACGACGACGACTGCGAAACTCCGCGACGCCACGGTTTCTGGCTGCTGGTGACCACCGCATTCGCTACCAGCCTTGACGCCATGGCCGTCGGCGTTGGCCTGGCGTTTCTGCAGGTCAACATTATCGCCACCGCGCTGGCTATCGGCTGCGCCACGCTGATAATGTCGACGCTCGGTATGATGGTGGGACGTTTTATCGGCCCGCTGCTCGGCAAACGGGCGGAAATCCTCGGCGGTATCGTGCTGATTGGCATCGGCGCCCAGATCCTCTGGAGCCATTTCGCCGGCTGATCCTCAGGCGTCGCGCTGCCAGCAGTGAATGGCAAAATCGGTCTGGCAGTCAAATCCCACCTGTTGACGCAGCGCTTCCCGAACCGGCGGCTTAGCCCGCCACGCAAACGGCGTCATTTGCAGTAAAGCTTCCGCCTCGCTGCCGTTAAGCTGCATCGGATAGGCCAGCTGCTGCTGGTGACGTAGCGTAAACCCTGCCATCTCTTCCGCGTTCTGCTCGTGCAAACGCACTTCGTCGTATATCAACCCTTTCAGCTCCATCAGGTGACGAGGCCCCGGCGTCGCGGTGATAACCCAGCCGCCGGGGCGGACAACGCGCGCCAGCTCAACGGCATTGCAGGGGGCGTAAATACGTACTATCGCATCCAGGCTTGCATCCTCAAACGGTAAACGCTGGCTGGAGGCGACGCAAAAGTTGACCTGCGGGTACCGTTTTGCCGCCGCGCGGATAGCGGATTTCGACACGTCCAGACCCCAGCTGCGGCTGGCGATGGCGGCAAAAGCGTGCGTGTAGTAGCCTTCCCCGCAGCCGATGTCCAGTAAATCGGTCGGAGCGAAAGTGTGCAGATAAGCGCAGATCGCGTCGCGAAGCGGCTGATAATGACCCGCATCGAGAAACGCCCGCCGGGCCTGCATCATTTCAGCGCTGTCGCCCGGATCGCGGGAGCGCTTAAACTGCACCGGCAGTAAATTGACGTACCCTTCCTTCGCCAGATCGAACTGATGCCGCTGCGGGCAGATAAAGCTATTATCGCGGCGCTCAAGCGGCGCGTGGCAAAGTGGGCAACTGTAAGACATGGCAACTCCGGTGTGCTGAAAGGGCGAAAGTGTAGCGCTATTCGCCCCTCCAGGCCACCGTTACAGCGCAGGCGGCAGCATGCCGTCATGATGCATGACGATCAGGTTTTCAGAACCCTGCGGCATCCCATCTGGCATCACGTTTTCCAGGCGCAGGACATCGCCCATGATCTGGCTGAATACCGGCGCCGACACTGCCCCACCGTAATACGAACCGTTGCTGGGGTCGTTCATCACCACTACCAGCGCAAATTTTGGGTTACTGGCGGGCGCCACCCCTGCGGTGTAGGCCACGTATTTGTCGATATATTTCCCGTCAGGGCCAATTTTCTTGGCGGTACCGGTTTTTACCGCCACCCGATAGTCGCGCACCGCCGCTTTGGTGCCCCCGCCGCCCGGCAAGGCAACGCTCTCCATCATATGTTCGACTTCATGCACAATCTGCTCCGGCATCACTCGGGTGCCCATGACCGGCGGATCGATACGCGTGATCGATAGCGGACGCTCAATACCGTAGCTGCCAATAGTTGCGTAAACGTGCGCCAGCTGGAGCGGCGTAACCATCAGGCCGTAGCCGAAGGCGAATGTCGCCCGGTCCAGCTGTCCCCAGTAGCGACGCTGCGGCATCAGCCCGGCGCTTTCACCGGTTAATCCCAGACCGGTAGAGTCGCCGAAACCGAACGCTTTATAGGTATCGATAAGATGTTGAATCGGCATGGCCAGCGACAAATGTGAAACGCCGGTATCGCTGGATTTTTGCAGAATGCCGGTGAGGGACAGCTCAGGGTAGTAACCGACGTCGCGAATACGATGACCGTCGAGGGTAAACGGATGGGTATCCACCACGCTATCCGGCTGAACAATGCCCTGCTGGAGCGCGGTCATCAGCACCAGCGGCTTAACCGTCGACCCCGGCTCGAAAGTATCGCTAATCGCGCGATTGCGGAAATCATCCAGCTTCGCGTCATCGCGATTGTTAGGGTTGAAATCGGGGTAGCTGGCCATCGACAGGATTTCCCCGGTATCAATTTTAATTAATACCGCCGCCCCTGATTCCGCTTTGTTCCAGCGCACGGCGTTATCCAGCGCGTCCTCGGTCACCGTTTGCAGACGCTCATCGATACTGAGCTGCAAATTGTGGGCCGGGACCGCCGGGACTTCGGTGATATTTTCGATGACGTTGCCGTGCCGGTCTTTGCGCACCAGGCGACGCCCGGGCTGACCGGTTAGCTGGGCATTAAAGCTTTTCTCTACCCCCTCGATTCCTTGATTATCGATATTGGTAAAGCCCAGCAGATTAGCCGCAACGTGCCCCGCGGGATAAAAACGACGCGACTCATCGCGCAGATTAATCCCCGGCAGGTGCAGCTTGTCGATCCACTCCGCCTGCTCCGGGTTTATCTGGCGCGCCAGATAGAGAAAACGCGCATGAGGATGCGCCTGCACGCGATGGGCAAGCTCGCTAAGGTTGAGGTGTAAAGCTTGCGCCATCGCCTGCCAGCGCGGGCCATATCCGACGCCGCCTTTTGCGAGAGTTGTTTGCGGATCGATCCAGATGGCGCTCACCGGCACGCTAACCGCCAGCGGGCGGCCCTCGCGATCGCTAATCATGCCGCGCTGCACGTCGATAGGCTCTTCGCGCAAGGAGCGCATATCTTCTTGTTTAACCAAATTGTCGGGAGAGACAATTTGCAGCCAGCCTACCCGGGCCAGCAGCAGACCCATACAGCAAAGAATGGCCACGCATAACAACCCAAACCGCAGAGGGGTAAAGTTGGCGGCTGACTTAAGTTTGTTCTTTTGCACCTTAGCTCCATCATTATTTTGCAACCACCTGATTTAACAGATATATACAAAACAGGTTGCTAAACAGTGCTAATAAGGATGTTGTTTTGCAACAAAGCGCAACAGAGGGAGGAAAAATGACATGATTTGCAATAAAGACTAAAAAGCCCCGCGGCTGCGAGGCTTTCTTACAAGATTCAGTGGTCTAAATCAGATAGCAGTTACGTTAACTGCAGCTGGACCTTTCTGGCCGTCCTGAATTTCGAACTCAACGTTCTGGCCTTCAGCCAGAGTTTTGAAGCCGTTACCCTGGATAGCGGAGAAGTGTACGAACACATCTTTGCTGCCATCAGCCGGAGTAATGAAGCCAAAACCTTTAGACTCGTTGAACCACTTAACTTGACCTTTAATCTTTGCCATTTGCAAAATTCCTTAGACTGTTTTCTTCGCCCGTGGGGCACTTACATAGATAAAACTGACACATGACTGCATGAGGCACTAATATAAGGTTCGGCAGAGAAGCGGTATTCAACGACAACGTGTTTACTCAGGACTTCTTTACTGAAAATGCCACACATAAACAGAACTGTACCTCGTTTAACCCGAAACGTGTTATCACATACTACGTAAATAATGGCAAGCCATTTTTAGACGGCTCTCGATCGCTCGCACAAATTATAAGGGAATCATTTGATCACCTGCACATTTATGCGACTTTGCTTCCTCTGGCTTATCCTTCTCCCTCCGCGCTGGCGCCGCTGAGACGGCCCCCTGCCTGGGAGTTTATCCGCCATTGCTCAATGACTTCAGCTTGCCGGGCCCCGCGTAGAGCCAAGCTGCCAATTTTAGGGGGAGTCAGAAAGCATTGCATAAAGATGCATTTAAAAGCTCATATCGATAGTTGAAAAATTGCTTTACAGGCCCATGGCATAATATCGAAGCGCGTTAATTGAAGTACTTAAAATATTGTCTATACTTCATCGCAATAATGAACGCCTGATGACAGTCAGGTCTTTCCTGTTCTTTTATTTGATGAATTAAACAAACTAATTAAAGAGAGCATAAACGCGCCGCCTCCGCTTGCCGGTGGGCAGGTTTACGTTCGGAAGAGAATTTATCGATAAGGATACGTTATACACCGGGGGAGATACAGGCGCACACCGTCACGATGTACACCTGACAATCAGATTAGCGCTCTGCGACCAGACGAATGAAGTCGTCGTCGCCTTTCCCCTTCTCGGCGATGGAAGGTTCTGCGGCACTCTCCTTCTCTGGCTCATTGGCCTCGCAGAGACGGCGCAGCAGCGCGTTTTGCCGCTTTTGCTGATCCAGCAGCGCCTGCAGCAGCGCTATCTGCTCATTAGCGCGCGAGCTGGCGCGATTAACAAAAAACCATAACAACAGGCCGACAAGCAACAGCACAACTGAAAGCGCCACGGATGCCAGGCTTACAATCCCAGGATTTAGTAACTCACTCATTTCACCACCTCAAAGAGAAGGCGTTTATTCTACCACCCGCGCGGCAGAAGAAAATCAGTCATATTAAAAATGTCTTACCAGGGAATAAATTTATTGATAGTGCAGATGCCGCTGAAGAACTGTACATCCTGATCGCACATTACGTTAAGCATCTGAGTCCATAGCAGTAAACAACCTGCGATGATGACTATCAGCAAAACCCAGCGTAATTTTTTCACTCCACACTCCGCATCAGTACCAGATGTCGCCAGGATAACATGACCTTCTTAAACCGCGGCTAACTGTAATACGAAAGGCAAGTTTAGGAATCATAGACTTGTTTCAAACGATGTTCATGCCAGAATGGACGCAAGGATAATACAAATAATGAGGCAACAATGCGATTGATCATTCGTACCATTGTGGTGCTGGCTATCTTGTGGATTGGCGTATTATTAAGCGGCTACGGCGTATTAATGGGCAGCAGTGAGAATGCCGGGGGGCTGGGATTGCAGTGTAAATATCTCACGGCTCGCGGCATCAGTACCGCACAATATGTTCATTCCAGCAGCGGTATTATCGGCATTACCGATTGCCCTATCCTGCGAAAAAGCGCCACGGTTGTTGATAACGGCTAGTCACGATCGGGCTACAGACGCTGTAGCCCGATTTACGCACAAGGTCAGAACGGATAATCGTTGTAGCCCATCTGTTCTGAAATTTTACGCGCCGCCGTGTGCAGCATCGCCACGTACTCGTTCAGGCGCTCTTCCGAGAAACGCAGCGTCGGGAAAGAGATACTCAGGCCCGCGATAACCACGCCGAAGCGGTCGAAAACCGGAACCCCGATGCAGCGCAGTCCCTCTTCCTGCTCTTCGTTATCTTCGCCATACCCCTGCTCGCGGACCTTATCGAGAACCGCCAGCAGCTCTTCGGTGCTGGTGATAGTTCGGTCGGTGCTGCGTTTGTACTCCACCCCTTCCAGAATCTGCTCAACCTCGGCACGATCGCGCCAGGCCAGCAGCACTTTACCGATCGCGGTGCTGTACAGCGGGTTACGACGCCCGATGCGCGAATACATGCGCAAATTGTACATTGAGTCGATTTTGTGGATGTAAACAATGCTGTCTTCATCCAGGGCGCCCAGGTGGACGGTCTCTTTCGTCAGGCGTGAAAGCTCGCGCATCTGAATATCAGCGCTGCGCACCAAATCAACGTTCTGCAAAGCCCGCGCGCCAAGTTCGAAGAGTTTCAGGGTCAGAGAATATTTCTCGGACTCACCTTCCTGAGCTACGTATCCCAGCGATTTCATGGTCTGCAAAAAGCGATAAACGGTGCTTTTTGACATCATGACGCGCTGGGACAGTTCGGTAATGCCAATTTCACGCTCTTCGCCAAGCGCCTGCAGAATGCCAAAAACCTTCAATACCGAAGAGACAGAATCTGGCTGTTTATCCAAATCTGCAACTGCCATTTATCACCTCATCGCAACTGTTTTATAAAAATTAGAACCGGTTTTTATTATAAATTCGCATCCCGTTACCCGCAATCGTTCTTCTGCCGATTCGTTACAAATCTGCGACATGCCGCTGAATAATCAATGCTAAAATTATTAACCAGTTAATAGTTCCCGATAAGATACAGACTTCACATGGATAAAAACATCTCCGATGGGCTGCCTTTACCGCAGCGTTACGGCGCCATTCTGACCATTGTATTAGGCCTGGCGATGGCGGTGCTGGACGGCGCTATCGCCAACGTCGCCCTGCCGACCATCGCCAGCGATTTAAACGCATCCCCGGCCTCTTCAATCTGGATAGTTAATGCCTACCAAATTGCTATCGTTATCGCGCTGCTGCCGCTCTCTTTCCTCGGCGATATGGTCGGCTACCGGCGTATTTATAAAATCGGCCTGGTACTTTTTACCTTCACCTCACTGGCCTGCGCGCTCTCCAGAAGCCTGGAAATGCTGACCCTGGCGCGCGTGGCGCAGGGGCTCGGCGGCGCGGCGCTGATGAGCGTTAACACCGCGCTGATTCGCCTGATTTATCCTCAGCGCTTTCTCGGCCGCGGGATGGGGATCAACTCTTTCGTGGTGGCCGTCTCCTCCGCGGCGGGACCGACCATCGCCGCCGCGATTCTCTCAATGGCTTCATGGCAATGGCTGTTTCTGATTAACGTTCCGCTGGGGATTATTTCACTGCTTCTCGCGATGCGCTATCTGCCTGCTAACACCGGCCGCAGCAAGGTCACCCGCTTCGACCTGCCGAGCGCCATCATGAATGCCCTCACTTTTGGCTTACTGATTACCGCCCTCGGCGGGTTCGCTCAAGGCCAGTCAGGCGCGCTGGTTGCGGCGGAGGTTATGGCCATGCTGGTCGTCGGGTTCTTTTTTGTCCGCCGCCAGCTCAAAATGCCGGTCCCCCTGCTGCCGGTTGACCTGCTGCGCATTCCGCTATTCTCTCTGTCAATTTGTACGTCGATATGCTCTTTTTGCGCCCAGATGCTGGCGATGGTTTCGCTGCCGTTCTTCCTGCAGTCAATGATGGGGCGTAGCGAGGTGGAAACCGGTCTGCTCCTGACGCCGTGGCCGCTGGCCACTATGGTCATGGCGCCGCTGGCGGGATATTTGATTGAGAAAGTTCACGCCGGGCTGCTGGGCGCGATGGGTCTAATCATCATGGCCTGCGGCCTGTTCGGCCTGGCTTTACTGCCCTCCGCGCCGTCGGACCTGGATATTATCTGGCGAATGGCGCTCTGCGGCGCGGGCTTTGGTCTGTTCCAGTCCCCCAACAATCACACCATCGTCTCGTCAGCGCCGGCTCATCGCAGCGGCGGCGCAAGCGGCATGCTGGGGACCGCGCGCCTGCTTGGACAGAGCACTGGCGCCGCGCTGGTGGCGCTGCTGTTTAACCTGCTGGGCGATAGCGGAACCCACACCGCCCTTCTGCTGGCCGGAACGTTTGCCGTCGTCGCGGCCGCCGTCAGCGGGCTACGCGTCACGCAGCCGCGCGTCAGGCTGTAACGCAAAACCGGCATAAAAAAATCCGCAGCCCGAAGGTTGCGGATTTTTGTTTTCAGGGCCAGGCGCGACGGTTATTTCAGGTATTCGCCGCTGCGCAGGGCTTCAATACGTTTATCCAGCGGCGGGTGAGTCATAAACAGCTCGCTCATGGATTTCGCTTTGCCGTTAATGCAGAACGCCATCATGCTGCTGGCCTCCTGCGGCTCATAGCTGGTTTTCAGCCGCTGCAGCGCGGCGATCATTTTCTCACGCCCTACCAGCTTCGCTGAACCGGCGTCCGCATGGAACTCGCGGTAGCGGGAGAACCACATAGTGATGATGCTGGCCAGAATACCAAATACCAGCTCCAGCACCGTGGCGACCGCAAAGTAGATCAGCGGGTTGCCGTTGCTGCTTTCACCTTCATCGCGGTTGCCGCCGAGGAAGCCCGCCGCAATCTGCGCGATAACGCGCGAGATAAAGATAACGAAGGTGTTCACTACCCCCTGGATCAGCGTCATGGTGACCATATCACCGTTGGCGATGTGGCTAATCTCATGGGCGATAACCGCTTCCGCTTCATCACGGCTCATGTTCTGCAGCAGCCCGGTACTGACCGCCACCAGCGACGCATCGCGGCGCGCGCCGGTCGCGAAGGCGTTAATATCCGGCGCATGGTAGATAGCGACCTGCGGCATAGCGATGCCCGCCTGGCGCGCCTGCTGCGCGACGGTATTCATCAGCCAGCGCTCGGTTTCGTTACGCGGCTGCTCAATGACTTCCCCACCCACCGATTTCAGCGCCATCCATTTCGACATCAGCAGCGAAACGATTGAGCCGCCGAAACCAAACAACAGGGCCATGATCAGCAGCCCGGTCATGCTGCTTGACTGAATTCCCGTCAGGCTCAGCACCAGCCCGAACACCACCATCACTGCCAGGTTGGTCAGCAGGAAAAGCGCGATTCGCATCATAATTTTCTTTTAACCTCGATTTAACAAAACGCACTATGCGATTACCCACATGGTATGGGTAGAACGCCAATTTTCAACCATCAGGCCCCGCTAAGTCACGAGAAAGACACAACTTTACATTTTGTAGCATATTGCTGACGCTGGGCAAAAGCGTTGACATTTTGTTGAAATCAGGCAATGAACGTTGGGAAAGGCGAGAAAGAAAACGGGCACAACTTAGTGTGCCCGTTGGGGGATTATTTACTGGCCGGCGGCTCGACCGCTGGCCGATCCTTTTCCTCATGGGCCAGGTCGAGCGCAATATGAACCGTTTCATCAAGATACGGGTCAGGCTCCTGGTAATCCTTCGGCAGATCTTCCAGTTTTTTCAGTAGCGGCTTGCCTTCGCGTTTCAGGCGATCGTTAACGCGGGCCAGACGAATCGCATCATCTTCTTCATTCTCCTTTTCACGCTGCGCGTAATTCAGGGAGACGATGTTGCGTTTGTCTTTCATCGCGTTATAGCGAGCAATGTCCTTCATGATGTACTGGAACTCAGGATCCTTGGCGATACGCGCATCGTGGCGCTTCAGCAGCTCGGGTCCGAACGGCGTCAGGTCACCATACTTCACGAAGGTTGCTGCATTGACGCTATCCCACGGCAGCGCATTATCTTCATACTGCTCGCCGGTTTCACGCTCTTCGGTTCCGGTCGGCATCATGATGTCCGGCGTCACACCCTTGCGCTGAGTACTCCCGCCGTTAATACGGTAGAATTTCTGGATGGTGTACTGTACGGACCCCAGCGCCGGCCAGTCAGGGCGCAGCATCTGATCGTAAATGCGGTTCAGCGAACGATACTGCTGGACGGTCCCCTTGCCAAAGGTCGGCTCACCGACGATCAGTGCGCGGCCATAATCCTGCATCGCGGCGGCGAAAATTTCAGAAGCCGAGGCGCTGAAACGGTCGACCAGCACCACCAGCGGGCCTTTGTAGTACACCACGCCGTCGGTATCGCTGTCTTCACGCACCTTACCGTTATTATCGCGAACCTGGACAACCGGGCCGGATGGAATAAACAGGCCAGAAAGCGAAACCGCTTCGGTCAGCGCCCCGCCGCCGTTGCTGCGCAGATCGATAACGATGCTGCTAACGTTCTGTTTCTCCAGTTTCTGCAGCTGAACCTTGACGTCGTCCGTCAGGCCAACATAGAAACCCGGAATATCCAGCACGCCAACCTTCTCTTTGCCGACGGTTTTGACTGACATCTTAACCGCGCGGTCTTCAAGACGAATGCGTTCGCGCGTAAGGGTCACAATCCGCGTTTTCGCGCCTTTACCCGCCGGGAGAATTTCCAGACGAACCTTGCTGCCCTTGGGACCTTTGATCAGCGCCACGACATCATCAAGACGCCAGCCGATGACATCAACCATGCCTTTACCCGGCTGGCCAACGCCAACGATACGGTCGCCCACGCTGATGGATTTACTCTTCGCCGCAGGACCACCGGCCACCAGTGAGTTGATCACCGTGTAGTCGTCATCCATCTGCAGTACCGCGCCGATACCTTCGAGAGACAGGCTCATTTCGGTGTTGAACTGTTCGGTATTGCGCGGAGAGAGATAGTTCGTATGCGGGTCGATTTCACGCGCAAAGGCGGTCATCGCCAGCGAGAAAACGTCTTCACTATTGGTTTGCGCCAGACGGCGAATGGCAAACTTGTAGCGACGGGTTAGGGTCTCGCGAATCTCTTTATCATCTTTGCCAGCCAGCTTGAGGCTGAGCTGATCAAACTTCACCTTGGCATCCCATAGCGCATTCAGCTCGGCCTCATCTTTCGGCCAGGGAGACTTGCTGCGGTCAAGGTTGAAGTTGTCATTGCCGGTAAAGTCCATCGGACGTTCCAGCACTTTCAATGCATATTGATAACGCTCAAATCGACGCTTCTGCGCCAGGTTATACAGGTCGTAAAAAACGTCCAGCTTCCCGCTGCGCAGCTCATCGCCGATTTGATTCTTTTTCGCGGCAAACTGGGCCACGTCGCTGGCTAACAGCACGTTATGGCTGTAGTCGAGCAGGTTCAGGTAGCGATCGAAAATTTTTGCCGAAAAGGCATTATCAAGATCGAACTGCCGGTAGTGAGAGCGGGTAAAGCGCGATGTGACGCGCTCGCTCACCGTCGCGTGCTGCGGCTCTTCTTTCAGCACGGGGATTTGATCGATCCGGGTGATATCGTCCACGGCGAACGACTGGCCTGCGATTACCAGCAGGCCCGCCAACGCGGTGAGCTTAAAGAATTTGTTCATGCCTGGCCCGGCCTCCGTTTCAGAACACCAGGTGTTCTGCGCGTACAATCATTGACATACCAGAAGTCAGCTGTACACGAACGCCATCTTTGGTGATTTCCAGGACGGTGGCGTCCATTGCATTATTGCCTGCTTTCACCTTCAGTGCCTGGCCAACGGTCAATACAGACACATCTGATACAGGGGTATGACGCTCTTCGCGCGGCGCTTTGGCTGCTGCTGCCGGGCGAGGTTTACGCTGCTCAGCGCCGTCTTTACGACGCGCCTGAGGCTGAGGACGCGGTTTACGCTCGCGACGTGCCCCCTCTTCCGGCTGGCCTGCTGCGGCAGCGGCTTCGCGTTTTTTGGCCTGCTGCGCTTCGCGCTGCGCCTGGACGCGGGCTTTTGCTTCTTCAAGCTGCTGACGGGCATGAGCGACGTGCTGCTCTTCCAGTTCGCCGCACGGGTTGCCGTCAAGGTCAACGCGGACTGCGCCAGGCTTAACGCCGTACAGGTAGCGCCAGCTCGAAGTATAAAGACGCAAAGCAGCGCGAAGTTGGGTTTTGCTGAGATTCATCTCTCCGCCAACGCGCTCAACGAGATCCTGAAAAATACCGACTTTCAGGGGGCGAGCTTCGCCTTCAGCGCTAAAACACTGAGGGAAACGTTCGGCCAGAAACGCAATGACTTCTTTACTGCTATTCAACTTAGGTTGATTTTCCATGAAATTTCCTGATTACAACGGACGTAGCCAACAAGCCGCAGGCATGAACAGGCGTCATTATAATGACGTCATCGGTAAATGCTACGTTATCCGTTGATTATCCTGCGACGCGGGTGAATATTTTTTGATAATCAGTCGCAGAAATGAGTTTTTCCAGATGCGCGACCAGTTCTGCCAGTCCCTGCTCATCTTCAGCGGTGAAGCGGGAATGCGCCGTGCTATCGATATCCAGGACGCCGATAGTTTGATTGTTCACCCGTAACGGGAAGACAATTTCCGAATTACTGGCGGCGTCACAGGCGATGTGCCCATCAAACGCGTGAACATCCTCTACCCGCTGCACGCAATTCTGCGCGACGGCAGTCCCGCATACGCCGCGTCCGACCGGAATCCGCACGCAGGCCAGCTTGCCCTGGAACGGGCCAAGCACCAGCGTGTCACCTTCCAGAAGATAGAAACCGGCCCAGTTCACGTCGGTCAGCCGCTCGAACAGCAGCGCGCTGGTATTTGAAATCATCGCCAGAAAACTGGTTTCGCCTGCCATTAACGCCTGAAAATCGCGGTTCAAATCCGCGTAGAATTCTGATTTGTTCATTATTTGGTCGCTTAGTTGTCTTACTACCTTACACTTACAGCCTAATAAAATAAGCTTTAAATGCATTCATGCTCAAGATGAATTCATTCCTGAGTTAAGATAGAGAGATACACTCATTTCTGTAAGCTATAAATGCCACTAAAAACACCCAGGATTACGCCAGCAAAAAAAATGGTCGTCTACTCGGTCAGCGCCCCCGTTGAGCACGCTCACTATCAGCGCTGTCCGCAGTGCGACCTGCTGTTTCGTTTACCGGTCCTAAAAAAGAATCAAAGCGCCTGGTGTCCCCGCTGCAACGCCAAAGTGCGCGATGGCCGCGACTGGTCGCTTACCCGGCTGGGCAGCATGGCAATCGCGATGCTGCTGCTGATGCCTTTTGCCTGGAGCGAACCGCTGCTGCGTTTGCATCTGCTGGGCGTGCGTATCGACGCTAACGTCCTTCAGGGCATCTGGCAAATGACCGGCCAGGGCGATCCGCTCACGGCGGCGATGGTGCTATTTTGCGCGGTCGTGGCGCCGGTGCTGCTGGTGGTCTCAATCGCCTATCTGTGGCTGGGCAACGTGCTGGGCATGAATCTGCGCCCGATACTGCTGATGCTGGAGCGGCTCAAAGAGTGGGTGATGCTGGATATTTACCTGGTCGGCATCGGCGTCGCCTCCATTAAGGTGCAGGATTACGCCTTCCTGCAGCCGGGCATCGGGCTTATCGCCTATATCTCCCTCACCCTGCTCAGTATCCTGACGCTTATCCATATGAACGTTGAGGAGCTCTGGGAGCGTTTTTACCCCCAGCGCCCGGCGCTGCGGCCGGATGAAAACCTGCAGGTTTGCCTCGGCTGCCATTATACCGGCCATCGCGATTCGCGCGGCCGCTGCCGTCGCTGCCACACTCCCCTGCGCCACAGACGCCGCCAGAGCCTGCAAAAGAGCTGGGCTGCGCTGATTGCGTCAATGGTTTTCCTGCTGCCTGCCAACCTGCTGCCGATCTCGATTATCTACGTCAACGGCGCGCGTCAGGATGACACCATCCTTTCCGGCATTATGTCGCTGGCCAGCAGCAACGTCGCTATCGCCGGCGTCGTGTTCATCGCCAGTATTCTGGTCCCATTCACCAAAGTAATTGTATTGTTTACGCTGCTGGTCAGCATACAATTCAAGTGTGAACAGGGATTACGTACCCGCATCCTGCTACTGCGGCTGATTACCTGGATCGGCCGCTGGTCTATGTTGGATCTTTTTGTCATCGCATTAACCATGTCGCTGATCAACCGCGATCAGCTCCTCGCGTTTACGATGGGGCCCGCCGCGGTCTATTTTGGCGCCGCGGTAATATTAACTATCCTTGCTGTTGAATGGCTGGACAGCCGCTTACTTTGGGACGCACATGAGTCAGGAAACGCCCGCTTCGCCGACTGAAGCCAAAATTAAAACTAAACGCCGTATCTCGCCATTTTGGCTGCTGCCGGTCATCGCGCTGCTGATTGCCGGCTGGCTGATATGGACCAGCTACCAGGATCGCGGTACGACGATCGTTATCGACTTCCAGTCCGCTAACGGTATCGTTCCTGGCCGCACGCCTATCCGCTATCAGGGGGTAGAAGTCGGTACGGTGGAGAACATCTCGCTGAGTAAAGATCTGAGCAAAATTGAGGTTTCCGCCAGCGTCAAGGGCGATATGAAAGATGCGCTGCGCAAGGAGACGCAGTTCTGGCTGGTGACGCCGAAAGCCTCGCTTGCCGGCGTGTCCGGCCTGGATGCGCTGGTGGGCGGTAACTATATCGGCATGATGCCCGGCCAGGGCGAGCCCGAGGATCACTTTGTCGCCCTCGATACCCAGCCGAAGTACCACATCAATAACGGCGAGCTGATGATTCATCTCAAGTCAGCGGATTTGGGTTCGTTAACCAGCGGCTCGCTGGTCTACTTCCGTAAGATTCCGGTCGGCCGGGTATATGACTACGCCATTAATCCGAACAATCAGGGCGTCACCATTGATGTGCTGATCGAGCGGCGTTTCACTAACCTGGTGAAAAAAGAGAGCCGTTTCTGGAACGTATCCGGCGTGAAGGCGGACGTCAGCCTGAGCGGAGCGAAAGTCCAGCTGGACAGCCTCTCGGCGCTGGTGAACGGCGCTATCGCCTTTGATTCCCCGGATGATTCTCCACAGGCTCAGCAAAACACGGACTATCACTTATACGAAGACCTGGCGCACAGCCAGCGCGGCGTGGTGGTTAAACTGGATCTCCCGGATGGCGCAGGCTTAAAAGCGGGCTCTACGCCGCTGATGTACCAGGGCCTGGAGGTCGGCCAGCTCAGTAAGCTGAATCTCAATGGCGACGGGAAAGTGACCGGCGAAATGACCGTCGACCCGAGCGTCGTCAGCCTGCTGCGCGAGAAGACGCTTATTCAGATGAAGAAGCCAAAAATCTCGCTGGATAACCCCAGCGTCAGCGCCCTGCTGACCGGCACCACCTTCGAGCTGGTCCCCGGCGAGGGTGAACCCCGCAACCAGTTTGCGGTGCTGCCTGCCGATAAATCCATTCTGGAAGAGCCGGATGTCGCGACCGTCACGCTCACCGCGCCGGAAAGCTACGGCATCGACGCCGGGCAGCCGCTGATTCTGCACGGCGTGCAGATTGGCCAGGTTCTGGAACGCAAGCTGAACGCCGATGGCGTCACGTTCCAGGTGGCGGTGATGCCGGAGTACCGTTCTCTGGTACGCGGCGATAGCAAATTCGTGGTCAACAGCCGCATCGATGTTAAAGTCGGCATCGATGGCGTGGAGTTCCTCGGGGCCAGCGCCAGCGAATGGGTCAGCGGCGGGATCCGCGTTATCCCGGGCGACAAAGGGGCGATGCAAAGCCGCTATCCGCTGTACGCGAACCAGGAAAAGGCGCTGGAAAACAGCATGAGCGATCTGCCGACCACCACGCTTACGCTCTCAGCCGAGACGCTACCGGACGTGCAGGCAGGCTCCGTGGTGCTGTACCGTAAATTTGCGGTCGGGGAAATCATCACCGTGCAGCCGCGCAAGAACGCCTTTGAGATCAATATCCATATCAAGCCGGAATATCGCCATCTGCTGACCAGCAACAGCGTGTTCTGGGCCGAAGGCGGCGCGAAAGTGCAGCTTAACGGCAGCGGCCTGACGGTGCAGGCATCCCCGCTCTCCCGCGCGCTGAAGGGCGCGATTAGCTTTGATAACCTCAGCGGCGCCAGCGCCAGCGCGCGGATCGATAACAAACGCGTACTGTATGCGTCAGAAACCGCCGCCCGCGCGGTGGGTGGGCAGATAACCCTGCACGCCTTCGACGCCGGTAAAATCGCCGAAGGGATGCCAATTCGCTACCTGGGGATTGATATTGGCCAGATCCAGTCGCTGAATTTAATTACCGCGAAAAACGAAGTGCAGGCGAAAGCGGTTCTCTACCCGGAATACGTCAATACTTTTGCCCGCGCCGGGACGCGTTTCTCGGTGATTACGCCGCAGATATCCGCGGCGGGCGTCGAACATCTGGATACCCTTTTCCAGGCCTATATCAACGTCGAGCCGGGACGCGGTGCGCCGCGCCGTGATTTCGAAATTCAGGAAACCACGATCAGCGATTCACGTTATATCGACGGCCTGAGCATTATCGTCGAAGTACCGGAAGCGGGTTCGCTGGGTATCGGCACGCCGGTGCTATTCCGCGGGCTCGAAGTCGGCACGGTGACCGGTCTGATGCTCGGTTCGATGTCGGATCGCGTGATGGTACAGCTGCGTATCAGCAAGCGTTATCAGTATCTGGTGCGCAACAACTCGGTATTCTGGCTGGCTTCCGGCTATAGCCTCGACTTTGGCCTGATTGGCGGGGTGGTGAAAACCGGTACCTTTAATCAGTTCATTCGCGGCGGCATCGCGTTTGCGACGCCTCCGGGTACGCCGCTGGCGCCGAAAGCGCAGGATGGCAAACACTTCCTGCTGCTGGAGAGCGAACCGAAAGAGTGGCGCGAATGGGGCACCGCCCTGCCGCGCTAAGCATAACAGGCTCCGGTGTCCGCCGCCGGAGCCTTTATGGTAAACTACGCCCCCTTTTTTCGTTGTGGTGCGCTCCCCGTGGCTCAAAACGCTGTCTATCTTCCTGAAGAATTCCTCGCTCAAATGCGTGCGGCAATGCCGACGCATCTCTCTTTCGACGACTTTATCGCCGCCTGCCAGCGCCCGCTGCGGCGAAGCATTCGCGTCAATACGCTGAAAATCACGGTGGCTGATTTTTTGCAGCTGGTCGCCCCCTACCGCTGGCAGCTCACGCCAGTTCCGTGGTGCGAAGAGGGTTTCTGGATCGAGCGTGAAGATGAAGACGACCTGCCGCTGGGCAGCACGGCCGAGCACCTTAGCGGGCTGTTTTACATTCAGGAAGCCAGCTCCATGCTGCCGGTCGCCGCGCTGTTTGCCGACGGCCAGATGCCGAAGCGGGTGATGGACGTCGCCGCCGCGCCGGGTTCTAAAACCACGCAAATCGCCGCCCGCATGGGTAATGAAGGCGGCATTCTGGCCAATGAATATTCCGCCAGCCGGGTTAAAGTCCTGCACGCCAACATCAGCCGCTGTGGAATCAGCAACGTGGCGCTGACCCATTTCGATGGTCGGGTATTCGGCGCCGCGCTGCCGGAATGCTTTGACGCGATCCTGCTCGACGCCCCCTGCTCCGGCGAAGGGGTAGTACGTAAAGATCCCGATGCGCTGAAAAACTGGTCGCCGGAAAGCAACGCGGAAATTGCGGTGACCCAGCGCGAGCTGATTGACAGCGCGTTTCACGCCCTTCGCCCCGGCGGGACGCTGGTTTACTCCACCTGTACCCTGAACCGGCAAGAAAACGAAGAGGTGGTCAACGGGCTGCTGGCGCGCTATCCGCAGGCGGTAGAAGTCGTGCCGCTCGGCTCACTGTTCCCGCAGGCCAGCGAAGCCCTCACCGAGGAGGGCTTCCTGCACGTCTTCCCGCAAATTTTTGACTGCGAAGGGTTCTTCGTCGCCCGTTTACGTAAAACCGCGGCCATCGACCCGCTCCCGGCGCCGGGTTATAAAGTGGGGAAATTCCCCTTCACGCCGCTTAAAACCCGCGAATCCGCCGCCGTAATTGCCGCCGCCGCCGCCGTCGGTTTGCAGTGGACCGCCGACCATACGCTCTGGCAGCGCGATAAAGAAATATGGTTATTCCCACAGGCGCTCGAAGCGTTATTTGGCAAAGTGCGCTTTTCCCGCATCGGCATCCGGATCGCCGAAACCCATAACAAAGGCTACCGCTGGCAGCACGAAGCGGTGATTGCGCTTGCCGCGCCGGCCGCTCCCCTGGCGCTGACGGAGGCCGAAGCGGAAGAGTGGTATCGCGGTCGCGATATCTATCCTGAAACGCTCCCGCAGAAGGATGATGCGATTGTCACCTATCAGGGCGCGCCGATCGGGCTGGCGAAAAAAGTCGGGTCGCGTTTAAAAAATAGCTATCCCCGCGAACTGGTGCGTGACGGTAAGCTTTTTAGCAAAAAAGCGTGATGGCGCGTCGAAAAACAGCATTTTTTCACTGGCGCTTTACGCCCGTTTGTCTACGCTGAAAAATGGCGGCCTTAACTGGTCGTACCACAACTCAGCAGACAACCGGGGTGAATTTATGGCCAAAACTAACGTACGTATCGGCGCGTTTGAGATAGACGACGCCGAACTGCACGGCGAACAGCAGGGAGAGCGAACGTTAAGCATCCCCTGCAAATCCGATCCGGATTTATGCATGCAGCTTGATGCATGGGACGCGGACACCAGCGTACCCGCCATACTTGATGGTGAACATTCCGTCCTCTACCGTAAGCACTACGATCGCCAGTCCGATGCCTGGGTCATGCGCCTCGCCTGACTCAATTGAACCCGTCGCCTGAGACGGGTTATTTATTTCCCCGCTTCTCCGTCATCTCCTACACTTAACGCTATGTTTTTCAGGATATGAGGCTCGGATGTTTGCCTTAGTGCTGTTTATTTGTTACCTGGACGGCGGCTGTGAAGATATCGTTGTCGATGTTTACGATAACGAGCGGCAGTGCACAACGGCCATGGACGACCAGCGGATACGCCACGGCGGCTGCTTTCCGGTAGAAGATTTTATCGATAGTTTCTGGCTTCCCGCCCGAGAATACAGCGATTTTTAGCCTGCCAGCTGTAGCGCCACCAGGGTTAGCTCTCCACCAAACACGGCCCCCGTATCGATATAGTGCTGGTTATCGCTATCGTAGCGTCGCTTCAGCGGCGTATGGCCGAACCAGAAATGGTCAGCGCCGGCAATCGCCCCGTGACGCCCGGCGAGATGGTCAGTGAGACGCTGCCGACGCCACAGCACCTGGTGCTCATCAACAACGCGCTGCCAGCGATAAACCGCGGCGGGGTAATCAGCGTGGGCAATCACGTGCACCTGCTCACCGCTGTGGAGTTCAATAATCAGCGGCAGTCGGCGGCAGCGGGCAATAAGCGCCGTAAGGCGTTGCTTTTGGCTCGCCGCACGCTGCGTATACCAGTCGCCTCCGTTCATCTCCCAGAGCCTCATATCGCCGTCGGCAAGCGCCTCCAGCGCCATCTGTTCATGGTTTCCACGCACCGCGTAAACCCAGCGATAGCGCAGTAAATCCAGACACTCCGCGCTTTGTGGCCCACGATCGATCAGATCGCCCACCGAAAGAAGCAGATCCTGGTAAGGGTCAAACTTGCGCTCACGAAGGGCCGCCATCAGGCGTGCGAAACAGCCGTGCAGGTCGCCCACCAGCCAGATATTACGCCAGTCGCAACCGTAAATACGCTGATACATATTTCGTCCTCCTCGCATAATTATAGGAAAACCCTGCGGCTTCACCGCCCGTAAATTGGCACCTCAATCGATTTTAAACGAAAGCCAAATATAGTCCGGCCGGGCATTAAGCTCCCCACGATATATCCATAGAATAGAGGCTAAATAACACCGAGGTATTCATCGTGACGGATAACAGCCTGCATTCAGCCAGCGTAGTTGAGCGACGCCCAAATCTCATTGCCGATCTGGTGATGGGCCGGATCACACCCGCCCCCATCTGGCAACAACGTCATTACCGGCTTAAGTTTTTACTGCGCACGGCATTATTTTATGCGCCAACGCGCAGCATGCTGGAGAGCCTGTCGGCGCGTGCGGATTTCAATCAGCTGCTCGCCGCTCAGGTGACGCTGCCGGGTAAAGTCCATCGCCAGTATTTAACCCGCGGGTTAAACGCCAGCCAGCGCGCTCAGGCCATTATCAGCCACTATCAGTTCGTTGATTCCCTGGGCGCCTCGCGCCTCGCCGGGGCCATGACCGCCGCGAAAGATGTGCCGCTGCTTGAGCTGACAGGCAAAGACGACAGCCGGTTTACGCTCTCCGCTTCCTCGGCGGGCAAAGCCGAACGCGAGGGCGAAACGACGCTGTGGCTGCGCGATAGCGATGAGATTGTGCTTGCCAGCGCGACCTTTAGCGTCACCCGCCAGCAGGAGCAATGGCAGTTGACTATCGGCGGCCTGCAGGGGCCGCGCAGCACCGTTCCGCACGAAGTGATTAAACGGGCGACCCGCGCCTGTTACGGCCTGTTCCCGAAACGCCTGCTGATGGAATTTATCTGGTTAATGGCGGCGCGTTGCAACATTCATCACATTTACGGGGTCAGCGACAGCGGCCACGTCTTCCGCGCGCTGCGCTATCGGCTGAGTAAAGGGCGCCATTTTCACGCCAGCTATAACGAGTTCTGGCACTCTATCGATGGGGTCGCCGACGGCGCCTGGCGCTGGCGCCTGCCGCTGCAGCTGGAAAGAAAGACGCTTGAGAGCATCGCCAGTAAGAAACGCGCCGAATATCGTCGCCGCTTCCAGCTGCTGGATGATATGGCCGCTCAGATGGCGATACTCATGGATTAGCTCTCCCGCCGCTTCGCCAACGCCGTTTAGCACAACGGCGTTTGCATCTTCAACGGCGCTTTAGTTACTATCATAACTTCGTTGTACTCCTTGCGGACGGCTAGTGAAGTTATGAGCAAAACAGAATTACTCCTGCTGGCTATCCTGTTGATTATTTTGACCGCTGCTCTGTGGTTTATTTTTAGCGGACAAATATGGTTTCTGGTGAGCTTTCTGGAAACATGGCTGTACCCCTCTTTTGTGGCGCCAGAATAAATCGTTGCCCATTATTTTCACGCCGTCGTTCGCCCCCTTCGCCTCCCTGACAATAACCCATAGCGCGGTCAGAAGAATAACCGCCAAAAAAGTGAAAAACCGTCTCTTATCTATTATTTCATTTGTCATACAAATGTGTATACTGGGTCACTTCCGATGTTGGCCCGTAAAGTTCACCTGCACTATGGGCCTGATTTTGTGCAGGTGTTTTCTCCTCGCCCTTGCTCAACGGCGCCTCCAGTGTCTATACCCGCCTTTTTGTCCAGATTTTTTGTTGCAAACTTTGCGCCAGATTGTGATTTAAGAAAAAATCGCCCTATTTTCACGCCCCTTCAAAACACAATTAAAAAACATAACACCAACAATTAATTAACAAAAAGAGTTTGCATCCACATAAAAGGCATAAATACAGAATAACAATCCAATAAAAAACACATAACCAGCTATAAATACAAAATTACACATATCTTGCAGGAGTAGTTATACGTTAACCAACAAAACCGCGGCACTTAATCGGTGACCAACGTCTATCGCTACATTGTTGTTTTTCTTCAGCGGCTTTCCACTAAGAGGTTCTCTATGAACGTCACAACGATCTCGCGCAGTCTCCTGGGCGGCTTACTGAGCGCCATAGTTATTCTTCAACCGGCTTCTGCAGCGGGAACCTTAAGCGGCCAGATTGGCGTCCAGGTGACGCTCGGCAGCGGATGCAGCGTATCGAATGTCCGCAATGGCGAAAACAACCGCTGGGGCAACATTAATTTCGGCTCCTATGGCGATTTAGCCAACTCCATTGATGCGGAGATCACCGGCAGCGGCGGCGGAAACGCCCTAACCGTGACCTGCACCGAGGATCTTGCCTCGACCCTGACGCTTGACGGCGGCCAGTCTGGCGATGCTGCGCTGCGCTATATGAAAAACGCCGGTGGCACCCAGCAGATTGCCTATCGGCTCTATTCGGATGCCGCCCGCAATAACGAAATCCTGCCTGGCGGCACGATACCTATCGTTGGCACAGGGAATCCACAGGCGATTCCTGTTTTTGCCCGCATTCGCCCTGAAGACCAGAGCGTCAACGCGCCGACAGCCGATGTGTATGACGACATTGTTACCGCGACCTTAGCCTGGTAACCGCATAAGGAAAATGGGCGTCATGCTTCGACCAGAGTGGCTTACATTACTTCTGCTTTTTACCTCGGGCGCCCATGCCGCCGTTGCCCAAAAGACGTTCAAAGTCTCCGCGCAGATAACCGCAGGCTGCGCGCTGGGCGCCGGGGACGGCTCCCAAACGACGGACTTCGGCACGCTGAATTTTGGCACCCTGTCATCGCTTTACAGCAACGTGGATGTCGCGAGTACCGCCGGCGCAGGTTCCATCATCGTGACCTGCACGCCCGGCACCGCTATTTCAATCGCCCTCGACTATGGCGTCAACGGCGGCTCAGCCACTCAGCGCTACATGTCGAACGGCAACAGCAGCACGCTGGCGTACCAGCTTTATCAGGACGCCAACCGCGCTAACGTTTGGGGCAGCAGTACGCTGGCCCTGAGCGTCGCATCCTTTCCGAGCACCACGCAAACCTACACGGTTTATGGCCGCCTTTTTGCCACGAATGGCTTCCCGGCGGTGGGCTCCTATACCGACACGGTCACCGTCACGCTGACCTATTAGATAATTCACAGGTTAACTATGATTCGCTGTAGATTTGCGCCGTTTATATTCGCTTTATTGCTTCCCTCATCCGTGCTGGCCGCCAGCTCCGTTCTGGTATGGCCGATATTTCAAACGATCGAAAGCCACGAAACAGGGTCTGAACTGTGGCTGGAGAATCGCGGCAGCGCGCCGGTTAATTTGCAGCTGCGCGTGTTTGCCTGGGATCAAAAAGCGTCAGCGGACGTCTACGCCGATCAGCGGGATGTTGTCGCCAGCCCGCCTTTTACCACGGTAGCGCCGGGGCAGCGCCAGCTGGTGCGGCTCATGCGCGTCGCCCCCATCGCAAACGGCAAAGAGCAGTCCTATCGCATTGTTATCGATGAGATCCCTGCCGCGCAACCCGCGGCGCAGACGGAACAGAACGCCGCCGGGCTGAAAATGCGCATGCGCTATGTCCTGCCGCTGTTTACCTATGGGCAGGGCGTCACGCCGCTAAAGAACGCGGGTTCAGTCGAACCGGTAAGGGCCACGCTGCGCTGGTCGCTCTCGCAGCAAAATAACCGCCAGACGCTGTGCATCGAAAACAGAGGCAATCAGCACGCGCGCCTCAGCGCGGTTTACTGGGCGAACGCGAGCGGCAAGGGGCGCATTCCCCAGGCTAATGGTCTTCTCGGCTACGTTCTGGCGCAGAAAAAGAGCTGTTTCCCGAGCGCCGGAAACGCTTCCGTGCCGTCAGGAATGCATCTGTTCGCGAAATTAACGGATAACGGTCAGGCGGTGGAAATTCCGGCGAATCGTTAAAAATGAGAGATCTGAAAAGGACGGCGTCCGGGGGGCTGCTGGCGATGGCGTCGGTAACGGCCTGCGCCGCGACCTATGATTCCCTGCCTGCGCCTGCGGCATCCTACGGCGAAAAGCAGGAGTACGAGCTGTACCTCAGCGTATCGGTCAACGGCAATATTCTTGCCGGCGCCGTTCCGGTAAAGGTCAACGCTGGCCACTACTGGATCGCGGCCAGCGTGTTGCAGCAAGCGCATATTCCCCTGCAAACCGGCGACGCGCTGGTTGATGTGACGACGCTACCCTCGGTGAAAGTGGAATATGACCAGCCGGGTCAGATCCTCAAGCTCCAGGTTCCGGACAAATGGCTCCCCGAGCAGCACATAGGGGGGACTACGGAACAACCTGGCCAGACCGCGATAAGCAGCCCGGGAATTTTATTTAACTACGACGCTTACAGCCTCTTTTCATCCGGCGGTTCGCAAACCACCAGCACCTTCACCGAAACGCGCCTTTTCGGCCCGCCGGGCGTCCTTTCCAATAACGCCGTGATTCGGCAAAACTGGTCTTCGACGGGCTACGAGCAGCAGGGCTATATGCGCTACGACACCCTGTGGAAGTACAGCGATAGCGACCAAATGATTAGCTACCAGGCCGGGGACGTGGTCAGTAACGCCCTGACGTGGAGCAGTTCCGTGCGCATGGGGGGGCTACGCCTGAGCCGCAACTTCAGCGTTCGCCCGGATCTGGTGACATATCCGCTGCTTAACTTATCCGGCAGCGCGGCGGTTCCTTCAAGCGTCGATCTGTTTATTAACGGCTATAAGAGCAGCTCTGCGCAAATCAATGGCGGCCCCTATACGCTGACCAACGTTCCCTGGATCAGCGGCGCCGGCGAAGCCACCGTAGTGACCACCGACGCTCTGGGTCGCCAGGTCTCCACCAGCATCCCTTTTTATGTCTCCAATACCCTGCTGCGGGAAGGACTGAGCGATTTTGATTTCACCCTCGGCGCCCTGCGCAACAACTACGGTATCAGGAGTGCCGATTATGGCGCCGGCGCGGTAAGCGCTATTTATCGCTACGGATTCAACAACTGGCTCACGCTTTCTACGCATACCGAAGACCGCGAAGGGTTAACCAATGCCGGCATTGGCAGCGATATCGGCGTGGGGAATCTGGGCACCCTCAGCCTGTCGGGCAGCGCCAGCCGTGGCGAGGGAGACGGAAACCAGTTCACCTCGGGTTACTCTTACTATGGCAGTAGCTGGGGAGTGAGCTATCAACATATCCGCCGCAGCGCCGGCTACGACAACCTCAGCACCTATGGGTCTACCGCCACGCTCAGCCGTCAGTCAGACCAGGCCACGCTGAGCCTGAGTCCGTGGGGACGAACCCTCGGTTCTTTTAGCATTGGCTACTTTGATATCAAAGCCGAGGATAATTCGCGCACCCGGCTGCTGAACCTCTCCTGGAGCCGCGGCCTGTGGCTCAGCAGCAGCCTCAGCCTGAGCGTCAACCGCGATCTGCAGGAAGGTAGCTACGCCAGCATGCTGCAGGTCATCATCCCTTTCGATTCGCAAACCTCCGTCCAGCTAAGCGGCCAGCGCGCCAGCGCCGGACAATGGGGAGAAAATATCAGCGTCAGCCGCTCTGCTCCGGCAGAAGGCGGGCTGGGCTGGAACCTCGCCCATTCGATCGGCGGCGATAACTATAGTCAGGCGGATCTGACCTGGATCAACCGCGTGTCAACGCTGAGCGGAGGCTACTACGGGTCGCGCGACGATCGTCACAGCTGGTTTGAGGCCGCGGGCTCGGTGGTGCTGATGGATAACAGTCTGTTTTTCGCCCGGCAAATTAACGACGCCTTTATCGTCGTCTCCACCGGCAACTACCCGAATATTGCGGTGAATTATGAAAATCGCAAAGTCGGCGTGACCGATAAAAATGGTCATCTGCTGATCCCGTGGGCGACGGCGTGGTATCCGGGGAAAGTCACCCTCGATACGCTACCGCTGCCAACGGACACCGAAGCTCTGACGGTGGAGAAACGCATCGCCGTGCGCGAAGGCAGCGGAGCGCTGGTCGATTTCCCGGTGAACCGCGTGCGCTCGGCAACCCTCGTCTTCGTCGATGCCAGGGGGCAACCGCTGCCGGTCGGTACGCCGGTCGAGGAGGTTAACAGCAAGCAACGCGGCCTGGTGGGCTATGACGGCGTAGTCTGGTTCTCGCATCTTGGACGCCACAACGAAGTCAAAATAAACGCCGGAGAGCTTCGATGCAGCGTCCAGTTCGAACTTCCGTCCTCAACGCCGGTTCCGCAGCGGATAGGTCCAGTCAGCTGCCCCTCTTAACAACGGAGATAACGTTGAAAAGTATTATCCTCGTATTCGCGATGCTCTTAGCGCTCGGGCAAGCCAGCACCGCGCTGGCCGCCTGCAGTATCAAAACCAGTGCGCCAGCGATCGGCCCGGTCGATTCCTTTGCGCTCAACAGCGCGCCTCAGGGCGTGATGGCCGGCGCGGGGTTTTACTGCACCCCGGAACTGGTGGCGCTGAACTCAACCAATACGTTAAGCGCCACTCTGGCGTCGGCCAACAAGAGCAACAGCGTTCCGCGGCTGCTTAATGGCGCGGGCGATGCCATCCCTTATAGCGTCTGTTCTGACGCCTCGTGCTCGCCGGCCTATCAGGACGGCGGCGTGATTAGCTGGTCCAGAACAACGCTGCTCGAACTGCTGGGTTTATTTAACTCAAGCGATGGCACCATGCCGCTCTACTTCAGAACCACGCCGGGAGCCAACGTCCCCGCCGGTACCTATACCGATGTGTTAACCATCACCTGGGTGTACCGATTCTGCTACGTCGGGCTCGATCTGCTGGGCATTAAGATATGTATTCCGAATAACGGAACCCTGACCTCGACGGTCAACGTGTCGGTGAAGGTGACCAATGTTTGCTATATCGACAGCGCGCCGGACGTCGAATTTGCCTCTGCCGCCCTTCCGTCCGGTTTTAGCCAGTACAGCGGCCAGCTTGCCATCCGCTGCACTAAAAACGCGGCCTACACCGTCAACCTCGCCAGCACTAACGCCAGCGTCGGCGACTGGCGGCAGATGAGCCAGCCCATTGCGAACCAACCAACCGCCTGGCTGCAGTATCAGTTTTACCAGCCCAACGGCAGCGCCTGGACGGAAAGCAACAATCTCAGCGTAACCGGCTCCGGCGCCGCGCAGTCCGCGAACTACACCCTCAAGATTAACCCGACCCAGAGCAACCAGCCTGCGGGAACCTACAGCGATACCGTACTGGTGACCGTGAGCTACTAAAACGTTAGCAGACGATTTTTTGTAAAAGAAATGTTTAGGAAATTATTGTTGTGGTATAAGAAAAAAGCCCCGAAAAAAGCGACTGGGGTTTTGCAATGGAATCTGCGGCTTGTGAAAAACAGATAAAAAGAGACCGAACACGATTCCTGTATTCGGTCCAGGGAAATGGCTCTTGGGAGAGAGCCGTGCGCTAAAAGTTGGCATTAATGCAGGCTAAGTCGCCTTGCCTTATAAGAATAGTTTACCGTGTCAGGTTTTCCAGTCCGCGACAAAAGTGGACGAATAATTCGTATCAAAATTGCTGATGCCAACAAAAAACCGCCACGCCCGGTATCGGGGGATGGCGGTTTTTTTCATGTAAATACAGCGGGATGCAGGCGGCGATCAGCAGAGCTTCTGCGCGCGCTCAATAAAGGGCGCCAGGCTCATTTTTTGTCCCGGCTGCTGCGGATCGTCAATCTGGATCACAGAAATCGGCTGCGCGTTGGTTTTACCGTCTTTCATCTGCTGTTCGGCGATGTCGTTTAGCGGGTACTGCACCAGGGTACTGGGATTAATGGCGAACAGCGCGTTGCCCGGACGGCAGGTCAGCATCACCTCTTCGCGGTTAAACGCCCAGCTCTCCTTACCCACCTCAAAGCGGCTTACGGTAATCACCTGCGGTGCCGCCAGCGCAGCGCCAGAACTTGCCAGTAACAACATTGTCAGAACGATTTTTTTCATGATTTAACCAGTTTATTCAGAAAGGTTCCCAGGTGGCAAACAGGCTGACGGCAAATAGCGCCAGCGCCCCCAGCGCAATTTCTATCTGCGTGGTGCGCACGATGAGCTGCTCCGCTCGCGTTCCGCCTGCCGACATGCGTGGCACCAGAACATACCGGTTCACCAGCGCAATTGCCACCATTGCCGCCACCAGCGCACATTTGAACAACAGCATACGCCCCCAGGGCGAGGTGCTGATAAGTCCACCCTGGATCAGCAGCGCATTTACCACGCCGCTGGCGATGGCGCCGGCAACCGCCAGATGCCCGTAGCGCGAAAAACGCATCATGGTGCAGATGGCCGCCTGCCGCCAGCGACCGTGCGCCAGGCGAAGACAGTAGATAAACGGCAGCAGACCGCCAAACCAGCTGGCCACGCAAAACAGATGAAGCGCATGGTTGGTTCGCTGCACTATCCCCAGCCAGCCATCGTTCATTGCGGCATGCCCGACGCCGGCCAGCAGCAGCAGCTGAGCGCAAAACAGCACCAGCAGCAAACGTCCCGGTCGCCGGGGCTTCAGCCAGACCACCGCCAGCGCCACAAAGGCGAGTAAAATTTGCCATACCCACACGCCGCCAAACTGCGTCCCGGCCACCGCCTGCCAGATAGCCGGCTGCCAGACGTCCGGCCAGCCGTTGCCCATCAAGCCGCCCTGCGCCATCAGCATCAGCAGCGCCGACAGCGCGCTTGCTGATAATAAATAGCGCATCAGCGGATAGAAGCGCTGCATCATCAAACGACGTAAGGCCACCGGCGCCCACCATGCGCCGTAGAGGACGCAGCCGAAAGCGACGATCAGCGAAATGAAATGGATAAAGCGTAAGCTGACATAGACTCCACTCAGCATCGGCTTACTTCACGGTAAAGGTGTATTGCCCTTTCGTCTTGTGGCCATCTACGGAGACCACGTGCCAGTTAACGGTATATTCGCCCGGCGTCAACGCCTGCTCAACCGGTACCGTCAGCTGAGCCTTATTGCTGTCGCTGCGGACGGGTTTACCGAGGGTGATGGTCTTCTGCTGCGGGCCGGTGAGGGTTACGCCGCTAAACTGCGTTTCGATGCCTTCGGAGAAGTTCAGGGTCAGCGCCTGCGGTGAAGCGTTCACCACGGTATTGGCCGCCGGAAGCTGTTGTTGTAGATGGGCGTGGGCCGATGCGCCTGCTGCGGTCAGGCAACCGGCGAGAAACAGAGACAGACGCAGCGCGCGCCCGGCGATGATTGGCATAGTTGTCATTCCTTTTTGTTATGTATGTAGCACAGAGAATAACCCTGTATAATGGCGCAGTCGAGCTAAGCGTCTGAGACTTGCCTTTTTGCCGCGTGCTTAGTACTTTTTGCGGCGTTATCAGAGGAGAAACCGATGGAAAAGAACCTGGCTAAACTATCCCAGGAGGAGATGGACAAAGTGAATGTCGATCTCGCCGCGGCGGGCGTCGCGTTTAAAGAACGCTACAATATGCCGGTGGTGGCTGATTTAGTCGAAAGAGAACAGCCCGAGCATCTGCGCGGCTGGTTTCGCGAACGTCTGATCGCCCATCGACTGGCCTCCGTTTCGCTCTCTCGCCTGCCCTATGAACCGAAACAGAAATAATTCCCGTCCCCCGCGGACATCCACGTTGGCAAGACCCGCGCATTCTATTACGCTGGTTTCTTTGGCCTGGAGCGAGCCATGCTGCGCGTAATCGATACAGAAACCTGCGGATTGCAGGGAGGCATTGTTGAAATCGCCTCGGTAGATATTGTCGACGGACACATCACCAATCCCATGAGCCACCTGGTTCGCCCCGACCGGCCTATCAGCCCGCAGGCGATGGCGATTCACCATATCACCGAAGAGATGGTCGCCGATAAGCCGTGGATCGAGGAGATTGTGCCGCTGTATATGGGCAGTCCGTGGTATGTCGCCCATAACGCCAGCTTTGACCGCCGGGTGTTGCCGGAAATGCAGGGCGAGTGGATCTGCACGATGAAGCTGGCGCGCCGCCTGTGGCCAGGCATCAAGTACAGCAATATGGGGCTGTATAAATCGCGCAAGCTCAGCGTCGCGACGCCACCGGGACTGCATCATCACCGGGCGCTGTACGATTGCTATATCACCGCGGCCCTGCTGCTCGATATCATCAACACCTCCGGCTGGACGCCTGAGGAGATGGCGACCATTACCGGCCGCCCGGCGCTGCTCTCCACCTTTACCTTCGGCAAATACCGCGGCAAGCCGGTCTCGGAAGTGGCGGAAAACGATCCTGGCTATTTACGCTGGCTGTTTAATAACCTGGATCGCATGAGCCCCGAGCTGCGCCTGACGCTGAAGCACTATCTCGGGGAGTAATCGGCGCTATACCTCCGCCTGGCCCGGCAGCGTCCCCTGCGCCAGGCCAATCAGAAACGCATACTCCAGCGCCACGCCTTCATAGCTTTTGAAGCGGCCGGATTTACCGCCGTGGCCGGAATCCATATCGGTACACAGCAGCAGCAGGTTATCGTCGGTTTTCAGCTCGCGCAGTTTTGCCACCCATTTTGCCGGCTCCCAGTATTGTACCTGCGAATCATGCAGGCCCGTGGTGACCAGCAAATGCGGATACGCCTGAGCCTGCACGCCGTCGTACGGGCTGTAGCTTTTCATATAGCGGTAATAGGCTTCATCCTGCGGATTCCCCCACTCTTCAAACTCGCCGGTGGTCAGCGGAATCGACTCATCGAGCATGGTGGTGAGGACATCGACAAAGGGAACCTGGGCCACCACGCCGTGGAAGAGCTCCGGCCGCTGGTTCACTGCAACGCCCATCAGCATACCGCCGGCGCTGCCGCCCATGCCGTAGCAAAAACGCGGATCGCCGTAGCCCTGCGCCAGCAGCGCATCGCAGACGTCGAGATAATCGTTGAAGGTATTTTTCTTGCACAAAAACTTACCGTCTTCGTACCACTGCTGTCCCAGCTCGCCGCCGCCGCGAATATGGGCGATAGCGAACACAAAGCCGCGGTCGAGCAGGCTCAGGCGGCTGGCGCTGAAATCCGCATCCATGCTTGCGCCGTAGGAGCCGTAGCCGTACACCAGCAGAGGGCTGGCGCCCTTGCGGAAATGTTCATGACGGTAGACCAGCGAGACCGGGACTTCGACGCCGTCGCGGGCGTTGATCCACAGATGCTCGCTGCGGTAGTGGCTGGCATCGAACCCTTTGACTTCCTGCTGTTTCAGCACCCGCCGCTCGCCGGTATTCATATCCAGCTCAAACAACGTATCCGGCGTCGTCATGGAGGAGTAGCCGTAGCGCAGGCGGGCGGTTTCCGGCTCCGGATTATAGGCAAGCCAGGTCACATAGGCCGGATCGTCAAAGGCAATGCCCTGGGACTCTCTTGTCTTACGATTGATCTGACGCAGGCTGGTCAGCCCGCGCTGGCGCTCTTCCACAACCAGCCAGTCGGTAAACAGGGTAAATCCTTCCAGCATGACTTCGTGCCGCGGCGCGATCAGGGTCTCCCACTGCTGCTCATCGCGCAGGGTAGTGCGATAAAGGCCGAAGTTCTTACCCTCACGGTTAGAGCGCAGATAGAAAGCGTGCTGATAGTGATCGAGGCTATATTCATGATCTTTACGCCGCGGTAGAAAACAGACCGGCTCGGCGTCGGTCATTTCCGCATTGAGCAGCAGCACTTCGCTGGTGGTCGCGCTGGCCAGATAGATCACCACAAACTGCTGGGAAGTCGTTTTGTGCACGCTGACGTAAAAAGTATCGTCCTGCTCTTCATACACCAGAACATCCGCACTGGCCGGCGTCCCCAGACGGTGGCGCCAGACCTGATACGGCAGCAGCGTGGTGGGATGTTTACGCACGTACCACAGGGTCTGCGAATCGTTACTCCAGGCAAAATCAGGCGAGACGTTCTCCAGCACTTCCGCAAATTGCCGGTCGTCGTTTAAGGGAAAGAAGCGCAGGCTATACTGGCGTCGGGAGAGATAGTCTTCCGCCACCGCCATCAGGCTGTTGTCGGGCGAAACGCCTAATCCGCCGAGGGTATAGAATTCGCTGCCGGCCGCACGCTGGTTGCCGTCAAGCAGGACGTCCCATTCATCCCACTCCTCTTTGACTACCGGCTGGCGTTGATAAATCGCGTACTCGCAGCCCGGCTCGTAGACCTGACGGTAACGATAGCCATTTTTGCTGTAGGGGGCTGACACTTCGCGCTGCGGAATACGGTCGATAATCTCCTTGAGTACCCTGTCCTGCAGGCTACTTTGCGAAGACATCACTTTTTTGCCGTACTCATTTTCCTGGCGCAGATAATCCAGCACTTCCGCCTGCGAGCGATCGTCATCGCGCAGCCAGTAGTAATTATCGATTCGCGTGTCGCCATGTAATGTCATGGCATGGGGGATCCGTTTCGCTTTTGGTGGCATCTGCTTATTCTTCTGCGGCTTGTATTGAGTACTAAAATTTTCAGGCTGCTTCAAAGCAGCCTGAAGGGTGACGTGACTACACAATATATAAGGGTGGCAAAAGTCGCCAGCGATGCAAGCGAAACGTGCGGATTTAGAGCGTTACGGCCTGTTTTTGCGCCTGAATATCCCGTTCGATATCCTCACGCACTTCCTGCGGGAGCTTCAGCGCTTCGCCGAGGGCGTTCAGATAGCTGCGTTCCATAAAGTGGTCAATATCAATGACCGCGCAGCTAATATAGTAAACTTCAAGCGCCTCTTGCTCGCTGCTGATACCCTGCGCCAGGCTCTGCGGGTCGAGGGGCTGCGCCAGCGCCCGGTCAATTAACACCCGGCCCTGGACGTCGACGTTTGCCGCACGCAGCTGCTCTTCAATATTTGCCCGTTCGCGTTCGTCAATATGTCCATCGCTTTTGGCGGCGAAGACCAGCGCCATAATCAGCCGTTCGCTGCGGGCGTCGAGTTCGGCCGGTGCGGGAGATGGCGTCTGTGAGGGCGCGACATCAGCCGATGCCTGCTGCGCGCTGGCGCGCATCTTCTGCTGATATTTATTCCATAAAACGCTGCCCGCAACCGCGCCGCCGCCGACCAGCAGCGCGCCGGTGCCGTATTTGGCTAACAGCTTGCGCGATGATTTGCTGGCGACCAGCAGCCCGGCCAGCCCGCCGAGCGCGCCCGGCAGGAGTAAATTTTTGCCGCTTGATTGATCGTCAGATGAAGAAGACCGTCCCTGCTGACCCAGCAGAGACTGCAGTTGATTAAGCCAGTTAGCCATACATTTCCTCGTTGCGCGATAAGCGATACCACCAGACTAAACGACGCGACGTCAGGAAACGTTATCGGCAGCTAAAGATGAGCAAATGTCGCGCCGGGAAGCGCGGGAGCCTGCCGCCAGAACCGCTGGTGGCGGCAGCGTAGCTCAGGCCGCTTTCGCTTTGCGCGGCTTCGCCGGCGCCGGAGCTTCAGATTCGACGACGTCGTCGGTCTTGTCGCCCTCTTCTGCTTCTGCGCGATCGGCTGGCGCCTCGGCGGCGCCCTCGGCGGCGCCCTCGGCTTCCGGCAGCTTACCGGAGCGCAAAATATGGTTGAGGGTGTCTTTACGTTCGGCCAGCCACATCGCCATGCTATCGCGCTGCTCTTCATCGAGCGTTAGCGGGCATTCAACCAGCCAGTCGTTCAGTACTTCCGCCAGATCGAGCATTTTGTCATAAGCATCGGCCTCTTTTTTGCTGGCAAAAGACATTTTTTCCTCACCTTCGCGAATCACTACATATTTAATTTCAACCGCCATGATGCAGCCTCTCAGTACTGTATTTTTATACAGTATATCAAATTTCTTCCCCGAACTCAAATGACGCGCATAAAGACATGCGCAAACGTTTTCGTTTATAATGCGGCGCATGTTTTTTTACTGCGGAAGAGAGTTATGACTGTATTAGGTACGGCACTGCGCCCTGCGGCAACAAAGGTAATGTTGTTAGGTTCCGGCGAACTGGGTAAAGAAGTGGCCATTGAATGCCAGCGCCTGGGAATTGAGACCATCGCCGTCGATCGTTACCCTGACGCTCCGGCCATGCAGGTCGCACACCGTTCGCACGTCATCAATATGCTGCACGGCGAAACGCTGCAGGCGCTGATTGAGCAGGAAAAACCTGACTTTATCGTGCCGGAAATCGAGGCCATCGCCACCGATACACTGGTCGCGCTGGAGCAGGCCGGGCAGAAAGTCGTCCCCACCGCGCGCGCGGCAAAGCTCACCATGAATCGCGAAGGGATCCGCCGCCTGGCAGCTGAAGAGCTGAAGCTGCCGACCTCCGCCTACCGTTTTGCCGACAGCGAACCCGCCTTCCGCGAAGCCGTCGCCGGGATAGGCCTGCCGTGCATCGTCAAGCCGGTAATGAGCTCATCGGGTAAAGGCCAGAGCTTTATTCGTTCCAGCGAACAGCTGGCTGACGCCTGGCAGTATGCGCAGCAGGGCGGCCGCGCCGGAGCCGGACGCGTTATCGTTGAAGGCGTGGTGAATTTTGATTTCGAGATTACCCTTCTCACCGTCAGCGCCGCGGATGGCGTACACTTCTGCGCGCCGGTCGGTCATCGCCAGGAAGATGGCGACTATCGTGAATCCTGGCAGCCGCAGCAGATGAGCGCGCTGGCGCTGGAACGCGCGCAGGAAATCGCCCGTCAAGTGGTGCTGGCGCTGGGCGGCTACGGCCTGTTCGGCGTCGAACTGTTCGTCTGCGGTGATGAGGTGATTTTTAGCGAAGTCTCGCCGCGCCCGCACGACACCGGTATGGTCACGCTGATTTCACAGGACTTATCCGAGTTCGCCCTGCACGTTCGCGCCTTCCTCGGCCTGCCGATTGGCGCGATTCGCCAGTACGGCCCGGCGGCCTCGGCGGTGATCCTGCCGCAGCTAACCAGCCAGAACGTCACTTTCAGCAATATTCAGGCCGCGGTCGGCGCGGGACTGCAGCTGCGTCTGTTCGGCAAGCCGGAAATTGACGGTTCGCGTCGTCTGGGCGTGACGCTGGCGATAGCCGATAACGTTGAGGAAGCTGTTGCGCGCGCCAAAGCGGCGGCGTCAGCGGTCGTGGTCGCAGGATAAAAAAAAGCCCGGTCGCAGACCGGGCCTCTGGTGAGTGCGCGAAGATTACTTCGCGCCTTCTACCGCCTCACGAGCCAGTTTGGTGATACGGTCGTAATCACCGGCTTCCAGCGCATCCGCCGGCACCAGCCAGGAGCCGCCGATGCAAAGTACGCTGTTCAGCGCCAGATAGTCGCGATAGTTCGCCGGAGAGATGCCGCCAGTCGGGCAGAAGCGAATGTGCGCGAACGGGCCGCCAATCGCCTGCAGCGCTTTCACGCCGCCGTTTGCTTCCGCCGGGAAGAATTTGAACTCTTTCAGGCCATACTGCATACCCAGCATCAGCTCGGATACGGTGCTGATCCCCGGGATCAGCGGAATAGTGCCTTCGCCGGTCGCCGCTTTCAGCAGGGATTCGGTCAGGCCAGGGCTGATAGCAAACTGCGCGCCCGCTTCGGTCACTTCTTTCAGCTGCTCAACGTTAGTGACGGTACCGGCACCGACAATCGCTTCCGGGACTTCTTTGGCGATCGCGCGGATAGCGTCCATCGCGCACTCGGTACGCAGGGTCACTTCCAGTACGCGTACGCCGCCTGCAACCAGCGCTTTCGCCATTGGCACAGCGTGTTCCAGCTTTTTCACCACGATTACCGGTACTACCGGGCCGGAGGTGAGGATTGCTTCTGCAGTTGTTTTCCAGTTTTTCATCAGATTTTCTCTCGCCAGATCTATAAATCGAATCGTCTTAAAAATTGATGCAGGTTGCGCCCTGTTCTGCTCCGGAGAGTTTCTCACGCAGCGCACCGAACATTTCCCGGCCGGTTCCCACGCGCGAACCGCTCAGGTCAGGAATATGCGCCTGACGCGCGGCCAGCTCTGCGTCATCGACCAGCAGCGTTAGCTCGCCCGTCTGGCCGTTAACGCGGATGATATCGCCATCGCGTACCTTCGCCAGCAGGCCCCCATCGTACGCTTCGGGCGTCACGTGGATTGCCGATGGCACTTTGCCTGATGCGCCGGAGAGACGACCATCGGTTACCAGCGCAATTTTGAAACGGCGGTCCAATAATACACCAAGTGGCGGCATAAGTTTATGTAATTCTGGCATGCCGTTCGCTTTTGGCCCCTGATGACGGACGACAACCACGCAATCTTTGTCGAGCAGCCCCGCTTCAAAGGCGGGCAGTACGTCATGCTGGCTCTCGAAAACCACCGCAGGAGCTTCAATAATCTGGTTTTCAACCGGCACGGCGGAGGTTTTCATGACCGCGCGTCCGAGGTTACCGCTCAGCACTTTGGTGCCGCCGTGGCGAGAGAACGGTTTGTCAAACGTGGCGATAACCTGTTCGTCCAGCGGCGCGGTCGCCCCTTCGCGCCAGTCAAGTTCGCCATTATTAAGCCAGGGCTCCATGGTGTAGCGAGAGAGGCCGAAGCCGGCCACGGTGTGAACATCTTCATGCAGCAGGCCGCCTTTCAGCAGCTCGCGCACCAGCACCGGCACGCCGCCAGCCGCCTGGAAGTGGTTAATATCCGCCGGGCCGTTCGGGTAGAGGCGCGCCAGCAGCGGCACCACGTCAGAGAGATCGGAGAAATCATCCCAGTTAATGATAATCCCTGCCGCCCGCGCCATAGCCACCAGGTGCATGGTGTGGTTGGTGGAGCCCCCGGTTGCCAGCAGCGCGACAATCCCGTTGACCACCACTTTTTCATCAAACATTTTGCCCAGCGGCATCCACTCGTTACCGTTGCCGGTCAGGCGGGTCACCTGGCGGGCGGCGGCGGCGGTCAGCGCTTCGCGCAGCGGCGCATCCGGATGCACGAATGACGATCCGGGCAGCTGCATCCCCATAAACTCAACCACCATCTGGTTGGTATTGGCGGTACCGTAGAAGGTACAGGTGCCAGGCGCATGGTAAGACGCGGCTTCGGACTCCAGCAGCGCCATACGATCCACTTTGCCTTCCGCATAGAGCTGACGAATGCGCACTTTTTCTTTATTCGCCAGGCCGCTGGCCATCGGCCCGGAAGGGATAAAGATGGACGGCAGGTGGCCGAACGACAGCGCAGCCATCGCCAGGCCGGGGACAATTTTATCGCAGACGCCGAGGTAGAGCGCGCCGTCAAACATGTTGTGCGACAGGCCAATCGCGGCGGACATGGCAATCACTTCGCGGCTGAGCAGCGACAGCTCCATCCCATCCTGCCCCTGCGTCACGCCATCGCACATCGCCGGAACGCCGCCGGCGACCTGGCCTACCGCGTTCGCGGAGTGCAGCGCTTTGCGGATAATGTCCGGATAGCGCTCATAGGGCTGGTGGGCGGACAGCATATCGTTGTAGGAGGTAATAATGGCGATGTTATTGCGCAGCATGCTTTTCAGCGAGGCTTTGTCATCCGCCTGGCAGGCGGCAAAGCCGTGGGCCAGGTTACCGCATGCCAGCTGGGCGCGATGAACGGTGTCGGTTTTGGCCTGGTTAATCCGGGCGAGGTAGGCTTCGCGGGTATCGCGCGAGCGTTCGATGATGCGATTTGTTACCCGTAACATTTCTGAATTCATAAAGGCTCCTCAAATTTCATCTGTCCGGCCGCAGCGCTTTAGCGGTACTTTTAGGGGCTTAGGGCACCAGTACTGGGGCTCAGGGGCAAAATATCTGCAGGCAGTGTAATAAAAAAAGCCCCGGGGGTGAATCCTCCGGGGCTTAAAAGATTAAAAATTACGCGACTTGCTGCGTCAGATCATGTTACCGGTAAAATAACCCTGACGGAGGAGCTGGCGATTACTCAAACTCGTTCCACGAACGACCGTCGCGGGTGATCATCGCCACGGAGGCAACCGGCCCCCAGGTACCCGCCTGATACGGTTTCGGCGAATCGCGATCGGCAGCCCAGGCTTCAGTGATGGAATCGACCCACTTCCACGCCTCTTCCACTTCATCACGACGGACGAACAGCGCCTGGATACCGCGCATCGTTTCCAGCAGCAGGCGCTCGTAGGCATCCGCCAGGTGGGTTTGATTAAAGGTTTCCGAGTAGCTCAGATCCAACTTGGTGATCTGCAGGTTATGCTTGTGGTCAAGTCCGGGAACTTTGTTCAGCACCTGGATATCCACCCCTTCATCCGGCTGCAGACGAATGGTCAGCTTATTCTGCGGCAGCTCTTGCCAGGTCTCTTTGAACAGGTTCAGTTCCGGCGTCTTGAAGTAAACCACGACTTCGGAACACTTGGTCGGCAGACGTTTACCGGTACGCAGGTAGAACGGTACGCCCGCCCAGCGCCAGTTGTCGATATCCACGCGGATCGCCACGAAGGTTTCTGTATGGCTGGACTTGTTGGCCCCCTCTTCCTCGAGGTAGCCCGGCACTTTTTTGCCCTGGGCAAAACCGGCGGTGTACTGGCCGCGCACCGTTTTTTCACGCACGTTGGTGCGGTCAATGCGGCGCAGCGATTTCAGCACCTTCACTTTTTCATCGCGGATGCTATCGGCAGTCAAATCTGACGGCGGGGACATGGCAATCATGCACAGAATTTGCAGCAGGTGGTTCTGGATCATGTCGCGCATCTGCCCGGCCTGATCGAAGTAGCCCCAGCGGCCCTCAATGCCCACCTCTTCCGCCACGGTGATCTCGACGTGATCGATGGTGCGGCTGTCCCAGTTATTGACGAACAGCGAGTTGGCAAAGCGCAGCGCCAGCAGGTTCAGCACCGTCTCTTTACCCAGATAGTGGTCGATACGGTAGACCTGGCACTCTTCAAAGAACTCACCCACCCGATCGTTGATCTCGCGGGAGGTTTCCAGGGAGGTACCCAGCGGTTTCTCCATCACCACGCGGGCCGGCTTGGCGTTCAGCTTCGCTTCACCCAGACCTTTGCAAATCGCGCCAAAGGTGCTCGGCGGCATGGCGAAATAGTTAATGGTCACCCGCTCTTTCTGATCGAGCATTTTGCCCAGGCGGGTAAACGCTTTGGTATCGTTGACATCAAGGTTACAAAAATCCAGACGCCCGCTCAGGGTCTCCCACAAACCTTCATCGATTTTCTCCTTCATGAAGGTTTCCATCGCTTCACGGACTACCTTGGTGTAAGCGTCTTTGTCCCAGTCGGCGCGACCGACGCCGATGATGCGGGTGTCAGGGTGGATCTGACCCGCTTTTTCAAGCTGATACAGGGAAGGCAGCAATTTACGTCGCGCCAGGTCACCCTTCGCGCCGAAAATGACCAGATCGCATGCCTGGGCCGTTTGCGTTACCGCCATGTCATTCTCCTTAGTTGATAGCCCGGTGCTTATGCCAGACTATAGTTGTATTTGTAATTTTCTTTCACTGCATCGTACTGTGTTTACGAATTTCCCGAAACCCTCAGCGGCCGTTCCCGCTGCTAAATCGCACTGGGTGGAAAATAGAGGCTGAGATTTTGGGCATGCGGCTAATATTGTTCGTTGTTTCGACCGATTATCAGTTAGTAAAATACGACTCTGATCATGTAATGAAAAAAAACAACATATTTTCAGGTCATTCCTCACCGTTTCCGACTACGGAGGGGTATATTCTTGCTAAAACGCCTGATGATTTCACCCATTAATGAAATCGCTTCCATTGATGAGCGCCCGATTACCCATGAATATGCTGGAAAAAATCCAGTCCCGGCTGGAACACCTTAGCAAATCTGAACGCAAAGTGGCGGAAGTCATCCTTGCTACCCCCGCGCAGGCCATTCATTCAAGTATTGCCGCCCTGGCGCTGGAAGCCGGCGTCAGCGAGCCCACGGTTAACCGTTTCTGCCGCAGCCTGGAAACGCGCGGTTTCCCGGATTTCAAACTGCATCTTGCACAAAGCCTGGCGCACGGTACGCTCTATGTTAACCGCAACGTCGATGAAGACGACAGCGTTGAGTCCTATACGGGAAAGATATTTGAGTCAGCCATGGCCAGTTTAGATCAGGTCCATCATTCTCTCGACATGTCGGCGATCAATCGCGCGGTTGACCTGCTCACGCAGGCGAAGAAAATCGCCTTTTTTGGCCTGGGCTCTTCGGCCGCCGTCGCCCACGACGCGATGAACAAGTTTTTCCGTTTTAACGTGCCGGTGATCTATTCCGACGACATCGTCCTGCAACGCATGAGCTGTATGAACTGTAATGACGATGATGTGGTGGTGATCATCTCGCATACCGGCAGGACTAAAAGCCTGGTGGAGCTGGCGCAGCTGGCCCGCGAAAACGATGCGATGGTGATCGCGATTACCTCCCCCGGCACGCCGCTTTCCCGGGAATCAACGCTGGCGATTACCCTGGACGTACCGGAAGATACTGATATCTATATGCCGATGGTCTCCCGCTTAGCGCAGCTGACGGTGATTGATGTCCTGGCGACCGGCTTCACCCTGCGGCGGGGAGCAAAATTCAGAGATAACTTGAAGAGGGTCAAGGAAGCGCTCAAGGAATCGCGCTTTGATAAAGAGCTCAGCGTACACAGCAATGACCAATAAAAGTAGAAACAAAGCATTATCCTATTACACCGTCGGTAACGTTCCGGTATAGCGACTTTGCTCATCGGCGCTACCGAATCCATGTTCACGCAACACCAAAGTTGTTTCAGTCAACGGAGTATTACATGTCCAGAAGGCTTCGCAGAACCAAAATCGTGACTACCTTAGGCCCGGCTACCGACCGCGATAACAACCTTGAGAAGGTTATTGCCGCAGGCGCTAACGTGGTACGTATGAACTTCTCTCACGGCACCGCGGAGGATCATCAGATCCGTGCGGATAAAGTCCGTGAGATTGCGGCGAAACTGGGCCGTCATGTCGCGATTCTCGGTGACCTACAGGGGCCGAAAATCCGCGTTTCCACCTTCAAAGAAGGCAAAATTTTCCTCAATATCGGCGATAAATTCCTCCTCGACGCAAACCTGGGTAAAGGCGAAGGCGACAAAGAGAAAGTCGGCATCGACTATAAAGGGCTCCCGGCTGACGTGGTTCCGGGCGACATTCTGCTGCTGGACGACGGCCGCGTACAGCTGAAGGTCCAGGAAGTTCAGGGCATGAAGGTATTCACCGAAGTCACCGTCGGCGGACCGTTGTCCAACAATAAGGGTATTAACAAGCTGGGCGGCGGCCTCTCGGCAGAAGCGCTGACGGAGAAAGACAAAGCGGACATCATCACCGCCGCCAAAATTGGCGTCGATTACCTGGCCGTCTCCTTCCCGCGCTGCGGCGAAGACCTGAACTACGCTCGTCGCCTGGCGCGCGATGCCGGCTGCGATGCCAAAATCGTCGCCAAAGTCGAGCGCGCGGAAGCGGTATGCGATCAGGACGCGATGGATGACGTGATCCTCGCCTCCGACGTTGTCATGGTGGCACGCGGCGACCTCGGCGTGGAAATCGGCGATCCGGAGCTGGTCGGCATCCAGAAGGCGCTGATCCGCCGCGCCCGTCAGCTGAACCGCTCGGTCATTACCGCGACGCAGATGATGGAGTCGATGATCACCAACCCGATGCCAACCCGCGCCGAAGTCATGGACGTGGCGAACGCCGTGCTGGACGGCACCGACGCCGTGATGCTGTCGGCAGAAACCGCCGCGGGCCAGTATCCGTCTGAGACCGTTGCCGCGATGGCGCGCGTCTGCCTCGGCGCGGAAAAAATCCCCAGCCTCAACGTCTCCAAGCACCGCCTGGACATTCAGTTCGATAACGTGGAAGAAGCCATTGCGATGTCCGCCATGTACGCGGCGAACCACCTCAAGGGCGTCACCGCTATCATTACCATGACGGAATCCGGTCGGACCGCGCTGATGACTTCCCGCATCAGCTCCGGCCTGCCGATTTTCGCGCTGTCTCGCCACGAGCGCACGCTGAACCTGACCGCGCTGTATCGCGGCGTGACCCCGGTGCATTTCGATAGCGTCAATGAAGGCGTAGCCGCTGCGCACGACGCGGTAACGCTGCTGCGTGATAAAGGCTATCTGGTGACCGGCGACCTGGTTATCGTCACTCAGGGTGACGTGATGAGCACCATCGGTAGCACCAACACCACCCGCATTCTGACCGTCGAGTAAGCCTCTCCACCTACCTGCCAGCGCCGCAGCTGGCAGGTATTTTTTTGCCCCCTCGCCCGCTAAACTACGCAAGCCAGCTCAACAATAGCGTGGCGGTAATCACCGTCGACGCGCCGCCGATACGGGTGGCTATCTGGGCAAAAGGCATTAATCCCATTCGGTTTGATGCCGAGAGAATGGCAACGTCTCCCGTCCCCCCAAGCCCGCTGTGGCAGCTGGTGACGATGGCCGCTTCGACCGGGTACATATTCAAACGAGAAGCGATAAGAAAGCCGCTTAGCGCCATCGCAATGACGATTGAGCCACAAACCACCACGTAGCCAACCGAGAAGACCGCGACCACGCTTTCCAGAGGAACATACAGCATTCCCAGGCCTATCATCAGCGGCCAAACCAGCGCGGCGGAGACGAACTTGTAGCAGCTGTGCGCCCCCAGTTCCATCGCCGCCGGGATAACTTTCGCGTATTTGCAAAATACCGCGGCCAGAATCATCAGCACCGGCCCCGGAATATGCACCACCTTTTCCAGCAGACCGCCGACGATAAAAAACGCGCAAATCATTAATAATCCGGCCCCCATCAGCTGGAAATCCGTGGGCTGCGCGCGCTGATTTTGCGCAAAGACGCTGTTATCTTCATGGCTGCGGATCAGCATTCCGCTGCCGGAGAGCGAAGGACGTCGCGTCCCCATGCGCGCCAGAAAACCGGCGCAGATGATGGCGAAAATGTTGCCCACCACGGCAGCCGGCGCCAGCTGCGCCACGTAAACGTCGGGCGTTTGCCCGAGAATAGCTGAATAGGCCAGCGACAGGGGCAGGATCCCTTCACCGATACCGCCGCCGATGATCGGCACGATAATAAAGAAAAAGGTGTGGTAGAAACTGTAGCCAAACAGGCTGCCCACCAGCAGGCCGGTTAAGATCGCCGCCCCGGTCCCCACCACCAGCGGGACAAACATACGTACCATTCCCTGAATCAGGATGGTTCTGTTCATGCCCAGAATGCTGCCGACGACCAGGCAGGCGATGACGAAATAGAGGAGGTTGGCCTCTTTCATCAGCAAGTGCACGGTATCGAGGGTATGCGCTTCGAACATGCCGAAATAGACCAGCACCGACGGCGTCATCAGGCACAAAATGGCCGGGCCGCCAACCTCCTTGAGGATTGGCACCATTCGGCCAATTTTAGCCAGCGCGAACCCCAGGGTCATGATTACCGCCAGACCGCCAATCATGTTCTTCGGCAGCAGGCCTGCGGTCGCGGAGATGGCAACAATTGCGGCTATCCCGATAAAGAGCACCAACGGCACGGCGCCGACCTCAATATTGGATAAAAGTCGTGGCGCCTGCCCGCTCGGCAGCGTTTTATCTATCGGGTGGTTGAGTGAGTTATTTTCCATATTTTTACCTGAATAATGATGTCACGTAGGGTATCGACGCAATATTAAAAGCGCGCAATCAAATAAATAAAAAAGTGCCAGGCAAAATACCAATGAAACAAAAAAACGTTAGCACAGGACGTTAACATTAAAAAATAAAATCCAGGTTTTACTGTCGTGCTTTGTGACTAAAGCATAATATTTATTTTAAGTAATTTAATTTATTACCCTGAAACTAAAGTTACCGGCATCGGTATAACTGAATAGCAGAGAGATAAAGTGATGATTCTGTCCTTTTTTCTCTATTTGTAAGTAAAGTATTTAAGGCGAAATTATTTAAACCCCAGCGACTGTGATGACTATCACCTTTTAAATATTATGGGATCGCTAGATTAAAAAAACACAACGTAGCCGATAATATATTTTCAGGACATCTTATGCCTTCACTGCTCTTAGAATCCCTTTTTCCCCTGGTGTTTATCATGCTGCTCGGATGGCTAAGCGGTAAGCTGGGCTATACCCGCCGCGAGGATGCGTCCGTACTGGCCACGGTGGTCATTCGTTTCGCGCTTCCCTTCCATCTTTTTATCGGCGCACTGAATACCCATCCCGATAAGATGAAAAACTTCACCTTTATGGCGGTGTTAGTCATCGGTCTGATGGGGTCATATATCCTCACGCTCCTGATCTCACGCTATGTTTTTCGTCATGATATTAAAACCAGCGCGATTCAGTCCCTGGTGTGCGCGTTCCCCGACATGGCCTACTTTGGCGCTCCCGTGCTTGCGGTGCTGATTGGTCCGGAGGGTTTTCTCGGCGTGCTTATCGGTAACCTGGTGACCAGCGTATTGATGATCCCCCTGACCATCATCCTGATTCGCATGGGTGACAAGCGCGGCCGCGCTGACGCGGAACAGCCTAATCCGCTGCGGCTTATCCTGCAAAACCTGTTTAAAGCCGTCCGAAACCCGATTGTCTGGATACCGATTTCCGGGGTACTGCTCAGCCTTGCCGGAGTACAGCTGCCGCACATGCTGAGCATGCCCATTGAGATGGTGGGAAAAGTGGCGGGCGGCCTCTCTCTGTTCGCCCTTGGGCTGCTATTTTACGGCGAACGTCCTACGGTCAATATTCAAACCTGTACCAATATCAGCATCAAGAATCTGCTCCAGCCGGCCATGATGGCCGTAGCCGGTCTCGCCTTCGGGCTCAGCCATAGCCTGATGCAGCAGGTCATTATCATCGGCGCGACGCCTTCCGCCATTGCGGCAGGGATGTTTGCCCTGCGCAGCGATACCTATATCGAGCCCGCCTCATCCTCTATTTTGCTCGGTACCGCAGTGGGCGTCGTCACTGAAGGATTCATGATTTATTTAATCTCTTAATCACTGAAATAAAGCCCGAAGAATTCCGGCAATTATTTATTATGATATTCAGGAGTCATCAAATGTTAGCCACAGAAACCTTATATACGCCCTATAACGGCGCCGTGCTGCTGGAAAACCCGTTATTAAATAAAGGTCTCGCGTTTACTGAAGGTGAACGGACCGCGTTTAATCTTCAGGGTCTGCTGCCGCATAATGTCGAAACTATTGAAGAGCAAACCGCACGCGCGTGGGGGCAGTTTTGCCAGTTTAAACGGGATATTTCGCGCCATATCTACCTGCGAAATATTCAGGATACTAACGAGACCCTATTCTATAATCTGCTGCGCAGCCATATGAAAGAAACGCTGCCGATCATCTATACCCCAACGGTAGGTGAAGCATGTGAACACTTCTCTGAAATTTATCGCCGGGGACGCGGTCTGTTTATTTCATGGCCTAACCGTCACAACATTGATGAGATGCTGCAGGGCTTTTCCCGCAATGATATCAACGTTATTGTGGTGACCGACGGCGAGCGCATTCTTGGCCTCGGCGACCAGGGGATTGGCGGCATGGGGATCCCGATTGGTAAACTCTCGTTATATACAGCCTGCGGGGGTATACACCCGGCATCAACGCTCCCCATTATGCTGGACGTGGGCACCAACAACGCCCAGCATCTTGAGGACCCGCTGTATATGGGCTGGCGTCATCCGCGTATAAGCGACGAGCAGTACATGGAATTTATGGACATGTTTGTCCATGCCATCACGCAGCGCTGGCCCAATGTGCTACTACAGTTCGAAGATTTTGCGCAAAAAAACGCCACCCGGCTTCTTAACCGCTATCGTCACCAGCTGTGCTGTTTCAACGATGATATTCAGGGCACGGCAGCCGTGACCTCAGGTACGCTGATCGCTGCCGCCGCTGCTGCCGGTACGCGGATCCGCGATCAGCGCGTGGTGTTTCTCGGCAGCGGATCGGCCGGATGCGGGATAGCGGAAAAAATCATTGCGCTGATGGTTGATGACGGGCTCTCAGAGCAGGAAGCGCGCAATCGCATCTTTATGGTCGACCGCCCTGGCCTGTTGACCGATGAGATGCCGGATTTGCTGGACTTCCAGCAGGGCCACGTCACGCCGCGGAAAAATCTTACCCGCTGGGATACCAGTGCGGCCCACCTGTCGCTGATGGATGTTGTACGCAACGTCCATCCCACCGTACTGATTGGCGTATCCGGCCAGCCGGGACTGTTCAGCGAAGAGATTATCAAAGAGATGCACCGGCACTGCCCGCGTCCGATTATTATGCCGCTGTCCAACCCGACCTCCCGCGCCGAAGCCCAGCCGAAGGATCTGCTGGAATGGACCCGGGGGAATGCGCTAATTGCCACCGGCAGCCCGTTCGCGCCCGTATTCTATGACGGTAAGACCTACGATATCGCACAGTGCAACAATGCCTATGTTTTCCCCGGTCTGGGGCTGGGGATTCTGGCCAGCAAAGCGGCGCGCGTGACCGAAGGGATGCTTATCGCCTGCAGTAAAACCCTGGCCGCCCACTCGCCTTTGGCCACCCGCGACGCCGGCGGATTACTGCCGCCGGTCGACGAGATTGAGATGATTTCCCGGGCAATTGCCGCAGAGGTCGCACGCGCGGCTCAGCAGGATGGCGTCGCGCCGCAGATTGACGAGGCTCAGCTGGCCGCGAATATCGATAAAATGTTCTGGCGAGCGCGCTACACCGCGTATAAACGATCGCCATTTTGATCGCCATCCCAGACACATATTACGGGAAGCGCGCCGGCTTCCCGCCGCACCGGGAAACCCCGCATGATTAATGTGCTGATTGTCGATGATGATTCCATGGTGGCCGAGCTGAACCGGCTGTTTCTCAGCCGGGTGGCGGATTTCCACTGCTGCGGCGTGGCCCCCACGGTCCGCGAAGCCAGGGAGATGCTCAGCCATTTGGCGCAGGTCGATCTGGTGCTGCTGGATGTCTACATGCAGCAAGAGAACGGGCTGGATCTGCTGCCCGCGCTACGCGCCGATGCGCGAAATATTGATGTCATTATGATTACCTCCGCTGCCGATAGGTGCACGGTTCAGACGGCGCTGCATTATGGCGTGGTCGATTACCTGATTAAACCGTTTCAGTTTCCGCGCTTTGAGGAGGCGCTGTTGTCATGGCGTAAAAAGCGCGATCTGAAGAATGCGAAATCCAGCTACGCCCAGGCCGATGTGGACAGCCTGCTGCGCGGCGGGGTTCAGCAGCAGGAAAGCGCACGCCGCTTGCCGAAAGGGCTTACGCCGCAGACGCTTCGTCTGGTGTGCCAGTGGATTGACGCCTGGCAGGAACGTGACTTTTCGACCAATGAACTGGCCGCGGCACTGCAGATATCCCGGGTCTCATGCCGCAAATATCTGATTTGGCTGGAGCAGATAAATATCCTCTACACCACCAACCATTACGGCATCACCGGTCGTCCGGAATATCGTTACCGGCTCGTTGCCGATCATTTGGCGCTACTCAAACAATACGGCCAATGAACCCGGTGAGGCCATTGGCTGCGATTTTCACCCCTGATGCGGCTTCTTCCTGGGGTACAGCTCTTTACGCTTGTAGGGCTCGATTTCACCCGGCTTGCGCGTTTTCAGCAGCTTGAGGATCCAGGTGTACTGCTCGGTATGCGGCTTCACGAACACTTCCACCTCTTCGTTCATCCGCCGGGCGATAGTGTTATCGTCCGCGTCCAGCAGATCGTCCATCGGCGGGCGCACCAGCACCGTCAGACGATGCGTTTTACCATCATAGACCGGGAACAGCGGTACGACGCGGGCGCGGCAGACTTTCATTAAACGGCCGATCGCCGGGAGCGTCGCTTTATAGGTGGCAAAGAAATCAACAAACTCGCTGTGCTCGGCGCCGTGATCCTGATCCGGCAGATAGTAGCCCCAGTACCCCTGACGCACCGACTGAATAAACGGTTTGATCCCGTCGTTGCGCGCGTGCATACGTCCACCGAAACGACGGCGCACGGTATTCCAGACGTAATCAAATACCGGATTGCCCTGATTATGGAACATCGCCGCCATTTTTTGCCCGCCGGAAGCCATCAGCATCGCCGGAATATCCACGCCCCAGGCATGGGGAACCAGAAAGATCACCTTCTCGTTGTTTCTCTGCATCTCATCGATGATCTCTTTGCCCTGCCAGTCGACGCGAGAAAGAATGCGCTGCGGGTCGCGCAGGCCTAACTCCGCCATCATGACCATCGCCTGCGGCGCGGAGGCATACATTGCATCAATAATGGCTTCTCGTTCCTGCTCACTCTTTTCCGGGAAACAGTACAGCAGGTTAATCTGCGCCCGACGGCGCGAACTCTTTGCCAGGCGCCCCACAAAGCGCCCCATTTTGCCGAGAATCGGATCGCGGAAAGAGGCCGGCGTCAGAGCGATACCGGCGAAGGCAAAAACCCCTAACCACGCGCCCCAGTAGCGCGGTAGTAAAAAGGATTTTTCAAATTTTGGAATAAATTCAATATTATTTTTTTTCGTTTCCATGCCCAATCCGCAGAATTACCGCTCAATAAAGATAATGGGTTAGTTTAGCGATACGTTGAGTAACGTACAAAAGAAAAAGCCGGCGCACAGCGTGCACCGGCTTTAACTGACGGAAGGTTAGTCAAACCGCAGCTGCGGAATCACCTGTTTTGCCTGCGCCAGATAATCGGTACGGTCGGAACCGCTGAGCCCTTCCGTACGCGGCAGTTTCGCCGTTAGCGGGTTGACCGCCTGCTGGTTGATCCACACTTCATAATGCAGATGCGGACCGGTAGAACGCCCGGTGTTGCCCGACAGCGCAATACGATCGCCGCGTTTCACCTTCTGCCCGGGTTTGACCAGCAGCTTACGCAGGTGCATATAGCGGGTGGTATAGGTGCGACCATGACGGACAGCGACGTAATAACCTGCCGCACCGCTACGTTTAGCCACCACCACTTCGCCATCCCCTACCGACAGCACCGGCGTGCCCTGCGGCATCGCAAAATCGACGCCACGATGCGGCGCGACGCGGCCAGTCACCGGGTTCAGACGACGCGGGTTAAAGTTCGAAGAGACGCGGAACTGACGTGCGGTCGGGAAGCGCAGGAACCCCTTCGCCAGGCCGGTACCGTTGCGGTCGTAGAATTTGCCATCCTCAGCGCGGATCGCGTAATAGTCTTTACCCTCCGAGCGCAGGCGCACGCCAAGCAGCTGGCTTTGCTCGCGCTTACCGTCGAGCATTTCACGCGACATCAGCACGGAGAATTCATCGCCTTTTTTCAGCTTACGGAAGTCCATCTGCCACTGCATGGCTTTGATCACCGCGCTGATTTCGGTACTGGTCAGGCCGGCATCGCGAGCGCTGGCGACGAAGCTGCCGCCTACGGTACCTTTCAGTACGCTATTGACCCAGTCGCCTTTTTGCAGCTCGCTGCTCATTTTGAAACCGTTTGCAACCCGATCGTAGGTGCGGGTTTCGCGGCGCGACATCTCCCAGGTCAGGCTTTGCAGGTCGCCGTCCGCCGTCAGGGTCCAGGAGAGCTGTTGACCAATTTTCAGATTACGCAGCTCTTTATCCACCGAGGAGAGCCGGGCGATATCGCCCATATCAATGCCGTACTGATTAAGAATGCTGCTAAGCGTATCGCCGGTCGAGACCACATATTCGTGGCCACCGGAATCGCTATCCGCCTTGTCATCCAGCTCGTCCTGAGGGATAGCCTCTTCTTCCTGAGGCGCCTGATCGATGGGTTCCGAAGCTTCTGGCAGCAGCGAACGAATTTCGCTTTGTTCCAGCTCGATGGTTCTGGTGATGGGGGTGGATTCAGGATGGTGGTATATGTAAGGCCGCCAGACGGCGACCGCTAATGTAAGAACGCTAAGCGACCCCAGCATAACGCGGTGAGGTCGTGGCAGATTGTTAAATGCCTGAGTGACAGCGCGGGCTATCTGTTGCACGTATTCACTTCCTCGTTATTCTCCTTTCAGGCAGCTTGAATACTGATTCGCCATCTGGCTCAGGAATTGCGGGTAACTCTCTTTACCCAGCTTAATTCCGATTCCAAGTGGATCCAGGGTTCCCATGCGCACGGACGTTCCCCTGGCAACAGCTTCGATGACCGCTGGCCTGAACTGTGGCTCAGCAAAAACGCAAGTTGCTTTTTGCTCAACCAGCTGTGTTCTGATTTCGTGTAAACGCTGCGCACCAGGCTGGATTTCAGGGTTGACAGTAAAATGACCCAGTGGGGTCAAACCGTAATGTTTTTCAAAGTAGCCGTAGGCGTCATGAAAAACGAAATATCCCTTCCCTTTCAGCGGTGCCAGCTCGGTCCCAACCTGCTTGTCGGTTGCGGCTAATTTTGCCTCAAAATCCTTCAGGTTGGCGTCAAGTTTGGCTCGACTCTGCGGCATAAGTTCCAATAATTTATCGTGGATTGCAACCGCCGAAAGGCGCGCTATCTCTGGGGAAAGCCACAGATGCATGTTATAGATGCCGTGATGGTGATCGTCGTCACTATTTTCCCCGGCGCCATGGTCATGACCGTGATGGTCGTCGTCGTCGTCGGTGCCTTTCATGAGTAACGGTTTCACGCCGTCAAGCTCGGCAATCGTCACCTTTTTGTTCGGCGCAATGCTTTGCGTTGACTTATCCATAAACGCCTCCATCTCTGGACCAATCCAGACCACTAAGTCTGCGTTCTGTAAGCGTTTTGCATCCGATGGCCGCAGCGAATAGTCATGCTCCGAGGCCCCGTCCGGCAGCAGTACCTGCGTCTGTGTCACCCCATCCGCGATAGCGGAAGCGATAAAACCCAGTGGCTTAAGGGAAGTGACAACCGCGGCGCTGGCCAACGGCGCATGGGCGAACAAAAAAGCGGCGCTAAGTCCAGCGCAAAGAAGCGTATTTTTATGTAACATAATGCGTCTAATCATCGTATAGAATGAGAAAGATGTGATATTATAACATTCACTGGCTTGTGCAACCTCTAATTTGATATGACAAATCTTGTAACTCTGGAAAACGTCGCGGTCGTTTATGGCCAAAGGCGCGTGCTGTCTGACATTTCGCTAACGCTAAAGCCGGGCAAAATTTTAACCTTACTGGGGCCGAACGGCGCCGGTAAATCGACCCTCGTGAGAGTGGTTCTGGGGCTGGTAGCACCCTCGGAAGGGATTATCAAACGCGACGGGCATCTGCGGATCGGCTATGTGCCGCAAAAGTTGCACCTTGATGCTACCCTGCCGCTGACCGTCAGCCGCTTTATGCTTTTACGTCCGGGAACGCACAAACGCGACATTCTGCCAGCGCTTAAGCGCGTGCAGGCCGGGCATCTGATCGACGCCCCTATGCAGAAGCTTTCCGGCGGAGAGACCCAGCGGGTACTGCTGGCGCGGGCGCTGCTCAATCAGCCGCAGCTGCTGGTGCTCGACGAGCCGACGCAGGGCGTTGACGTCAACGGTCAGGTGGCGCTTTACGATCTGATTAACCAGCTGCGCCAGGAGCTTGATTGCGCCGTACTGATGGTTTCTCATGACCTGCATCTGGTAATGGCCAAAACCGACGAAGTGCTGTGCCTGAATCAGCATATTTGCTGCTCCGGCGCGCCGGAAGTGGTCTCTATGCACCCGGAATTTATCTCGATGTTCGGCCAGCGCGGCGCGGAACAGCTAGGGATCTATCGCCATCATCATAACCACCGCCACGACCTGCAGGGGCGGATTGTACTGCGTCGGGGAAATGACCGTTAATGATTGAATTACTGCTCCCCGGCTGGCTGGCCGGAATGATGCTCGCCTGTGCGGCGGGTCCGCTGGGATCGTTCGTCGTCTGGCGCCGGATGTCCTACTTCGGTGATACCCTGGCCCACGCCTCTCTGCTCGGCGTGGCTTTTGGTTTACTGCTCAACGTCAATCCGTTCTATGCGGTCATCGCGGTGACGCTGCTGCTGGCGGGCGGCCTGGTGTGGCTGGAGAAACGCCCCCACCTGGCGGTAGACACGCTACTCGGCATCATGGCGCACAGCGCGCTGTCGCTGGGCCTGGTGGTGGTCAGCCTGATGTCAAACGTGCGCGTCGATCTGATGGCCTATCTGTTCGGCGATCTGCTGGCGGTGACGCCGGAAGATTTGATCTCCATTGCGATTGGCGTGGTTATCGTGCTGGCGATCCTGCTCTGGCAATGGCGCAACCTGCTGTCGATGACCATTAGCCCGGACCTGGCGTTTGTTGATGGCGTTAAGCTTCAGCGGGTCAAGCTGCTATTGATGCTGGTGACCGCGCTGACCATCGGCGTGGCGATGAAGTTCGTCGGGGCGCTGATTATCACGTCGCTGTTGATTATTCCCGCCGCAACGGCCCGCCGCTTTGCCCGTACGCCGGAGCAAATGGCGGGAGTGGCGGTTGGCGTGGGAATGATTGCGGTTACCGGAGGATTGACCTTCTCCGCGTTCTACGACACGCCGGCGGGGCCTTCCGTGGTGCTGTGCGCCGCGCTGCTGTTTATCTTCAGCATGAGCAAGAAACCGGCCGCCTGACGCTTATGCGCCCGCCGCCATTGGGCTCACGGCCGTCTGCGGACGTTGTAGCCCGGCTAAGCGGAGCGCAAGCCGGGGAAATAGCTGAAGCGGTATTGCGGTTTGATGTCCCGGCTTGCGGCGTGAACGCCTTAGCCGGGCTACTGGCCTCTGCAGTCTGCCGTTTTATAGCCGGACAACGATTACGGCATTTCCGGCGGCGTAATGCCGAAGTGGGTCCAGGCCCGTACCGTCGCCATTCGCCCGCGCGGCGTACGCTGTAAAAAGCCCTGCTGGATCAGATACGGCTCCAGCACGTCTTCAATGGTTTCCCGCTCTTCACCGATGGCCGCCGCCAGGTTATCCAGGCCGACCGGCCCGCCAAAGAATTTATCGATGACCGCCAGCAGCAGCTTACGGTCCATATAATCAAAGCCTTCCGCATCCACGTTGAGCATATCCAGCGCCTGAGCGGCAATCTCCTCAGAGATACGCCCGTCGTAGCGAACCTCGGCAAAGTCACGCACCCTGCGCAGCAGGCGGTTGGCGATTCGCGGCGTACCGCGCGCGCGGCGCGCGACCTCCAGAGCCCCCTCTTCGCTCATCTCCAGTCCCATATAGCGGGCGCTGCGGCTGACAATATGCTGCAGGTCAGGGATCTGGTAGAACTCCAGGCGCTGAACGATGCCAAAACGGTCGCGCAGCGGTGATGTCAGCGAGCCGGCGCGAGTCGTCGCGCCAATCAGGGTAAACGGCGGCAGATCGATTTTTATCGAACGCGCCGCGGGCCCTTCGCCAATCATGATATCCAGCTGATAATCTTCCATTGCCGGATACAGGACTTCTTCGACCACCGGCGACAGGCGGTGGATCTCGTCGATAAACAGAACGTCGTGGGGCTCAAGATTGGTCAGCATCGCCGCCAGATCGCCCGCTTTCTCCAGCACCGGGCCGGAGGTGGTGCGCAGGTTAACGCCCATCTCGTTGGCGACGATGTTTGCCAGGGTGGTTTTCCCCAGCCCCGGCGGGCCAAAAATCAGCAGGTGATCGAGCGCGTCGCCGCGCAGCTTCGCCGCCTGGATAAAGATCTCCATTTGCGAACGGACGTGCGGCTGGCCCACGTACTCTTGCAGCAATTTAGGACGAATGGCGCGATCGGCCGCCTCTTCAAAACCGCTGCTGTCCGCCGATACCAGCCTGTCTGCTTCAATCATCCCTTACCTCACAACGCGGCGCGGAGCGCTTCGCGAATTAGCGTTTCACTGTTGGCATCCGGGCGTACGATTTTGCTGACCATCCGGCTGGCCTCCTGAGGTTTATAGCCCAGCGCCACCAGCGCGGCAACCGCTTCCTGTTCAGCGTCATCGTCAGACGGGCCGGCCGGCGACGTCAGGACCAGATCCGCTGCCGGCGTGAACAGATCGCCGTGTAGTCCTTTGAAGCGGTCTTTCATCTCGACAATCAGGCGTTCCGCGGTTTTCTTGCCGATACCCGGCAGCTTCACCAGCGCCGCCAGCTCCTCGCGCTCAACGGCATTGACAAACTGCTGCGCCGACATGCCGGAAAGGATCGCCAGCGCCAGCTTCGGACCGACGCCGTTGGTTTTAATCAGCTCTTTAAACAGCGTGCGCTCCTGCTTGTTGTTAAAGCCATACAGCAGCTGTGCATCTTCACGGACGATAAAGTGGGTGAAAATGATCGCCTCTTTACCCACGTCCGGCAGCTCATAGAAGCAGGTCATCGGCAGATGAACCTCATAGCCTACGCCTCCCGTTTCAAGTAAAACCAGCGGGGGTTGTTTTTCGAGAATGATGCCTCTGAGTCTGCCTATCACATGGAGCTCCTGGATTAAGGGCCGAAAGTCTAATGCGGTATCATAAAAAAAGGCTGGATAGATATCCAGCCTGATTTCAGGTTATCGTAAGCGTCCGCGCGCCAGGTTCAGGCGGCTTTCGCCGATCTGAGCCGCGTTCTGGCTGACGTGGCAATGGGTGATGGCGATGGCTAAAGCATCCGCCGCATCCGCCTGCGGGTTAGCCGGCAGCTTAAGCAACGTGCGCACCATGTGCTGCACCTGGCTCTTTTCCGCGCTGCCGATGCCGACAACGGTCTGCTTTACCTGCCTGGCGGCGTACTCAAAGACCGGCAGGTCCTGATTCGTCGCCGCGACAATCGCCACGCCGCGCGCCTGGCCAAGCTTCAGCGCCGAGTCGGCGTTCTTTGCCATAAACACTTGTTCGATGGCAAAATAGTCCGGCTGGAACTGGGTAATAATTTCCGTCACGCCCGCATAGATAAGCTTCAGGCGAGACGGTAAATCATCCACTTTCGTGCGAATACAGCCGCTGCCCAGGTAGCTAAGCTGGCGTCCAACCTGGCGGATGACGCCATAACCAGTGACGCGCGACCCCGGGTCAATGCCGAGAATAATGGCCATCACGCGCCTCCGGTCATAACTAACCCGTGAGACCCTAAAGATTTCAGTTCACAGCCAGGCGGCCACGCAGCGCATCCCCGGGGGCGTAGATTCACTACGTGACCGGGGTAAGCGAGGAGAGCCAACACCGCTGTGGGCTGAAAGATTACGGGTATCACAGGGTTGCGGCGACCTCATCAGAGATCTCGCCGTTGTGATAAACTTCCTGCACGTCGTCGCAATCTTCCAGCATATCGATCAGTCGCAGCAGTTTCGGCGCAGTTTCCGCGTCCATATCCGCTTTGGTTGACGGGATCATCGAGACTTCAGCGGCGTCCGCTTTCAGGCCGGCGGCTTCCAGCGCATCGCGTACCGCGCCCATCTCTTCCCAGGCGGTATAAACGTCAATCGCGCCGTCGTCATAGGTCACAACGTCTTCCGCGCCCGCTTCCAGCGCCGCTTCCATGATCGCATCTTCGTCGCCTTTCTCGAAGGAGATAACGCCTTTTTTGCTGAACAGGTAGGAAACGGAACCGTCGGTCCCCAGGTTACCGCCGGTTTTGGTGAAGGCATGACGTACTTCCGCCACGGTACGGTTGCGGTTGTCGGACAGACATTCAACCATTACCGCCGTGCCGCCAGGACCGTAACCTTCATAGATGATGGTTTCCATGTTCGCATCATCATCGCCGCCGACGCCGCGCGCGATAGCGCGGTTCAGGGTGTCGCGGGTCATGTTGTTGCTCAGCGCTTTGTCGATTGCCGCGCGCAGACGCGGGTTAGAGCCCGCATCGCCGCCGCCCAGACGCGCGGCGGTGACCAGCTCGCGAATAATTTTCGTAAAGATCTTACCGCGCTTGGCATCCTGTGCCGCTTTGCGGTGCTTGGTGTTGGCCCATTTACTATGACCTGCCATAAAAAACTCTCCAAAAAAAAGCGCGCCCTTTCAGGCGGCGTTAATTACAAATTCTTCAATCGCCTGCCGGTTGCTCCAGGACTTGGTCAACGTGGCGGCTTCCGCCGCGTCAACCCAGCGATAGTCCAGATGTTCCGTAAAGACAATCTGGCGTTCATGGGGGAGCGCAAGACGGAACCAAAACTCCGTATTGCGCTCAACGCCCGGCGCATAGCGATGACGTAAATGAGAAAATATCTCGAATTCTACCGTACGCTGACAATCAACCAAAGCCAGCTGCTCGCAGGCAACATCGATGGCGACCTCTTCCATAACTTCACGCGCGGCAGCCTGCGGCGCGGTTTCTCCCTCTTCCAGGCTGCCGGTAACCGACTGCCAGAACGCGGGATCGTCGCGCCGCTGCAACATCAGCACCCGCTTCGTATCTTCGGCGTAAATCACCACCAGTACGGAAACGGGGAGCTTGAATGACATCTTACTTATTCTCCAGAGACTCTTTTGCCTCTTTCGCCACCACCTGAATACCGAGTTCGCTCAGCGATGCCGGGTTAGCGAAGCTTGGCGCTTCGGTCATCAGGCAAGCGGCTGCGGTCGTTTTCGGGAAGGCGATAACGTCACGGATATTATCGGTACCGGTCAGCAGCATGGTCAAACGGTCGAGGCCAAAAGCCAGGCCCGCGTGCGGCGGGGTGCCGTATTTCAGCGCGTCCAGCAGGAAGCCAAACTTCTCGCGCTGCTCCTGCTCGTTAATGCCCAGGATGCCGAACACGGTCTGCTGCATCTCACCGCTGTGAATACGCACGGAACCGCCGCCCACTTCATAGCCGTTGATGACCATATCGTAGGCGTTGGCCACCGCGTCTTCCGGCGCGGCTTTCAGCTCTGCGGCGGACATGTCTTTCGGCGAGGTGAACGGATGGTGCATCGCGGTCAGGCCGCCTTCGCCGTCGTCTTCAAACATCGGGAAGTCGATAACCCACAGCGGCGCCCATTTGTCTTCGTCGGTCAGGTTCAGGTCTTTGCCCAGCTTCAGACGCAGCGCGCCCAGCGCGTCGGCGACCACTTTTTTGTTATCCGCGCCGAAGAAGATCATATCGCCATCCTGCGCGCCGGTGCGCTCAAGGATCGCTTCAACGATGTCGGCGTTAAGGAATTTAGCCACCGGGCTGTTGATGCCTTCAAGGCCTTTCGCCCGCTCGGTTACTTTAATATAGGCCAGCCCTTTCGCGCCGTAGATCTGGACAAACTTACCGTATTCGTCGATTTGCTTACGGGTCAGCGCAGCGCCGCCCGGTACGCGCAGCGCGGCAACGCGCCCTTTGGCGTCGTTAGCCGGGCCGGCGAAGACGGCGAATTCCACCGCTTTCACCAGATCGGCGACGTCCACCAGCTCCATCGGGTTACGCAGGTCTGGTTTGTCAGAACCGTAGCGGCGCTCGGCTTCGGCGAAGGTCATGATCGGGAAATCGCCCAGATCCACGCCCTTCACTTCCTGCCACAGGTTGCGCACCAGCGCTTCCATGACTTCGCGCACCTGCCCGGCGGTCATGAAGGAGGTTTCCACATCGATCTGGGTAAATTCCGGCTGACGGTCGGCACGCAGGTCTTCGTCGCGGAAGCATTTAACGATCTGATAGTAGCGGTCAAAACCGGACATCATCAGCAGCTGCTTGAACAGCTGTGGAGACTGCGGCAGCGCGTAGAATTTCCCTTTATGCACGCGGGATGGGACCAGGTAGTCGCGCGCGCCTTCCGGCGTGGCTTTGGTCAGCATCGGCGTTTCGATGTCGAGGAAACCGTGGTCATCCATAAAGCGGCGCACCAGGCTGGTGATTTTCGCACGGGTCTTCAGGCGCTGCGCCATTTCCGGACGACGCAGGTCCAGGTAGCGATATTTCAGACGCGCTTCTTCGGTATTGACGTGGTTGGAGTCCAGCGGCAGCGCTTCAGCGCGGTTGATAATCGTCAGATCCGATGCCAGCACTTCGATGGCGCCGGTGGCCATATCGCTATTGATGTTTTTTTCGTCACGCGCGCGCACGGTACCGGTGACCTGGATGCAGAACTCATTACGCAGTTCAGAGGCCAGCTTTAATGCGTCGGCACGATCCGGATCGAAAAACACCTGTACGATGCCTTCGCGGTCACGCATATCGATAAAGATAAGGCTACCGAGATCACGACGACGGTTGACCCAACCACACAGAGTCACTTGCTGCCCTACGTGGGACAGACGAAGCTGCCCGCAATATTCTGTACGCATGAGATATCCCTTAACTTAGCCGCAGGCGGATTGTTGCCTGTCTTGCAGGCGACGAGGTCGCAGCTTTAGCTGATGTCACAACTGAATGAAAAAAGGCGGCTATTATACTGGAAATTATGGCGCACGATAAGCCCGGCGCAGCGCGCAGCGTTGCTTTGCTGAGCGCTTATTGCTTGTACTCACAAAAATTAACAAAATTTGTTACCCTCGGGCGAGATCGGCAACGGTATTGTAGCGACCTGACAACAGAAGAAGATACGGGGATATCATGTTAGAACTCAATGCAAAAAAAACCGCGCTGGTGGTTATAGACCTGCAGGAAGGCATTTTACCGTTTGCCGGCGGCCCGCATCGGGCTGACGACGTGGTTGAGCGCGCCGCGAGTCTGGCCAAAAAGTGCCGCCAGCAGGGTTCCCCGGTGGTCATGGTTCGCGTTGGCTGGTCGGCGGATTTCGCCGAAGCGCTGAAGCAGCCGGTCGATGCCCAGGCAGGCGCCCATACGCTACCGGAAAACTGGTGGTTCTATCCGCTGGCGCTGGGAAAACAGGAGAGCGACATCGAAGTCACCAAACGCCAGTGGGGAGCCTTTTACGGCACCGACCTGGAGCTGCAGCTTCGCCGTCGCGGTATCGATACGATTATCCTGTGCGGTATCTCAACCAATATCGGCGTCGAATCGACGGCGCGCAACGCCTGGGAGCTGGGCTTCAATCTGATTCTCGTTGAAGACGCCTGCAGCGCAGCAACGGCTGAACAGCATCAGGGCAGCATGACGCACATCTTCCCGCGTATTGCCCGCGTGCGCAGTACCGAGGAGGTACTTGCCGCGTTATGATCTATATTGGGCTTCCCCAATGGGCGCACCCGAAGTGGGTGCGCCTGGGTATCACCAGCCTTGAAGAGTATGCCCGCCATTTTAACTGCGTGGAGGGCAACACGACCCTGTACGCTTTACCAAAAGCTGAGATTGTCAGCCGCTGGTATGAACAAACCCACGATGATTTTCGCTTTTGCTTCAAGTTTCCGGCCACCATTTCGCACCAGGCATCGCTGCGCAACTGCGACGACTTAAGCCACGAGTTTTTCACCCGCCTGGCGCCGCTGTCATCGCGCATTGGCCAATACTGGCTGCAGCTGCCGGCCACGTTCGGCCCTCGGGATCTTCCCGCGCTCTGGCAGTTCCTCGACAGCCTGCCGCGCGAATTCAGCTACGGCGTTGAGGTAAGGCATCCGGAGTTTTTCGCCAAAGAGGAAGCGGAACAGCAGCTCAATCGCGGGCTGCATCAGCGAAACGTCAACCGCGTGATCCTGGATAGCCGTCCGGTTCATAGCGCCGTCGCCCGCAGCCCGGCGATGCTCGACGCGCAAAGAAAGAAGCCAAAAGTTCCCGTCCATGCGCTGGTGACGGCCCACCATCCGATGGTGCGTTTTATCGGCAGCGATGACATGGCGCAAAATCGTGAGCTGTTTAGCGTGTGGTTACGCACGCTGCCAAAATGGGCGCAGACAACCACGCCGTACCTGTTCCTCCATACCCCGGATATCGCCCAGGCGCCGGAACTGGTCGACACCCTGTGGAGCGATCTGCGCGCCGCCCTACCGGAAATAGGGGCGGCACCTTCAATTCCGCAGCAAACCTCTCTTTTCTGATATCCTGCTATCCTCAATTGAGCCACCGGAAGCGATAAAAGGGAGTTTTGAGTATGGTCAGCGCGCTGTATGCGGTTTTAGGTGCGTTATTGCTTATTAAGTTTTCCTGGGACGTTGTACGACTGAGGACGCAATATCGCGTTGGCTACGGCGACGGCGGTTTTAGCGAACTGCAGGTTGCTATACGCGTGCACGGGAACGCGGTGGAATATATTCCCATTGGCCTGATTCTGCTGCTGTTTATGGAAATGAACGGCGCGCAGACCTGGATGGTCCACGTCTGCGGTATTTTACTGATCGCCGGGCGCCTGATGCACTCCTATGGCTTTCATCATCGTCTTTACCGCTGGCGTCGTTCCGGCATGAGCGCGACGTGGTGTTCGTTGTTGCTGATGGTGCTGGCGAACTTCTGGTATATGCCCTGGGAGTTGGTTTTCTCCGTCCGTTAGCGCACAATACGCCGTTTTCGATTTTTCGGGTTTAACGTTATGTCTCACCGCGATACGCTTTTTTCCGCGCCGATTGCCAGCCTCGGCGACTGGACCTTTGATGAACGGGTTGCTGAAGTCTTCCCGGATATGATCCAGCGCTCTGTTCCCGGCTATTCCAATATCATTTCCATGATCGGCATGCTGGCGGAACGTTTCGTTCAGCCGGATACCCAGGTTTACGATCTCGGCTGCTCGCTTGGCGCAGCCACGCTGTCCGTGCGCCGCAATATTGCGCATGCCGGCTGCAAAATCATCGCCGTTGATAATTCGCCGGCCATGGTCGAACGCTGCCGTCGCCATATTGACGCCTATAAGGCGCCGACGCCGGTCGAAGTGATTGAAGGCGATATTCGCCACGTCACGATAGAAAACGCCTCGATGGTGGTGCTGAACTTCACCATCCAGTTTCTCGAACCGGGCGAACGCCAGGCCATTCTTGATAAGGTCTATCAGGGACTCAATCCGGGCGGCGCGCTGGTGCTGTCGGAAAAATTCAGCTTCGAAGATGACAACGTCGGCGAACTACTGTTCAACATGCATCATGATTTCAAACGCGCCAACGGCTATAGCGAGCTGGAAATCAGCCAAAAGCGCAGCATGCTGGAAAACGTGATGCTCACCGATTCCGTCGAAACCCACAAAGCGCGCCTGCGCAAGGCCGGTTTCGAACATGCCGAACTGTGGTTCCAGTGCTTTAACTTCGGATCGTTAATCGCCGTAAAATCCGGGGACCAGGCATGATTGATTTCAGCAACTTTTATCAGTTGATTGCCAAAAGCCCGCTGTCGCACTGGCTGGTGACGCTGCCCGCCCAGGTGGCGGCCTGGCAGCGTGACGCGCTGCACGGGAAATACCGGGAATGGGAGCGGGCCGTCGAGTTTCTGCCCGAGTTTTCGCCCTACCGTCTGGATCTGCTGCATAGCGTCACTGCGGAGAGCGAAACGCCGCTGGGTGACGGTCAGCGTCTGCGGATTGAAAACCTGCTGAAGAATCTGATGCCGTGGCGTAAAGGGCCCTGGTCGCTTTACGGCGTGAATATCGATACCGAATGGCGTTCCGACTGGAAGTGGGAACGCGTACTGCCGCACCTTTCCGACCTCACCGGACGTACCATCCTTGATGTCGGCTGCGGCAGCGGATACCACATGTGGCGTATGATTGGCGCCGGGGCTCGTCTGGCGGTGGGCATCGATCCCACCCAGCTGTTCCTTTGCCAGTTTGAAGCGGTGCGAAAACTGTTGGGCAACGATCAGCGCGCGCATCTGCTGCCGCTGGGCATTGAGCAGCTTCCGGCGCTGAACGCCTTTGATACCGTCTTTTCGATGGGCGTGCTGTACCACCGCCGCTCCCCGCTCGATCACCTGTGGCAGCTCAAAGATCAGCTAGTTCCCGGCGGCGAGCTGGTGCTGGAGACGCTGGTCGTCGAGGGCGACGAAAATACCGTGCTGGTGCCGGGCGATCGCTATGCGCAGATGCGCAACGTCTACTTTATCCCTTCTGCCGCCGCGCTAAAGCAGTGGCTGGAGAAATGCGGGTTTATCGATGTACGCATCGTCGACGCCTGCGTGACGTCCACCGAAGAGCAGCGCCGCACCGAGTGGATGACCACCGAGTCGCTGGCCGACTTCCTCGATCCGCAGGACAGCAGCAAAACCCGCGAAGGCTACCCTGCCCCGCTGCGCGCGGTGCTTATTGCCACCAAACCGGAAACAGAACAGTCGCTGGCGGCGAAAAAGCGGGCCGACAAGCAGCCTGGCTAACGCGTTTTCAGGATAAAAAAAGGCCCCTGTTTAATGGGCAGGGGCCTGGTACGGGCAATCATCATATTGGGCGACATGATGTGCAGCAAAAAACGGTTTATCCCCGTCATACTTCAAGTTGCATGTGCGTTGGCTTTCCTCGCTCACCCCAGTCACTTACTTGAGTAAGCTCCTGTGGATCCCCTGCGTCGCCGCCTTCTCGCAACTCGAATTATTTAGGGTCTTAATCTCTCTGTGCGGAAATAATCTTCTTCATTTCCGCTACCGCTTCGCCATTGACGGCGTAGCGTAAGTATTCATCTGCTTCGGCATCCGTAGACATCGACAGTCCGGGATTGCGAAAGCGCATCGGGGACGGTAACCACTGGCCTGCCGAGGTATGCACCTCTTTTACCCCTGACTGCAAAAATAGCGGCAGGTTGGCGGCGCGGACGCCTGCACCGGCCATAATAATAGGAGTATCGCTTTGGGAAATAAGTTCCCTGATTAATGAAATTCCTTTTTCGGCTGAAGACTGCTGGCCCGAAGTCAGGATACGCTGAACGCCGAGTTCAGCCAGCTCAGCGCTGGCCTGGCGCGGGTCGGCGCACATATCAAAGGCCCGATGAAAGGTGACGGCCAGGGTTCCCGCCGCCGCCATTATTTTTTTCATTCGCGCCCTATCCACCCGACCGTCGGCGTCCAGAACGCCGATCACCATGCCGGGAAAACCGAGATCCTTCACCGCGGCCACATCATCAAGCATCGCGGCAAATTCGCCGGCGGTATAGCAAAAATCACCGCCGCGCGGGCGAATAATTGGATGAACGGGAATGGTCACCGCTTCACGCACCGATTTCAGTACCCCCAGCGAAGGCGTCAGCCCTCCCTCCTGCGGCGCGGCGCATAGCTCGATACGATCGGCGCCCCGGCGCTGGGCCTCCAGCGCGCACTCCATGCTGTAACAACAGACTTCCAGTAAGGTCATTCTTCTCTCCGTCGATAGGGCAGGCACTACAGAATGTCACGATTTCTTCCGGCAGACGCCGCGTCGCTTCACACTGTTATCGTTCAGCGTGTTCGCTGGCGACAATTTGCTCAATCGACCACGGGTGAAATTTGATCGTCACTTTGCCATCCGTTACCGCCAGGGTCGGATTCGGTAAACGCTCACGCTCTCCTTTCGGCGCGCTGGTCTTCACAAAAATGCCCGGCTGGCCCAGCCCTTCATCGGAAAGCAGCGCCAGCGCGCGGGTATTGAGCGTTTCAGGATCGCCCGGCAGAACGATTTCAATATGCTCCCAGCCTTCATGCGGATAGCGCTTTTCGCCCGGCCACGGCAGTTCAACGATGCTAAAACGCCAGTGCGCCACGACCACCGGCTCATCCAGCCTGAACAGGCAGATGGGTCGACCGTTAATGACATTTTCCGACAGCAGAGTAGCGCATTGTTCAAAGCCGCGACGCCAGCGCTCCGCCGTAGCGTTCTGGTGACAGCGCAGGGAAATATGGTCGGCGTCATGGGGCGTAATATCGAGACCGAGCCGGTGAGCAAGCGCGTTCAGCGCCTCGGTAAAGCGCGGCAGGTCCGCGGAAATATCGTTCAGTTCATCTATCTGCTGCCAGTTCGCCATCGTAAGCCTCGGTACTCGCTAAAAAGCGCTAATCTATCGCGTTTTCCGCGACCGACCAACCGGCAATCGCCGGCAGCGTCCCGCGAACGGTTATTCGTTGAGCGCGAGGCTCAGCAACCTCCGCGCGGTGCTGACGCGTGGGTGCAAATGCAGTATACTCCTGCCCTAATTTGTCCACATTCCCGCGCCGCCCCATCAGGGTGACGGCGTGTTAACGTAAGGTGTTTCGGTGAATATTCAGGCTCTTCTCTCAGAAAAAGTCAGTCAGGCCCTGATCGCGGCAGGCGCGTCTGCCGATTGCGAACCTCAGGTCCGCCAGTCAGCAAAAGTCCAGTTCGGCGACTATCAGGCCAACGGCGTGATGGCCGTTGCCAAAAAACTGGGCATGGCGCCGCGACAACTTGCAGAGCAGGTACTGTCTCATCTCGATCTGAGCGGGATTGCCAATAAGGTAGAGATCGCCGGCCCTGGCTTTATTAATATTTTCCTCGATCCGGCCTTCCTCGCGGAAAACGTCAGCAGCGCGCTGAAATCGGAACGTCTGGGCGTGGCTCAGCCGCAGGCGCAGACGGTGGTCGTCGATTACTCCGCGCCGAACGTGGCGAAAGAGATGCACGTAGGCCATCTGCGCTCCACCATTATTGGCGACGCCGCGGTGCGTACGCTGGAGTTTCTCGGCCATAAAGTGATCCGCGCTAACCACGTGGGCGACTGGGGCACCCAGTTCGGCATGCTCATCGCGTACCTGGAAAAACAGCAGCAGGAAAACGCCGGTGAAATGGCGCTGGCCGACCTCGAAGGTTTCTATCGCGAAGCGAAAAAACACTACGATGAAGATGAAGCCTTCGCCGAGCGCGCGCGCAGCTATGTCGTTAAGCTGCAGGGCGGCGACGAGTACTTCCGCGAAATGTGGCGCAAGCTGGTCGACATCACCATGTCGCAAAACCAGTTAACCTATAACCGCCTCAACGTTACCCTGACCCGCGACGACGTGATGGGTGAAAGCCTCTATAACCCGATGCTGCCGGGTATCGTTGCCGATCTGAAAGCCAAAGGTCTGGCGGTAGAAAGCGAAGGCGCGACCGTGGTGTTCCTTGATGAGTACAAAAACAAGGAAGGCGAACCGATGGGCGTTATCATCCAGAAGAAGGATGGCGGCTATCTCTACACCACCACCGATATCGCCTGCGCAAAATACCGCTACGAAAATTTGCATGCTGACCGCGTGCTTTACTACATCGACTCTCGCCAGCACCAGCACCTGATGCAGGCGTGGACCATCGTGCGTAAAGCCGGCTACGTGCCGGATTCCGTCCCGCTGGAGCACCACATGTTCGGCATGATGCTCGGCAAAGATGGCAAACCGTTTAAAACCCGCGCCGGCGGTACCGTGAAGCTTGCCGACCTGCTGGACGAAGCGCTGGAGCGCGCGCGCCGTCTGGTGGCGGAGAAAAACCCGGAGATGCCCGCCGATGAGCTGGAAAAACTGGCGAACGCGGTCGGGATCGGCGCGGTGAAATATGCCGACTTGTCTAAAAACCGCACCACCGACTACATCTTTGACTGGGACAACATGCTGGCCTTTGAGGGCAATACCGCGCCTTATATGCAGTATGCCTATACCCGCGTGCTCTCCGTGTTCCGCAAAGCGGATATCGATGAAAGCGCGCTGGCGGCGGCGCCGGTGGTCATCACCGAAGATCGCGAAGCCCAGCTGGCAGCCCGTCTGCTGCAGTTTGAAGAAACCCTGACGGTCGTCGCGCGTGAAGGCACGCCGCACGTGATGTGTTCTTACCTGTACGATCTGGCGGGTCTGTTCTCCGGCTTCTACGAGCACTGCCCGATCCTGAGCGCCGAAAGCGAAGAGACGCGCAACAGCCGCCTGAAGCTGGCGCTGCTGACGGCGAAAACGCTGAAGCTGGGTCTGGATACCCTGGGTATCGAAACCGTAGAACGGATGTAAAACCAAACCCGGCGAAAGCCGGGTTTGGTTTATAACGCCTGATGGCGCCACGCTCATCAGACCTGCAGCATCATTGTATCCCCGGTAAGCGTAAGCGCCACCGGGGAAATTCCGCCCTTCTCAGAAATACTTCCGCAGATACTCCGTCAGGCACAGGATCGCCATCGCCTGGCCATACGGCATCGACGTCAGCGGAATGTCGCGATAAAAATCCAGATTCGAACCCATGCCGGTACCGAACGACGTTTGCAGCAGCTCCCCTTGCGCTGAGATATTCTGCACGATGCCGCGAATCGCTTTTTCCGCAACCTCCGCATACGCCTGGCTCACGTAGCGCTTGCGCACCGCTTTGAGGATCCCATAAGCAAAACCGGCGGTCGCCGACGCTTCCAGATAGGAGTCAGGATCGTCAAGCAGCGTATGCCACAGGCCGCTATCGTCCTGACAGCGGGCCAGCGCCGCAATCTGCGCATTCAGCACCTGCACCAGATAACGCCGTACCGCGCTGTTCTCGGGTAAATCCACCAGCTCCAGGAAATCCGGAATAACGATAGTCAGCCAGCTATTGCCGCGGGCCCAGCGAGCGTGGGCGAAATTATGCCGCCCCTCGTAGCTCCAGCCGTGAAACCACAGGCCGGTCTCACGGTCCATCAGATTCTGCACGTGCAGCAGAAACTGATATACCGCCTCCTCTACGTATTGCGGACGATTAAGCAACTTGCCGATTTTCGCCAGCGGCAGAACCGTCATCATCAGCGTGTCGTCCCACATCTGCTGATGATTCTCTTCCGCCAGGGTGATGTGCTGCATGCCGCCAGACTCAGTGCGCGGCATTTCGTTCATCGCCCACTCCGCCCAGCTATCGAGCCAGGGCAGATACGCGGGGTTGCCCGTCTCTTCGTAGCGGTAAGCCAGGGTGAGAAACGGCGCCATGGTGTTGACGTTTTTGGTGGTCGCGCCTTCGGCAAAGCGGTCGGCAAACCAGCCATCAATAATGTCGCGCATCGCCGTATCGCCGGTCTGCTGGTAATACTGATAAATACCGTACAGGCCGACGCCGTGAGTCCACTCCCAGCCGTTCCACCCTTTGGTGTCGATAACGCGTCCGTCGTCCAGCCGCAGTAAAAATTGCCCGCTTTCGTCCTTAATGTTGACCAGATTGTGCGTCACCTTCTGAATCAGCGCCTGCAGTTCATTGCGGGCGATAAAACGCTCCGGCTGGCGCAGTAGTGGGCTATGTTTGACAGGCCAAACTTTCATATCCTTAACCTCTGTTATATGTCGAATTCATGGCTGAACGCGGCTTCAGCGCTGGCGCGGCGGGTTTATTCCGATTCAGATAACCAATATTGTTGTTTCCCCACAGGGCGTCGTACGGCATCCCGGCCAGCATCTCCACCACCTCACGATCCCCGGCGCTGGCCAGTTCTGGCTGAGCGCGACCGGATTCACGCATTTTCAGCGTTTCCGCGCGCAGGACGCTGTGGGTTTGCAGATTGAGCTTAAAGCGCAGGGAAACGAGGAAACCGCAGGCCAGCACCAGTAAGGTGCCCACGCTGAGGATCAGCAGAATGGTATGGCTCACTTCATAGGGCTGCGTTTTCTGTCCGGAGACAAAGCCCGACATCTGCATGATGATCCCCACCAGCATCACCGCTCCGGCCTGGGAAGCTTTACGCGTCAGGGTCATGATCCCGGCAAAGATGCCTTCGCGGCGCTGGCCGGTGATCACTTCGTCCACGTCGGCAATATAGGTGTAGGTGTTCCACGGAACGTAGTTGATGCCGCCGCGGCCCAGGCCCGCCACTGCGGATATCAGCAGCAGCAGCGAATAGACATCGCTGAGGCCAGCGTAGTACAGCACCGCGTAAGAGAGCGAACTCAGGCCGAACAGCACCACCACCATGCGATACGATGGCGCCGGCCCGAAGCGAATACACAGCGGGATCATGGCGATAACCGCAATAAACTGGAAGATCGCCATGGTTCCGAGCAGGTTAGAAGCCATTGAGGCTTCCTGCATCAGGACAAACACCACATAGTAGGTAAAGACCGCATTGAAGACATCCTGGGCGATATAGCCGCCCAGATACATCCCCAGATGCTGACGGAAAATTTTAATGCGCAGGGTCGAACTTAACTCAATGAACAGGCGGTTAAGACTCTGCGACAGGCTCAGGTTCTGTTTCTCCTCTTCGGCGCGCAGCGCGGCCTCCGTCCACTCTTCACGCGGGCGTTCCCAGGTAAAGAACCAGACGAAGGTCAGCATCATGGCGCACAGCACCGAGAACACCAGGCTGGCATAGAAGAAAGAAACGGCGTTGTCCTTACCAAAGATAGTCAGCAGAACGCCCGGCAGGAAGGAAGCCAGAATCGCCGACATCTGCGCCATAGAAATACGCGCGCCGGAGAATTTGGTTTTCTGTTTAAAATCATCGGTCATTTCCGGTACCAGCGTTTCATACGGCACCAGAATCATGGTGTAGACAATATCAAAAAGAAGATAGGTCAGCAGGTAGTACCAGAACCCCATATCCCCTACCCACATGATGGAGTAGCTAAACACGCAGGGGATGCCGAGCAGGATGAAGAACTTACGCCTGCCAAAACGTTTCCCCAGCCAGGTTGAGCCAAAGTTATCCGTCAGAAAGCCCATCAGCGGACTGATTACCGCATCCAGAACCCTGGCGGTGGCAAAAATAAGCGTCGCCTCGATAGGGGAAAGACCGCAAAAGGTGGTGTAGAAGTAGAGCAGCCATGCTGCTGTGAGTGCGGTCGTTCCCGCACCAAGGAAATCGCCCGATCCATAGGCAAGGTAGTTAACCAAACCGATTTTACGTGTTTTCATCGCCGTAAATCCTGTGTCTTTTTTTAGAGAACTCCGAACCGCGTTTTGGCCCATTCAGCCAAAAGGGGGTTGATACATGGCTACATTAAGAACATGGGAACGGCGTTACCTTTTCATTTTTGCCAGCCAAAAGCGTTCAATGGCAAAAACACAAAGAGTCGATGAACGCGCCTCACTGATTTATAAAACAGCGTTTCTTTTAATACAAAAGATCGGACCAAAAGTTGCGAAGTGACCATCAAAATGGCGCGCGGCGGAGTGAAATCTGGGCGCGTTATTTCGCTGCGGATAAACCTTGCGAAAGCTAAGGAATGGGAGTAAAGACAATAGAAAAGGGTTGTTTCGCGTATCTCAAGGAGGCTTGATGCCCTACTCACATCTGCTGGTCGCCGTGGCGCCAACCCCGGAAAGCCGGGTCCTCATTCAGAAAGCCGTCTCCATCGCCCGTCCGGTCAATGCGAAGGTCAGCCTGATTACCCTGGCAACGGACCCGGAGCTGTATAACCAGTTTGCGGCGCCAATGATGGAAAATTTACGCGAAGTGATGCAGGAGGAGACGCGCGGCTTTCTGGCCGAGCTCGCCCGCCACGCCGACTACCCGATAGAGAAAATGACTATCGCCAGCGGCGGGATTGCCCACCATGTGAAGGATTTTTGCCAGCGGCACCGCGTTGACCTGGTGATTTGCGGCAACCACAACCAGAGCCTGTTCTCTCGCGCCACCTGTTCGGCGAAAGATATCGTGGGCAGCAGCGGCGTTGACGTGCTGCTGGTGTGTCTGGAAAAAGGTTAGCGCCGAAAGCGCTAACCGCGATCGTCTCAGGCGAGCTTGGGGAAGGTCGCGACCTTGCGCGCTAAGTGGCTCTCCTCACTTCCTGGCTCAATCTCCTTTAGATCGGCAATAAACCGCTCCTGCCAGCGATGAATATCGTTATCTTTAATCACCGCCAGCATGGCCGAATGGCGGGCAATACGCTCGGCCAGCGGCATGGTTAACGCCTGGTCCAGCGCAGCCGCGACCTCGTCGCGATCGTAAGGATTGACGATTAAGGCCGTCGGCAGCTCGTTCGCCGCGCCGGCAAACTGCGACAGCACCAGCACGCCCGGATTTTGCGGGTCCTGCGCGGCCACATACTCTTTCGCCACCAGATTCATCCCATCGCGCAGCGGCGTAACCAGACCGACGTCCGAGTAGCGGAAGATTTTCATCAGCAGCTTGCGTTCAAAGTGCTGGTTCAGGTAATAAAGCGGCGTCCAGCCCAGCTGGCCATATCGGCCATTAATGCGGCCGGCCGCGGTTTCAAGCTGATGACGAATATCCTGGTAGGCCTGAACATCGCCGCGCGACGTCGGCGCGATCTGGGTATAGCGAATCTTGCCGTGATGCTGCGGATAGTTCTCCAGCAGCGCCTCGTAGGCCAGAAAACGCTCCGGCAGCCCCTTGGAATAGTCCAGCCGCTCAACGGAAAAGATATTCTGCACGCTTTTCAGTTCGCTCTTCAGCTGCGCCAGCTTCGGCGGCAGCGGCCCTTTTGCGCTCCGCGCAATCTCTTCCGGATCGATACCGATCGGATAGACTTCGGTGTGGAAAGGTTTCCCCCAGGCCACATGCTTTTTGCCGTCGCGCGTCGTCAGGCGAGTCTGCATCGATACGCAATCGAGAAACGCCAGGCGATCGCTCTCGGTCTGGAAACCCAGTAAATCGTAATCGCACAGCTGTTCAAGCAGCTCCGCGTGCGGCGGGAGCGCGTTAAAGACTTCCGGCGTCGGGAACGGAATATGTAAAAAGAAGCCGATGCGATTATTGACCCCGCGCTGGCGCAGTTCGCTGGCCAGCGGCAGCAGGTGGTAATCGTGGATCCAGACGATATCGTCAGGTTCGATCAGCGGCAGCAGTTTATCCGCCAGCGTTGCGTTGACGCGCTGATAGCCTTCCCAGGCTTCACGCTGAAAATCGACCAGATCGAGACGATAGTGGAAGGCGGGCCATAAAACGGCATTGGAAAAGCGGTTGTAATATTCGTCGTGATCCTGCTCGCTAAGGTTAAAGGAAGCCCAGGTGATATTCCCCTGCTTCACTTTTTTTAACGGCTGCTGGTCGTCACCGATTTCCCCACTCCAGCCGAACCACAGTCCTCCGGCTGCTTTTAATGCCCCCATAATCCCCACGGCAAGGCCACCGGCGCTGGCCTTTTTGTCATCCGGCGGGGCAATACGATTAGATACTACGACTAAGCGACTCATAGCCATCTCTCCTGTCGGTTAGCGCATCTGGTTGTTGCCCATGATTCGCGATGTTACTAATCCAAAGATGAACAGCGGCGACATCCGGCAGGCGCCAGTGCGCCTGGGTCTCACCGCCGCCCACTTTGACCGATACGCCACTCAGTTGATTGACGACGCTAAAACCCGCTTCATCGGTTAAGTCATCACCGACAAACACCGGCCTGCGCCCGCTGAATGGAGCTTCCTGCATAAAAGCGGCTATCGCTTCACCTTTATTCACTCCGCGCGGTTTGATCTCCACCACGCACTTACCCGGCTGTAATGCCAGAATGGGATGGCGCTGCACGACGGCCTGCGCCAGCGCGAGCACCGCGTGCTGATGCTCCGGCGCCTGTCGGTAGTGCAGAGCAAAGGCCATCCCCTTACTTTCCAGTTCGCATCCCGGCAAGTCATCCAGCGCCGCGGTCAGTTCCGCAGAGAGCGCCTTCTGGAGAGAATCCGGTAAAGAGACAATATGCGTTTTACCATTGATATCACGGCGTTCAGCCCCGTGGACACCGGCAAGCGGCAGCCGGTAAGGACGGGTAAGCTCATCCAGCTCAACCATTGAGCGCCCTGAAATCAATGCCACCGCGCCGTTGTGCTGCTGCACGAGCTGGCGCAGCGACTGCAAAACATCGGCAGGAATGACCACCTGATCGGGATGGGGTTTGATACCGGCAAGGGTACCGTCGAGGTCAAAGAAAAAAGCGCAGTTTCCGGTTAACGCAGGCGGTACATAAATCTGGTCAGCCACCCTGTTTCCTCCTTATCATGGCCAGCAACATGCTGGGTGTTAAATAATTGTAGCCATGTAAGTATAGACAGTGTGACCAGCCTCGCCATTTTTGATAGTCATTGCCAGCGCAACGAGCGCTGGCAACGGATTAGGATTAAACTGAAAAGTTGGACGAATCAAACGGCTCGTTTCGCTTTCTGTTTGTAGCGGTCGAAGATCACCGCCGCCAGTAAAATCACGCCGCGTACGACATACTGCGAGAATGGCGAGATATTGAGCAGGTTCATCGCATTCTCTACCGTTCCCAGGATCAGGATCCCGGCCACCACGTAGGAGATCTTACCGATCCCGCCTTTCAGCGATACGCCCCCCAGCACGCAGGCCGAGATGACAATCAGCTCATAGCCAATCGAGGTCATCGGCTGTCCGCTGGTCATTCGTGAAGCCAGGATAATGCCTGCCGCCGCGGAAACCAGGCCGGAAAGGACGAAAATGATGATCTTGGTCCGCACTACCGGCACGCCCGCCAGACGCGCCGCTTCTTCGTTACCGCCAATCGCGAGCGTATTGCGGCCAAAGGTGGTTTTATTCAACAACAGGCCGAAGACAATCAGGCAGGCAACGGTCAGCCAGATAGGCGCTGGCAGGCCAAACCAGTTGGCGTAGCCGAGGGTAAAGAAACGCTCGTCTTCAATTCCAACTGCTTTACCGTCAGAGATGATATAGGCCAGACCGCGGACGATCTGCATGGTGGCCAGGGTGGTGATCAGGGCGTTAATCTTCAGGCGGGCAATCACAAAACCATTGACCAGGCCGCTCAGCGCGCCGAGCAGCAGACCGGCGCCGATCCCCACCCACATGCTCTCCGTCAGGTTAATCACCACCGCCGTGGTCACACCGGCACAGGCGATAACCGAGGCGACCGACAGATCGAAATCCCCCGATGCCAGGCAAAACAGCATTCCGCAGGCCACCATTCCGGACATAGAAATAGCCAGCCCCAGGCCTTTCATATTAATAAACGAGGCAAAATTAGGCACAAAAATCACGCAGCCAATAAACAGCACCGCGAAAACAACCAGCATGCCGAACTGATCCCAAATGCGGGAGAAGCTAAAAGCCGACCGGGTAGTACCTGAAGTGGTAACTGATGACATCATAGACTCCTTACTCAGGCGACCGCCTGGCTCACTTTTGGCATGGCAAGGCTCAATGCCTGCTGTTCATTCGCATGTTCATGCAGCAGCTCTCCGGCGATCTCACCCTCGCGCATCACAACAATGCGATCGGCGACGCCGAGAACTTCCGGTAAATCGCTGGAGGCAAAGACCACCGCGACGCCCGATGCCGCTAATGCGTAGATAACGTTGTAGATTTCATGTTTAGCGCCCACGTCAATACCGCGCGTTGGCTCGTCAAGCAGGATGACTTTCATCTCTTCCGACAGCCAGCGGCCGAGGATCGCCTTCTGCTGATTGCCGCCGGAGAGGTTCATAATCAGCTGCTCGGCGCCGGGCGTTTTGATATTCAGCGATTTGATATGCTGGTCGGCGTTCTGCGCTTCCCAGGCGTTGTTGATAACGCAGCCGGCGAGAATATGCTTGCGGCGAGCGCTGATATTGATGTTGTCGCGCACCGAGTGGACCGGAATAATCCCCTCCGCTTTGCGGTCTTCCGGGCAGAGCATCATCCCGGCCTGAATCGCCTGAGCCGGCTTGCGAATATCAATGGCCTCCCCGTCGATATAAACCTGGCCGCCGGTTATTCTGCTGCCGCCGAATAAGCCTTTCATGAGCTCGCTGCGCCCGGCGCCAACCAGCCCAAACAGGCCGACGATTTCTCCGCTGCGCACCGAAAGGCTGACGGGCTGCCGCACGCCTGGCGCCTTCACCTGTTCAAGACGCAAACGCTCTTTGCCATATTCGCGCGGCTGCCAGCCGTAGATATCGCCCAGCTCGCGCCCCACCATCGCCTGTACCAGCGCGTCGTGGTTAACCTCTTGCATATTGTCGAAGGTGCGCACGTAGCGACCATCTTTGAATACCGTAATCGCGTCGCTTAACGCGAAGATCTCTTCCATGCGGTGGGAAACGTAAATAATGACCCGTCCTTCCTGGCGCAGCTCGCGGATAACCCGAAACAGGTTTTCGATTTCCCGCGCAGACAGGGAGCTGGTCGGCTCATCAAAGGCGATAATTTTTGCGTTACGCGCCAGCGCCTTGGCGATCTCCACCATCTGCCACTGGCCGATAGAGAGATACTTGAGCGGCGTTTCCGGATCGATATCCAGCCCCAGATGCTTCAGCTGTAGGCCGGCTTCATAATTCAGCAGCGACCGGTTCACAATCCCGCCTTTATGCGGCAGCTGCCCGAGGTAGATATTTTCCGCCACGGTCATTTCCGGGATCAGATGCAGCTCCTGATAGATAATGGCCACCCCGGCGTTCAGCGCCTCGGTGGTGTGGGTAAACGTCATCTGCTGGCCGCGGATTTGCAGGTTGCCGGCGGTCGGTATGTAGTTGCCGCTGAGAATTTTCAGCAGCGTGGATTTCCCGGCGCCGTTTTCTCCCATCAGGGCGTGCACCTGTCCGGCATAGCAGCCAAAGCTAATATCGGACAGCGCTTTAACGCCCGGGAATGTCATGGTGATGCCGTGGAATGAGAGATAAGGGGTAGACTGTTGCATAACGACTCCGCTTTTCTGTACAGAGCCTCTCGCGCCAAGGCAAGAGGCCCGGTCAACTGGCCTTACAGCCCTTTTTTCGCCAGCTCTTCTTTAAAGTTGTCGCGGGTAATCAGCACCACGTCGGTTACCGCGGTGAATTTCGGCGGTTCAACGTCTTTTGTCACCCAGTTGTAAAGCATTTCGCTGGTTTTATAGCCGTGAATATCCGGGCTTGGCAGTAAAGAGCCATAGAAACCGGTGGCCTGCGCTTTAGAAAGTTCGTTCACCGCATCGACGCCGTTGATACCGATCCCGATAACGTCAGGCGCTTTAAAGCCCTGGCCTTCGGTGGCGCGCACGCCGCCCAGCACGGTGTTGTCGTTCATGCCGACGATCAGCCAGTGCTTAACATTAGGATGTTGAACCAGCATGGAGTTACCGGCGTCAAACGCGCCGGGGATGTCGTTAGATTTGGTTGGCACGCGATAGATTTGTTGCTCCGGGAAACCGGCGGCTTTCAGAGCGTCCATTGAGCCGGTAGTGCGGCGGCGGGCGGTATCCAGCTCGTCGGAAGTAATGGCCATAACCGCGGTATCCTTCACGTCCCAACCGCGTTTCTGCATCTCTTTATAGAGCTCCTGCCCCTGGCGCGCGCCGATTTCGCTGGCCGCCATCATCACCAGCGGTACGCTGTCCATCGGTTTGCCTTTGGCGTTGACGAACTGGTCATCAACGGTAATCACTTTCATATCATAGCCGCGCGCTTTGGCGACAATGGCCGCCCCGAGCTTCGGATCCGGGGTGCAAATGACGAAGCCTTTGGCTCCGCTAGCCGCCAGGCTATCTATCGCGTTCAGGGTTTTCTCGCCGTCGGGCACAGCAATTTTAATGACATCGAAACCTAAATCTTTACCGGCCTTATCGGCAAATTTCCACTCGGTTTGAAACCATGGCTCTTCAGGCTGTTTCACCAGAAAACCCAGCTTAAGCGTCTCAGCCATAGCTGATTGTGACATAACCGCGGCAAGACCGATTGCCGCCAGCGCTTTAGTAAATTTGTGCATGGTAAACTCCAGCTTTAATTCGCTTTTATGTAGGGAATAATAAGTCTTAAATTTTTAATCGGACGAAAAACAAGGCATTAGAAAAATCTCAACGCTGAGTGCCGTTGTTTAAATAGTATTAACCGGAAATTATTTCTCCATACGAGAGCCCAATCACATCGCGGAATTACAGTAATTGCGTGCATATAAACAGCGAAAAATGACATAAAAAAAGCGCTAATTGTCAGACAATTAGCGCAGGCCGTAGCAATATTCTCTATATCATCAGCAGAGTTATCCCTGTAGAGATTACCAGCGACAATAAATGTGCTCCGCATGATTGCGAACGGGCGCCTCATCCCCCAATAAACGGGCGGCTACGGTAAATGAAAAGTCAAAAACGTGTCCCAGGCCTTTACCGCTAATCAAATTACCGTCCTCCACTACCGCCTGGTCCACGTACTCTCCGTCCGTGACGTGCTGCCATAACTCTCCCGAACAGACGTAGCGTCGCCCCTTGAGCAGCCCGTTGCCGCCGAGCACTCTCGCCGCCGCCGAACAGATCGGACAGATCAGCTTTCCCGCGGTATCGTGGGCCGAAATAAACGCCACGACGTCCCGGCTGGCGGCAAGATTGACGCTTCCCTGCGGGCCGCCGGGCAGAACCACCGCGTCGTACAGTATCCCGGCGCGCTCTGTTAGCGTGCTGTCCGCCACCATGGGGATATCGTGATAGCTCACCACCGCGCGCGAATCGGCGCAGGAGAGCAGTTCGACATCGAGGTGTAAGCGGCGAAGAATATCAATCACCACAATCGCTTCACCTTCCTCAAAACCCGGTGCCAGCAGCACCGCAACTTTTTTCATTTCCGACTCCTTCAGATAGCCTGTTAGCAATAATGTGTTTACAAAAGCAGCATCTTTTTAAATTAACCTCATCATTTTCTCACTCGCAGGCTACCACAAAATAGAATTATTAATCATTATTTTTAAAACACAATTTCAACAAAATCATTAGAACTGCTATCAATTAATGAGGCGCGGAAATAAAAACATTTAAAATCAGCAAAATAAGCTTATATGCGATCGTTAAACATCAGACTTTGTTCTTACAAAAGACCCTCTTTTCAAGATAAATACGGATGTTGTAACGAAATGTAAATATCACTCATTGAGAGTTTTCTTAATTCAAATATGGCGCTATTCTATATTTGTTGAGATAAGAAATTTAATTCAAACGGCTGTACAGAAATCCTGAATACTATTACTCAGGACTCTCTCTGTGCACCGTAATTTCTAAGGCGACCCTGATGTAGATGCGTCAAGATATGACGCCGCCCCCTCCAAAGTGAATAAGGATATTTGTATGGCCGTACCAGGAATGGTTCAAAAGCTGAATAACCAGATGAATCTTGAGTTCTATACCTCAAATTTGTATCTGCATTTGAGCGAATGGTGTACTCAGCAACGGTTGAACGGTACCGCCACTTTTCTCCGTAACCGAGCGCAAGCCAGTATCACGCAGATGATGCGGGTCTTTGATTTTATGAAAAAATCAGGCGCCTGGCCCGTTGTGAAAGCAGAAGGAACCTACGGCACTGAATGTTCGTCCCTGGAAGATCTCTTTAGCAAAACCGTGGAAGATTATCAGCAGCGCAGCACGATACTTTCCAGCCTGGCGGAAGAGGCGAAGGCGCAAAGCGATGAATCAACCCTGCGTTTTCTGACGCTGCTTGCTGAAGAGCAGGATCAGGATGGCATGCTGCTGGAGACCATTCTCGAAGAAATCCGTCATGCGAAAAATGCCGGAACCAGCGTACAACAAACCGATAGCCACCTGCTGGATCTGGTCAGTCAACAGCGCGTATAACGCCATGCCGGCGGATGCTCGCCGGCGATAAATCATCAGAATTCGCCTGTTCGGGCCAGCGCTCTCTTTAATCGCAGGTTCCCTGTCCCCCTTCTTTTTCGGCGCTTCGGTGCCGTTTTTATTCCAGAAAAGCATTAAAAACTTTTAACCAGATCTCATTCCTGCTCCGCCGGAGGAATTAGCAGGGTATTGGTGATCTGGATCACATTTAAAACTACGGGTTGAGAATATAAAAACACTGTTTCAAAAATTTAAAACACGGAGTTTACTTTAATGGCAAGATATACGGCTTCAGCCCCACAGGGGCTGCAGGGAAGACCGATTTTGTTACGCCATCAGTTAGCCTACGGCGGCGGGAATTTACTGGGAAGCGGCGCACTGGCGATCAGCGGCGCATGGCTGCTCTATTTTTATACAACCTTCTGTGGGCTGACGCTGATCGAAGCCTCCTTTATTTTTTCCGTCGCCAGCATTATCGACGCAATTAGTAACCCGCTGATGGGCTATCTCACCGATAACTTTGGCAAAACGCGGCTGGGTAAACGCTTTGGTCGTCGCCGTTTCTTTTTGTTGATTGGCATTCCGCTGATGATGTTCTACCCGCTGCTGTGGGTAGAAGGCCTCGGCTTTTGGTACTACCTGTGCACCTACGTCGTCTTTGAAATCATTTATACCTCGATTATGGTCCCCTATGAAACATTGGCGACCGAAATGACCGACGATTTCTCACTGCGTTCGAAGCTTACCGGTTATAAAGCGATTTTCGGCAAACTGGCCAACTTTCTCGCGGCATTTATCCCCGGGCAGTTCATCCTGCTTTATGGTAAAGAATCCGCCACCCCGTTTTTTCTCACCGGGCTGACCTACGGCGTCATTCTTGTCGTGGCCATCTCCTGCCTGTGGTACTGCAGCTGGGAGCGTCCCCGCGAAGAGGAGATAAGCAAGGGAGAGAAAAAGGGACTGTTCAATACTCTGCTCATGCTGGCGAAAGATATGCGCTCAACGTTTTACCTGCGCGTATTCCGCAAACACCTGGGCATGTATCTCTGCGGCTTCGGCGCCGAGTGGCTTTTTGCCTCGATCTTCACCTACTTTGTTATATTCGTGCTGCAGCACGATCCGGCGATGGTGGCCGGGCTTAACAGTCTCAACTCCATCCTGCAGCTGGTATCAACGGCCCTGTTTATCGGCCTGTGCGTGAAGAAAGGCTTCAGTAAGCCGTATATTCTGGCGCTGAGCGTGGTTATCTTTGCCGTGCTGCTCTACACCTCGCTGTGGTTCTTCCACCTGCCTTCAAGCCTGGCCACCATCCTGATGTTTGGCATTACCGTACTCTTCGGCCTGGGCACCGGCGGCGTGTACTATATTCCCTGGACCGTTTACACCTTTTTGGCGGATGTCGATGAAATCTATACCGGCCGTCGCCGCGAAGGGATCTATGCGGGAGCCATGACCTTCTCCGGTAAAATTTTGCGCTCGATTATCGTCTTTTCCATGGGGGCGATCCTCAGCTTCTACGGCTTTCAGTCGAAAGCGCATACGCAGCCAGAGAGCGCGGTCACCGCGATTGCGGTGGTGTTTTGTGCGGGCGTGATTCTGCTGGCGCTGGCAGCCATTGTGTTCAGTAAGCAGATGAAACTCGATCGCAAGGCGCATCTGGTAGTGCTGCAGGAAGTCGCGCGTATTAAAGCAGGCGGTAAGATCGCCGATATCACACCGGACGTTCGCCTTGTCGTTGAAGATTTAGTCGGCCACCGTTACGAAGAGTGCTGGGGCAACAGCAGGCTGTTTAAAGATACGCAGGAAGGCGCCGTTCAAACCGCCGTCTCCCACTAACAGGTGATAACGCCCCGCTATCATAATGATGGCGGGGCTGACGCCGCTAGTGCGCTTCTTCCTGCGGGGTGAATTTCAGTTCAATCAGCGCGATGGCCTTTTGTACCGCCCGCAGGGTCACCGGGTCAGCCGATGCCGGGTGGCTGGCAAAATCGATGGCTTTCAGCTGGGTGGTCATTTTTTCGCGCACCTCGACGGGGGCGATGATATCAATGACGTCGAGGATCTGTTTAATAACTAACTGGCAGGCAACCACGTCAGAGACCAGCTCGTCGTGCTCGGTAAGATGTTGAGACATTTTTCACTCCTTTTTTCAGGAGCGTAATAGTACCCTAAATCCCGGGATATAAAAAAACCTGCCGCAGCAGGTTTTTTTATCAGAACATAGCGCCAGGCGGTACGTCTTTGAAGGTTTTGCAGTAGTTTTCGAACATGCTCTTCAGGATTTTGCGCAGTTTCATGGTTGACTCCATTTTTGTTATGCAGGTGTTAATGCCCTGATGGTTATAATATGACTTACATCACAAAAATCAATATAAACGTGCGCTAAATCACCTATTTTTTACCAAAATAATTTAATTTTTAAACAAAATGAGCAGAACCGGATAGTGAAGAGCCGAACGCTCCGGACCAATCTGCGCTCTCTTTGCTATGGCAGCGACACAATAATGAGTACACACACCTCTTCCAGGGACGACCGTTCTTTTTCAGCACCTGCGCTGCTGGTGGCTGGCGCCTTTTTTATGGAGTTTCTCGACGGCACGGTGATAGCCACCGCCCTGCCCGACATGGCGAAAGATTTTGTCGTGACGGCGGTCGACCTCAATATCGGGATTAGCGCTTATCTTATTACCCTTGCGGTTCTGATACCGGCCAGCGGCTGGATCGCCGATCGTTTTGGCGCGCGGAAAATCTTTACTCTCGCGCTGGCGATTTTTACCCTGGCGTCGATATTTTGCGGGCTGTCGACCAACGTCGATGTGTTCGTCGCGATGCGTATTCTTCAGGGGATAGGCGGCGCGCTGATGGTGCCCGTTGGCCGGCTGGCGGTACTACGTACCACACCGAAGCACCAGTTGATTAAGGCGATTGCCACCCTGACCTGGCCGGCGCTGGTCGCGCCCATTATTGGCCCACCGCTGGGCGGATTTATCACCCGCTACGCCAGCTGGCACTGGATCTTCTTTATTAACGTGCCGCTCGGGCTTATCGCTATCGCCCTGTCGCTGCGTATCATTCCGAATATTCGCGAAGATGAGCAGCGCCCCTTCGACCTTTCCGGCTTTGTTGCCACCTCGGTGGCGATGGTTAGCCTGGTCGCCGCCATGGAGCTGCTCGGCGATCGCCAGCCTCTGGGCTGGCAGACGCTGGCGCTGCTGGCGTTGGGCCTGGGCTGCATGCTCTTCGCGCTGCGGCACTTCCGCCGCACCAGGTGGCCGATGGTGCGCCTTGATGCGCTCAAGATCCCCACCTTCCGGGTCACCATGTACGGCGGTTCCCTGTTCCGCGCCTCCATTAGCGCCGTGCCGTTTCTGCTGCCGCTGCTTTTCCAGGTCGGATTTGGTATGGACCCCTTCCACTCGGGGCTGCTGGTGCTGGCCGTGTTCGTCGGCAACTTAACCATCAAGCCCCTCACAACGCCGCTGATCCGCTGGCTGGGCTTTCGCCGCCTGCTGCTGATTAACGGCGCATTAAACGTTTTGTCGCTGCTGGCCTGCGTTTTTTTAACGCCGCAAACGCCGGTTTGGCTGATCTTTGTGATTCTCTATCTCGGCGGGGTCTTCCGTTCTATCCAGTTTACCGGCATCAGCACGCTCGCGTTTGCCGATGTGCCTTCCGCGCAAATGAGCTACGCCAATACCCTGTTCAGCACCGCGTCACAGCTGGCCGTGGGGCTGGGCATCACGCTCGGCGCGATAGGTATTCGTCTTGGGGAAACGTTCAGCGAATGGTTTACGCTTTCTCACCTGCCGGGCATCAGCTTCCGCCTGTCGTTTATTTTTATCGCGCTGATTTGCCTGGTCGGCATGATTGATAGCCTGCATCTGGCCAAAGAGGCGGGTAGCAGCGTATCGAACAAAAAGAAGTAGCCAAAGAAAAGGCCAGCAGCGCTGGCCTTTAGCATCTCATCATGACGGGATATTAACCGACGATCTGGCGCACAAACGCTTCGATCTCTTTATCCTGGCAGTTCTCAAAGAAGCACTGCTGGAAACGAGGGCCAGAAACGGCGGTTTTCACCAGCTCCGGATCGATCGCGCGCAGCGTATCCAGATAGTTTTCCTTAACCACCGCCGCTTTAACCGCGTTCAGGATCCCGGCGTTACGCACCTGAGGCTCTTTACGCTCCGGCGGATAACCTTCGCCGTTGCGGCCGGTAAAAGCTTTTTCAAAGATAAAGCGTACGTTCAGCTCTGCGCCCCAGCCAAAACCCTTCGCAAACGGCAGAGAAAGCGCGTTACCGTTGTTGATCTGCGCAAACAGGAAGGCATCAGCAGGGTCGATACAGTAGCCGCATACCACGCCAGGGTGAATATTCAGCGACATCAGCGCGCCCTGCCCGGTACCGCAGCCGGTCACCACAAAGTCCACCGCTTTCGAATTCAGCAGGATACTGGCCATGATCCCCAGATGAATATAGGTCAGGTGATGATCGTTTTCATCGCTCATACCGACGTTGTAAACCGGGAAGCCTTTTTCTTCAGCAACAGCGTTTAACTCATTGAGGATGATGGCGTTTTTGTTCGCCTGGCTGTTTTCCATCATCAGTGCGATTTTCATGCTTTACTCTCCTGAATGCTCTGCGGGCACTCCCGCGATAGTTCGTTAGCGTTGCTATGAACAATACTACCTTACGAACATACTTTCAAATTTTATGAAAAGTTGTTTTATAAATTGCATCTCACCTCACACTTTTGACTTCCGCCCCCGGCTGGTACGGCATCCCCCCACCCTTACCCGCGTCAGGCTAATCCCGCCGCGGCCATCGGGCGGGTCTATTTTCACCGCTAAATTAGGCTCAACGATTTTTCGCATAGAATATTAAATTAAAACCATTCTCATTATTTTTAAATCGCCAATGCGTGTTATTCCCATTTGCATTATTAATAAATGATTTTATTAATTTACTTTTTGCAAATAAATTAATAACAAATTATAGTGAGCGCACAATAATCCTTAATTCTATTTTCCGGAGCAGCCTGATGCTAAAAACTGAAATGATCGACAAGCTGAATGCGCAGATGAATCTCGAACTTTATTCCTCTCTGCTTTATCAGCAAATGAGCGCCTGGTGCAGCTACCACAGTTTTGAAGGCGCCGCCGCGTTTTTGCGTCGCCACGCGCAGGAAGAAATGACCCATATGCAGCGCCTGTTCGACTATCTGACCGATACCGGCAGCCTGCCCTGCATCACGGCTATCGCCTCACCTTTCGCCGAATATGCGTCCCTGGATGAGCTATTTCGCGTCACCTACGAACATGAACAGCTGATTACGCAGAAAATTAACGAACTGGCCCATGCGGCAATGGCCAGCCAGGATTATCCAACATTTAATTTCCTGCAGTGGTACGTTGCTGAGCAGCACGAAGAAGAGAAACTGTTTAAATCCGTTATTGATAAATTGACCCTTGCCGGTAAAAGCGGTGAAGGCCTGTACTTTATTGATAAAGAGCTGGCAACGCTCGACACACAAAATTAATCATTACGGCAGCGACGCCCGGCGTTCGCTGCCGTATGAGTATTAATGGCGGCAAATTTTACTTTCGTGCGTATTAAATCCTTCCTCAGCGGCAATAAATTTGCCTTTTTTCTGCAAAAACGCCACCAGCTCCGCCGCGCTCAGATTTTCCGCCGAGCAGGTATGGAATCGAACCTCTTTCCCAAAACGGTCGATAATCGCCGCTTCCAGCGTAGCAACAGTGTAAGACTCGCCTGATGAAATCATCATTTGCAGCACTTCGTGACCATGAATCGATGGCATAACCCCTCCCGTAAAGGCCGAAGAATAAACCAGCCAGGGCGGCGGATTCTTGCGCCAGCGCAGCTTTCGCGCAAACCTCTGGCATCGTAAAGTTATCATTACACCCCCTGTAACCCTCATTTGACGAACTCACTGATTTCACATACTCTGCGCGGCATAATTAATTGTGTATTCCGTAATGGATAGAGAAAAGCGTGAAGAACCGCACTCTGGGTAGTATTTTAATCGTTGCCGGCACTACAATCGGCGCAGGGATGTTAGCGATGCCGCTGGCCTCGGCGGGCGTGGGTTTCGGCGTAACGTTTGGTTTGCTGATAACGCTGTGGGCGCTGATGTGTTATACCGCCTTATTGCTGCTGGAAGTGTATCAGCACGTGCCGGCTGATATGGGACTGGGGTCGCTGGCCGCGCGCTATCTCGGCCGCTACGGGCAGTGGGCTACCGGTTTTTGCATGCTGTTTCTGCTGTACGCTCTCACCGCCGCCTATATTAGCGGCGCCGGCGAGCTGCTGGCCTCCAGCCTCAACCAGTGGCTGGACTGGCGACTGCCTCCTGCGGCAGGCGTCCTGATTTTTACCGGGATCGGCGGGACGGTAGTGTGTATCGGAACCTCGCTGGTCGATCTTTTTAACCGCTTTCTGTTCAGCGCAAAAATTATCTTTCTCGCCATTATGCTGGCTCTGCTGCTGCCGCATATTCACCAGGTAAATTTACTGACGCTGCCGCTACAGCAGGGACTGGCTCTGTCAGCGATTCCGGTGATTTTTACTTCGTTTGGTTTTCACGGCAGCATACCCAGTATTGTGAGCTATCTGGGCGGGGATATTCGCAAGCTGCGTCGGGTATTTGTCATCGGGAGCTTTATTCCCCTGGTCGCCTATATTTTCTGGCAGCTGGCGACGCTCGGCAGCATTGACTCTCCCGTCTTTACCGCGCTGCTGGCAAAAAATGCCGGGCTTAACGGGCTGCTGGAAGCTATCCGCGAAGTGGTCGCCTCACCGCACGTTGAGCTGGCGGTGCATCTGTTTGCCGATCTGGCGCTGGCGACGTCATTTCTCGGCGTGGCGCTTGGGTTATTCGACTATCTGGCCGATCTGTTTCAACGCCAGAACAGCGCCGGTGGACGGATACAGAGCGGCCTGATTACCTTTTTGCCCCCGCTGGCGTTCGCGCTATTTTATCCGCGTGGCTTCGTGATGGCGTTAGGCTATGCGGGCGTCGCGCTGGCCGTGCTGGCGCTCATGCTGCCTGCGCTGCTGGTCATGAAGAGCCGCAAACAGCATCCTGATGCAGCATGGCGGGTCGCAGGAGGCTCAGCGGCGCTGTGGCTCGTCCTGCTCTGCGGGATCGGCATCGTCGCGATCCAGTTTGCGATTGTCGCAGGCTTGCTGCCCGCGGTAGGGTAAAAAGAAGGGGCCATATTGGCCCCCTCTTTTATTTGGCTAAACAGCACTGCTTATATTTCTTACCGCTGCCGCACGGGCAAGGATCGTTGCGCCCCACCTTCGCCTCATTCCGGATGGGCTGCTGAACTTCCGCCGGTTGCGCGTGCTCAGTCCAGTAGTTATAAAGCGCCAGGGCGGCAGGACGAATTCGCTCAACGCTGGCGACAAACTCTTCCGCGGATAATTCATCAAGCGCCTCAAATCGCTCCTCGGTACCGTGCAGGGCAATCACGTCCAGCTCCGCCTGCAGCTCAGCCGGCAACGCGGACCAGTCGCTCAGCCCCACTCCGCGCATATAGCCGAAGCACCACTCTTCAACAATCGTGAGCTCCTGCCCTTCCTCTTCGCGGCTGCCGAACATCGGTTCGAACTGTTCGGGATAATCGCTCAAGCGCTCGGCAATATCGCTCATTTGCTGCAGCGTCAGGTTCACAAAACGATCCCGCTCGCGATCGTTGGCCCAGCGCGGCACGTTATCCGCTCCGCCCCAGATAGCAAGCAGCCACTGCGCGGGTTCAATCTCCGTCGGCCCGGAGAGAATGGCCGTCAGCAGCCCATCAAGCTCGGCAACGTCCATGATGGTGCCTTCTACCGCGTATTTCGACAGGATATCGTCCAGCCATTCAACTTCGCTTTCGTTCAGGGGTCCAGTTTTCATAAACAGGCTCATCGTCGTAAAAAATGGCGCTTACAGTAGCGGAAATAGCGAGAGAAAACCACCCGGCTACTCAAGGTTCAGGCTGCGCAGCGTCTCAGCAATCTCACGAAAGGCATCCGGCGAAAGCGGTAACAGGGGGCGCGGCAAACAATCCTCACCGCACATACCGAGGATCGTCGCCGCTGCGGCAGTGACCCGCAGGCTTCCGCCATACTTTCTGTAGAGCGTCCACAGCGGCTCCAGCCTGGCGCTTATTGCCTCCGCCCGCTGAGCCTCCCCCCGCGTCGCGGCCGCCGTCAGCTCTTTGGCGACGTGCGGGAACAGGCCGCCGCACACCGAATACCAGACTTCGCAGCCGGCGTTCAGGCCATCGGCCGCGCAGGCGTCTCCGCTAATCCCGATCGTCACCTCAGCCGGTAGCTGCCGCCGCAGGCTCTGAACGCGCCGTGTGACGTCATTTTTAGCGGGACCCGGTATTTTAATTGAGGCGATTCCCGGCAGCGCAGCGATCGCGCCTTTAAGCGCATCCGAGGTCGTCACATGCGTGGTAACGGGGTTGTCGTAAACGCAGACGGGCACGGAGACTTCGCGGGTGACGGTCTGGTAAAAAGCAAAAATCTCCTCTTCCGTCAGTGGCTGATAGGCGATTGCCGGCAGGAGCAGCGCATTGGCGCCAGCCCGCTGCGCATCCTCTGCCAGACGAAGGACCCGATCGGTCCCCAACGCGCCGATCCCTGCCATAAGCGGCACCGCTCCGGCATGCGATTTGGCCTGTCGGATAACTTGCATTCTCTGCTCGCGGCTGAGCCAGGCATAGCTTCCCGTGGAACCGAGCACGCCGAGAGCATCGACGGCAGATTCGGCGAGGCGAGTGACAATCCGGGCAAAAGCGGTTTCATCAACGCCATGCTGATGTAACGGAGTCAGAGGAAAAGCGCAGAGGCCAGTAAACATTTCATCCCCACTTATTGAGATAATGATAGATTGCCGACACAGAGTAACAACAGAAGCGGGTTTTGTCCTATGACAAAAATGAATGAGGTGGGGCTGAGGTTCAAAAGCGAGGTTATGGCAATACAAAAACAAAAAAACCACCCGTAGGTGGTTTCACGACACTGCTTATTGCTTTGATTATTCTGCTTTATCCCAATGGTACCCGGAGCGGGACTTGAACCCGCACAGCGCGAACGCCGAGGGATTTTAAATCCCTTGTGTCTACCGATTCCACCATCCGGGCTCGGGATAGAAATTGGAGGCGCGTTCCGGAGTCGAACCGGACTAGACGGATTTGCAATCCGCTACATAACCGCTTTGCTAACGCGCCTTAATGCTTGAACACCCGCTGATGCCGATGTTGTAAACTGGAGCGGGAAACGAGACTCGAACTCGCGACCCCGACCTTGGCAAGGTCGTGCTCTACCAACTGAGCTATTCCCGCATCATCAAGCTAATTTGCTAATTACTTGATTTTGTTATCGTCTGTCAGACAGTGCTGCCGTTCGATGCGTTGCATTCTACTTACCTGGCGCAATGAGTCAACGATATTTTTTAAAACCTTGTGTTGTTTGCTGAAAATTGCGCCGAAACGATCACTGATCAAGCAAATCGCCGCGCGCCGCGTTCAAATACTGCAGCATGGACCACAGCGTCAGCACCGCCGCCACGAGGAACAGACCAATCCCCGCCCATTCAACCCAGATATTTGGGCGCCACAGCATCCACACCAGCGCGGCCATTTGCGCCGTGGTTTTGACTTTGCCTATCCATGACACCGCCACGCTGCTGCGCTTGCCCAGTTCGGCCATCCACTCGCGCAGCGCGGAGATAATAATTTCACGCGCGATCATGGTGGCGGCCGGTAACGTCACCCACCAGGTATGGTAATGCTCGGCAACCAGTACCATCGCAATAGCCACCATGACTTTATCCGCGACCGGATCGAGGAAAGCGCCGAAACGCGTGCTCTGATTCCAGCGACGCGCCAGATAACCATCAAACCAGTCGGTCACCGCTGCGACAAAGAAAATTAGCGCACAGGCAAAAGGGGCCCAGGTAAACGGCAGATAAAACGCCAGTACAAAGAACGGGATAAGAATGACGCGAAACAGAGTAAGCAACGTAGGGATATTAAATTGCATAGTAACGGGTAACTATCTGTTGTAAGTAAAAATTAGCCCTATGTTGCTACAGAGCCCCTAATGTTTCAACGAGTAGAAGATCTTTTCTGCCAGACCGTGAGATATACCCGGTACTTGCGCAATTTCTTCGACGCTGGCTTTCTGCAACCCCTGCAGACCGCCCATATATTTCAGCAGCATCTGTCGGCGTTTGGGTCCGACCCCCTCAATGGTTTCCAGCGTGCTGGTGCTTTTTACTTTTGCCCGTTTCTTACGGTGGCCGGTAATGGCGTGATCGTGCGACTCGTCGCGAATATGCTGAATCACATGCAGCGCAGGGGAGTCCGGCGGCAGACTAAAGCCCTCGCCTTCCGGTTCAAAGAATAGCGTCTCCAGGCCCGCTTTACGATCGCTGCCTTTTGCCACGCCCAATAACAGAGGGTGACTTTTATCCCACGGCACGTCCAGCTCGGCAAAAACCGTCTTCGCCTGCCCAAGCTGGCCTTTACCGCCGTCGATCAGGATAACATCGGGAATTTTACTCTCTTCTATTGCCTTACCGTAGCGACGACGCAGGACCTGATTCATCGCCGCGTAATCATCTCCCGGCGTGATACCGGTGATATTGTAACGGCGATACTCTGCGCGCAGCGGTCCGTTGCTATCAAAAACCACGCACGACGCCACCGTCTGTTCGCCCATCGTATGGCTGATGTCAAAGCATTCCATCCGATTGACGGCCGGAAGCTTGAGTAATGTCGCCAGCGCCCGCAAACGTTGCGTAATCGTTGAATGCTGGGAAAGCTTGGTGGTCAGCGCCGTCGCGGCGTTCGTGCGCGCCAGCTTCAGGTAACGGGCGCGATCGCCGCGGGGTTTGGTCTGTACGTTAACCCGGCGCCCGGCCAGCTCTGAGAGCGAATCCGCCAGCAGGGTTTTGTCGCCCAGGTTAAAATCCAGCAGGATCTCGCCCGGCAGCGTCCGCATCTGGCTGCCCTGCAAATAGAACTGTCCGACAAAGGTTTCCACCACTTCACCGAGTTCGGTGCCATTCGGCACTTTGGGGAAATAGCTGCGGCTACCAAGGACTTTACCCTGGCGGATAAACAGCACGTGGACGCACGCCATGCCGGCATCAAACGAGACGCCGATAACATCCAGATCGTCACCGGTATTGGAGACGAACTGTTTCTCCGTTACCCGACGTACGGCCTGAATCTGGTCGCGGATCCGCGCTGCCTCTTCAAATTCCAGCGCCTGGCTGGCCTTTTCCATGCGGGCAATCAGCTGAGTCAGTACCTGATCGTCTTTGCCCGCCAGGAACAGGCGCACGTAGTCGACCTGCTGGGCATACTCTTCCTCACTCACCAGTCCGGCAACGCACGGCCCCAGACAGCGGCCAATTTGATACTGCAGGCAAGGCCGCGAACGGTTGCGATAGACGCTGTTCTCACACTGGCGGATAGGGAAGATTTTTTGCAGCAGCGCTAACGTCTCGCGAACCGCGTAGCCGTTGGGGAACGGGCCAAAATATTCGCCTTTCGCATGCTTCGCCCCACGATGCGTCGCCAGGCGAGGATGCGTATCGCCGCTAAGGAAAATAAAGGGATAGGATTTATCATCGCGCAGCAGCACGTTGTAACGCGGCTGGTATAGTTTGATGTAGTTATGCTCAAGCAGCAGCGCTTCCGTTTCGGTGTGGGTCACGGTAACGTCAATCTGGGCGATAAGCGCCACCAGCGCTTCGGTTTTACGCGAAGCCAGGTTGCTGCGAAAATAGCTGCTCAGCCGCTTTTTCAGGTCTTTCGCTTTGCCTACATAGATAACAGTACCGCCAGCGTCATACATACGATAGACGCCCGGCTGGCTGGTTACTGTTTTCAGGAAAGCTTTTGCATCAAAAACATCACTCACTGACTTGCTAACGACTCCGCATTGCACAGGCCATGGCGAATTGCCAGGTGCGTCAGCTCCACATCGCCGTGTATGTTCAGTTTACTGAACATACGATAGCGGTAGCTGTTCACGGTCTTGGGACTCAGATTCAACTGCTCTGAGATCTCGTTGACCTTCTGACCTTTAGTAATCATTAGCATAATCTGCAATTCTCGCTCAGACAAACTGGCAAACGGCGACTCCGCCTTCTCCGGTTCAATCTGGCTTAGCGCCATCTGCTGGGCGATATCAGAGGCGATATAACGCTGACCCGATGCCACGCAGCGAATCGCATTCACAACCTCCTGCGGCGCGGCGCCTTTACTGAGGTAGCCAGCAGCCCCGGCCTGCATGACTTTCGCCGGCAGCGGATTTTCCGTATGCACGGTCAGCATTATCACTTTGGCATCAGCAACGGAACGGGCAATTTTTCGCGTAGCCTCAAGGCCGCCGATACCCGGCATGTTCATATCCATCAGGACTACATCAACGGGATTCGCGCGGCACCATTTCACGGCATCCTCACCGCAGCAGGCCTCGCCGGCAACTTTAATCCCTTTTATATCTTCCAGAATGCGTCGTATCCCTGCGCGCACCAGTTCGTGGTCATCAACAAGAAGGACGTTGATCAAAGGAATATTCTCCAGAATTAGGGATAACGCTACTGATAGCTTATCTCCCACATATTACCGGGTTTTAACCTAATTTTGAAAGCCAAAAAATGTGCTGGGAAAGATTTCTTGCGCAATTATGGAAATTTGTCTGCACACCCGCTGGAAAGCCATACATAACATAGAGTTGTACAACAGTTATTTTTTAACATTCATCATACAGATTACGTAAAAACACAACACATTGCGTAGGCGATAAATATGTGCCTGAATATGTAACAATTATTAACACGAACACGGGGCGTACGAAAAAATTAACACGCTTAGATCTCATGAATACGTATTATTCAGTCAATTAAATCATTCACCACTCGGATGAAAGAACAGAAATCAAGCACTCCTTTTTTTTCCTTTGCTTGTGGTATACTGCGCCGCCTTCACTTTTAGTCATGCGCAATTGCGCAGAAAGCAATCGAGGATATAGATGAGCACTCCAGATTTTTCCACTGCGGAAAATAACCAAGAACTGGCACAGGAAGTTTCGTGTCTGAAAGCAATGATAACGCTGATGCTGCAGGCCATGGGTCAGGCTGATGCAGGCCGCGTGATTATTAAAATGGAAAAACAAATCGCGCAGATGGAAGATGAGGCTCAGGCTGCCGTATTCTCCAGCACCGTTAAGCAAATTAAGCAGGCATATCGTCAGTAATCAATTACCGGCTGAAGGTATTACTAACAGCCGGTCTTACGTCTGGCACGCAGAACAACACATGAGATCAAATTAGGCCCGTCGCTACGGCATAGCAGGCAATTTGGGTTTTGTTTGGCGCGTTGAATTTTCGCTGCATATTTTTCTGATGGAAATTGACGGTATTTTCTGAGATAGACAGAATCATTGCCACCTCAGCCGAGGTTTTCCCTTCCGCCGTCCATTTCAAAATCTCCAGTTCACGTCGACTAAATTTCATTTCCGGCGGCATAACCATCTCGTCCTCCAGGCGCAAAAGCGTCAGCAGGCTCAATTCGGTTAGCGTTCTTAAGCGCATCTCCAGTTCATCTTCCGCAAAGGGTCCCTGGCTATGGCTGGTTCCTGAAACGGATAAGAATCCCTGAGCATGGTTCGGCAGCGTCAGGCACTGCGTGACGCCCTTGCGTAATCCATGGTCGCGCGCGCCGTCCCATAATTCCGGTGTATCATGGAATAGCTTGTCGTTCCATGGCAGATGCCCACGAAGGAAATTCTCCTTGCGCAGCACCGGGTCGATCGCGAGATAATTCTCGGCTTGATAATGCGCCATCCAGGCCTGAGGATAGGTCGATTGCAGCGTCACCCTGGGCCGAGTAAAAGGCACGGGATGCCGTACGCAGAGTGCGAAGTAGTCATATTCCAGCCCTTTTGCTTCCTGCTGCAGAAGATGATAAACCCCCTCGCCTGCAGAAACGGACTGAAATTGTTGCAGCATTTCCCGCCGCCAGCTGAAAAAATCATTGTCCCTCATAACTAACCAAATAACTCCTGAGTGATAATCATTATTATAAATACATAAAACTAACACATAAATCCTGCTTATATGTATAAAAAATGGCAGCCACCGCATTTATTAGACTACGTCCGGCGAAAGTACCGGATACGTTAAAAAAATTATGCCAATTGATGTGGCACAAAACCTTGACAGATGTATCGTCGTTGCTTATGACCACCATCCGGACATGCTTTTTTTGCTGATAAACCGGTTATTCAGCGCTGCCCGGCCGCATCCGTCAGCACAAGCCTGAGCGAATGCGGCCGGCGCGGGGCGATTACTGCATCAGGAATTTTTCGAGGAACTGGCGGGTACGCGCGTGCTGAGGATTGGCAAACAGCGCTTTTGCTTCACCCTGTTCAACGATACGCCCCTGATCCATAAAAATAGCGCGGTCCGCTACGTCGCGGGCAAAGCTCATCTCATGGGTCACGATAACCATCGTGCGCCTCTCCTGCGCCAGCTGGCGAATGGTATTGAGTACCTCCCCTACCAGCTCAGGATCTAATGCCGACGTTGGCTCATCAAACAGAATGACATCCGGACGCATCGCCAGCGCGCGAGCAATCGCCACGCGCTGCTGCTGCCCGCCGGACAAACGACGCGGGTAGCTATTTTCTTTACCGGTAAGCCCAACTTTCGTCAGCAGTTCACGCGCCCGGGCGATGGATTCATTTTTATCCTCCCCTTTAACGATGACCGGCCCTTCGATAATGTTTTCCATCACCGTACGGTGGGGGAAAAGATTAAAATTCTGAAACACAAAGCCCACGTGCTGACGCAGGCGGCGAATGGCCGTTTTTTGCTGGTTGATGCTGCGCCCGGCATCGATCGTCACGTCGCCTACGCGAATCGTGCCGCTTTCCGGCTGCTCCAGGAGATTAATACTGCGCAGCAGCGTCGTTTTCCCCGAACCGCTGGGACCGATAATCGCCACCACTTCCCCTTGTTGAACCTCAAGGTCGATACCATGAAGCACCGTCTGGCCATGGAATTTTTTCACCAGGTTTTTGACTTCAATCGCACTCATTTTGGATCTCGCTCCTGGCGGTTCAGCTGATTTTCAAAATAGTTTTGCAGCGTGGAAAGCACCGTTGCCATTACCCAGTAGATAAGCGAAGCGGCCAGGTACATGGTGAATACCTCCAGCGTCCGGGAGGTGATCAGCTGAGCCTGACGGAACAGTTCTGGCACCTGGATAGTTGCCGCCAGCGAGGTATCTTTCACCAGGCTGATAAAACTGTTGGAAAGCGGCGGTAACGCCACGCGCGCGGCCTGAGGAAGAATCGCGCGGCGCATTGCCTGCCAGCGCGTCATACCGATACTCGCCGCGGCCTCCCACTGCCCTTTATCAATGGAGGCAATCGCTGCGCGCAGCGTTTCCGCCGCGTAGGCCGCAGTGTTTAAAGACAGGCCGATCATCGCCGCGGGAATAGGATCCAGCTCGATGCCGAACTGCGGCAAGCCGTAATAGATCATAAACAGCTGCGCAATCAGCGGCGTTCCGCGAAAGATGGAGATGTACATCCGCGCCAGCCATTTAATCGGCCAGACGGGCGACATGCGCATCAGCGCCAAAATAAACCCCAGCACGAGGCCAAAAAACATGCCGCCAATGCTGAGCTGTAGCGTAAATACCGCGCCCTTCAGCAGAAAAGGCGCGGAATCAATAACCAGTTGGATACTCTCTTGCATTCTATGTGTTCTGCATTAGATATGAGGATGATAGGCGAACAGCGCAGGCGCGCCGCCGGTGTGAACAAACAGTATTGGGCCTTCATCCTTAAAGCGCTTCTGGCTGATACCATCAATCAATCCGGCCATCGCCTTCCCGGTATACACCGGATCCAGCAGGATACCTTCCAGCTGCGCCAGCAGCTTCACCGCCGCCATCCCTTCGTCGTTCGGTATTCCGTAACCCGGCGCAAAGTACTCATCCCACAGCTGAATACCGGCCTTTGCCTCCAGTTCCAGGCTATTTGCCACCGCTTGCTGCAGCACAGCCACTTTTGGCAGCTGGTCAGCCACGCTGCGCGATACGGTCACTCCGATAAGCTCGGCATTGGGCATCAGCTGCTCCAGTCCCACGGCGAGGCCGGCATGCGTACCGGCGCTGCCGGAGGCGACGACCACGGAGGAGAGCTCGACCGCCCCTTCGCACTGCTGGGCAATTTCCAGCGCGCTCTCCACATAGCCCAGCGCGCCCAGCGCGTTCGAACCGCCAACCGGAATCACGTACGGACGATAGCCCTGAGCTTCAATGCGGGTCGCCAGCGCTTCCAACTGAGCATTAGGATCGGTCAGCGCGTCGCACATTTCGACCTGAGTATTAAACAGGTCAAGCAGCAGGCGGTTACCGTTGGTCAGGTAGTTCTCAGCCCGGGTACCCATTGGATTCTCCAGCAGCGCCACGCAGTGCAGGCCCAGCTTAGCCGCCACCGCCGCCGTCTGGCGCACATGGTTGGACTGGATAGCTCCTGCGGTAATCAGGGTATCCGCCCCTTCTCGCAGCGCATCGGCAGCCAGAAATTCAAGCTTACGTAGCTTGTTGCCCCCCATCGCAAGCGGGGTCACATCATCGCGCTTGATAAAAATTTCGCGGCCAAGGTAATCGGACAAGCGCGGCAGATATTCCAGCGGCGTCGGCGCGCCAATCAGTTCCAGACGCGGGAATAGGGTTAAATTTTGCAGTGACATAAGACCTCCTGACTGAATTATCCTTTATTATGCACGCTGTGACGCGCGAAATAAAAAAAGGCGCTATCAGGAGCGCCTTTTTTCACCGCTGGCCGTTACTTCGTGACGTCAGCGCCAAACCATTTTTCCGACAGCGCCTTCAGGCTGCCGTCTTTTTGCATATCCGCAATGGCGCCATCAACCGCTTTCAGCAGGTCTTCATTACCTTTGCGCAGCGCGACGCCGGACTCCTGGCGAGAGAAGGCTTCACCGGTGACGGCAAGGGTGTTACCGGTTTTCTTCACCAGATCCAGCGCTGCCAGACGGTCAACCAGGATGGCGTCAATTCGCCCTACGCGCAGATCCTGGTATTTCGTCGGGTCATCATCATAAGTCCGAATGTCGACGCCCTGTACGTTCTGGCGCAGCCACTCTTCGTAGTTGGTCCCCAGGCCGACGCCAACTTTCTTACCTTTCAGGTCGGCTGCAGTTTTAATCACGCCTTCGTTACCTTTTTTCACCAGCGCCTGGATCCCGGAAACGGTGTACGGCGTCGAGAAGTCATATTTTTGCTTACGCTGATCGGAAATAGTGACCTGGTTTATCACCACATCGATACGTTTAGAGTCCAGCGAAGCCAGCATGCCGTCCCATTTAGTGGGTTTAAGGTCAGCCCTCACGCCCAGATGTTTCGCCAGTTCATTAGCAAAATCCACCTCGAAGCCGGTCAGCTTACCGTCATCTCCCTGATAGCTGAATGGCGGATATGTCCCTTCCAGACCCACGCGTAGCGTGCCGCGTTCTTTAACCTGATTAAGCAGATTTTCAGCAGCAAAGGTTTTTACGCTGACGCCGGTCATTAATACGACGGCCATTGCGCCCATCAGCGCCTGACGACCCAGAAGTGCTAATTTCATAGATACCCCTAAAAGAGTGATATTTTGCTGTAGTGTAAGGCGTTTAACCTTAGTCACCAACATCGATACGCTACATCTTATTCCAAATTATTATATATGATGCCTTTTAGGGCATAGTGAAAACGTATCGAAAACATCTCCATTTTGCTGGATATCTCTCATACTGCAATGGTCAGCTTGATGACGTATGGAGCATGGAAGATGAAAAACCCCACGTTACTGCAGTGCTTTCACTGGTACTACCCCACCGGCGGCGAGTTATGGCGTGAAGTCGAAGCCCTGGCGCCAAACCTCAACGAAATCGGCATTAACATGATTTGGTTGCCTCCTGCCTACAAAGGCGCCTCCGGCGGCTACTCTGTCGGTTATGATTGCTACGATCTGTTTGACCTCGGCGAATTCGACCAGAAGGGGTCTGTCGCCACAAAATATGGCGATAAAGCCCAGCTTCTGGCCGCCATATCCGCCCTGCGCCAGCACGATATCGCCGTACTCCTTGACGTAGTGGTCAACCATAAAATGGGCGCGGATGAAAAAGAGCCGGTACGTATTCAGCGGGTTGATCAAAACGACCGCACGCAAATCGCCGAGGAGATTGTGGAATGTGAAGCCTGGACGCGCTACACCTTCCCGGTACGCGCCGGCAAATACTCTGAATTCATCTGGGATTATAAGTGCTTCAGCGGCATCGACCATATTGAGAATCCTGATGAAGATGGCGTGTTTAAAATCGTCAACGACTATACCGGAGAGGGATGGAACGATCAGGTTGATGATGAAATGGGTAACTTCGACTACCTGATGGGTGAAAATATCGATTTTCGCAATCGGGCGGTAACCGAGGAGATTAAGTACTGGGCCCGCTGGGTGATGGAACAGACCGGCTGCGATGGCTTCCGCCTCGATGCGGTTAAACATATCCCCGCCTGGTTTTATAAAGAGTGGATTGACCACGTCCAGGAGGTGGCGACAAAGCCGCTGTTTATCGTGGCGGAATACTGGTCGCATGAAGTCGATAAGCTCCAGCAGTATATCGACATGGTTGACGGTAAGACGATGCTCTTTGACGCGCCGCTGCAGATGAAATTCCATGAAGCCTCGCGGCAGGGACGCGACTATGACATGAGCCAGATTTTTAGCGGCACCCTGGTGGAAGCCGACCCGTTCCACGCCGTAACCCTGGTGACCAACCATGATACCCAGCCGCTGCAGGCGCTGGAGGCGCCGGTTGAGGCCTGGTTCAAACCGCTGGCTTATGCGCTCATTTTGTTACGTGAAAACGGCGTTCCGTCCGTCTTTTATGCCGACCTGTTCGGCGCCAGCTACGAAGATACCGGCGGCGACGGCGAGACCTACGCCGTTGAGATGCCGGTTATTGAGCAATTACACGAACTGATCGATGCCCGTCAGCGTTTTGCTCACGGCGTACAAACTTTGTGGTTCGATCATCCGAACTGTATCGCTTTCAGCCGCAGCGGTACCGAAGAGGATCCGGGCTGCGTGGTGGTGCTTTCCAACGGTGACGACGGAGAAAAAACGCTTCCTCTGGGGGAAAACTACCGTAATAAACGCTGGCGTGATTTTCTCGGCAACCGCGAGGAAGTGATTGAAACCGACGATGAAGGAAACGGGGTTTTTACCTGTAACGGCGGCAGCGTCAGCGTCTGGGTTATCGAAGAGGTGCTATAAAATACAGAGAAACACCGCGGGCTGAGAAGGGTTTCAGCCCGCAAAAAGCTTATTGCCCGCTTTTATCAGCCGAGGCCTTTTTCCATGCCTGTTCACACTCCGGGGTGAGACGATCCACCCGCTTGAGCGTCATCCGGTCGTAGCTCAGGGTATCGCCTTCGCGCTCAATCGGATAAACATCCAACGCGGAGGTGACGTTATAAACCGCATCATCACGCTTCATTAATTTACCCGGCAGGACGATAACCCGCTGCCACTGGCGACAGTCAAGGGTATTGCCCTCTTTGGTGACGATCAGGCTCGCAATCGCATCCGGGCTCATCATTTCACTCTGCGGGCCGGCCGATTGCCAGTATCCTTCCAGCCCAGCCGGCGCTGGCGCTTTAACAACCTCGCTGTAGCTATCAACCTGAACACAGCCGGCCAGGGCCAGCAGAGCGCCAGCAAACACTATCTTTTTCATCATCCATCCCACACACCGATAAAAAAACATTGTGGCATTAAAGCGTTAAGCTCGCCACCCTTCGCGATTCGGCAACAGCGCAGCAGGGCGAACGTCGGGCACACCCAATATGGTAAAAAATAGCCTTCAAATGTTAAGTTATTCTAACCCATCGAATAAAACCCATAAATCAGCAGGTGTTATTTTAACCATTCAATATAAGGATAATCCTATTTTAAAAAGCCGCTAAAATGGCAAACTTATATATGACGGGTATTTATTGTTTTTATTTCCTCCACATAGCGATTTGTAGCCTTTACTTTGAGAATATTCCTGGCAAATTATGGGGCTTATTACGGAATAGTTCAGGCTGCCTAATGGTTCCACGGCAGCAGTCGTTTTTTATTGCTAACAAAATGGACTTCATCGCGCTTGTCAGCGAGGAATAAATTATCGTTACGTGTTGATTGAGGATGGGTCATGTCAACGATTATCATGGATTTGTGCAGCTTCACCCGGCTGGGATTAACCGGGTACCTGACGGGCAGAGGGGTAAGGAAGCGCGATATCACTGAAGTACACAGTGCGCCGAGCCTGAAGGCTCTCTGCGAGACTAGCCGCCCTACGGTGGTATTTATCAACGAAGACTGCTTTATTCATCATGAAGAGAGCAACCAGCTTATCCGGCAAATCATTAGCCAGTATCCTGCGACGCTATTTGTTATCTTTATGTCGCTGGCGAATATACATTTCGATCACTACCTGCTGGTGCGCAAAAACTTACTTATCTGCTCTAAATCACTGACCGAAAAAGACCTGGACGACATCCTTGCCATCCGCCTGAAATATGAGAACTATCGTCCCACCCGGATTAATATCCCCACGCTGTCCTTAAGCCAGACCGAATCAAATATGCTGCAGATGTGGATGGCCGGGCACGGAACCTCGCACATATCAGCGCAGATGAACATTAAGGCCAAAACCGTCTCATCGCATAAGGGCAATATTAAAAAGAAAATTCATACCCACAACAAACAGGTGATTTATCATATCGTACGACTGGCTGAAAACATCACCTCCGGAATTCACGTCAACCTGCGTTGAAAGACGCTGGCGGCCGCTGCCGCCAGTTCACTTGAGGCAAATCACTCGTCCCGCTCAACGAAAATACCGTCGGGATGACCGTTCTCATTAAAAAACCAGATCCCGAGCGGGTAATCTTCCAGCGAAACCAGGTACATTACGCCTTCGCTAAACGACTCTATCGCCAGTACAACACCCGATCGACGTGGGCCACCATCGGTCTTCACCGTGACACGATCGTTTACCTGCATAACTCATCTCCTCTATTTTTGAGCCAGTGTAGAACAAAACTGCCGATCGCGCAGTGTCCTGCCCGGTAACTGCTGTTTTTGTAGACCGACTATACTTAAATAGCCCTGTCTGAGTTAAGCGAGGTACCCGCAATGAAAACCGCCAAAGAAAATCAAGGCGCAGGAAGCGTAGACGTTGACGCCCTGCTGGCGGCGATTAATGAAATCAGCGAAAGTGAAGTTCAGCGTACGCAAGACGATCCCCACCACGTCAGTATTGATGGCCGGGGTTACCACACCTGGCGCGAGCTGGCTGAGGCCTTTGAGCTCGATATCCATGATTTCAGCATCACGGAAGCCAACCGCTGAATTCTGAGCGAAAAAAATCCCGACTCGCAGGAGTCGGGATGAAGCTTGCTAATGCAAGAAGCACTTGAAAATTCGTTACACCAGGATATCCGATGCGCTACAAACATTACCCTCAATTATTTTGCATGACAACAAACATTCATGAAGCAAATTATTGAAAAATGTGGCTTACCTTCCCCCTCACGCCGGCAACGCTCGCCAGGCAAGGACTACAGACATTTGTTCTTCCACGAACGTCCGATCGCCGCCAAACGTTTTTTAAGAATAATCTCACTAAAATAACCGTAGTGGATGATTTCAATTCAATTTATTTACATGAGGAATTAATTTTACCCTTCGGCGCAGACCCGATCGCGTCCGTTTTGCTTGGCCAGATACAGGCGATGATCGGCAACAGACTGCAAATTTTCAAAGTTATACTCACCCGAATCCTCGCTACAGCTCACCCCAAACGAAGCGGTAATACGCAAAGACGTGCTGTTACCCAGCAAAATTTCGCGGCTATTGATCCGGATACGGATCCGTTCAGCAATCGCCTTCGCTTCTTTTAACGCGGTATTCGGCAGCACAATACAAAACTCCTCCCCGCCAACTCTCCCCGCAAGATCGCCTTGCCGAATATGGCTGGCGATAGTACTGGCCACCAGCGACAGCACGCGATCGCCCGCGTGATGGCCGTACAGGTCGTTAACGCTTTTGAAATAATCCAGATCGAGCTGAATCACCGCAACGGGCCGCTTTAAACGCTCGCTCAGGCGAGTTTCTGCAGTGGCGCGTTCAAACAGCGCGCCGCGGTTTAATAGGCGGGTTAACGCATCGTGCCAGGCCTGCCACTCCAGGGAGGTCTGCAGCACGCTCATATTGCGCACCATTCGGCGGATCACCAGCCAGGAGATCATCAACATCAGCGTGAACATGAGCCACATCAGCATTAAAGCAATGGTGATGCTGCCAAAGTCACCGCGGACGCCTTCCCGGATCGTATGGATACGGATCAGTACCCCATCAAAATTGCGTAAGTTTTCCCAACTGATATAACGCGTGACCAGGCGAATCCCCCCCTGATTCTCATGAGAAGACGCGCGGCTCAGCATCTCCTGTTCCCGCGGCGACAGCAGCGTTAGTACGTTGCCCGGCGCGGAAGAGGCAATCAAATTGAGCTGATTATCGTAAAGCTGGTACTCGCCCTCTTCGCCCGTTTTAATCGCATTGACCAGAAACGTTTTCATCTCTTGTACCGAGAAATCCATTGCCAGTACGCCGAGCCAATAGCGCTGGAAATCAAGCGGAATAGACGCCGTCACCACCTGCATTTCGTGCTGCGACGCCTCATCGGGAAAGGTTTGCCACACGATGCCGCGAGCAGGATTATTCCTCTGCGTTTGCCGGGTAAACCAGGGGGCGCTTGTCGCCCGCGAATACAGCGCCAGCGCCTGTGTCGCATTCTTCAGCGGCTCGGTGGTGGTAAAAAAGCCATTACGCGACACGTACAGCATGCGTTTCGCAAAACCACGGTTGTTATTAGCCAGACGCAGCATATAGCCCAGCTCAAGAGTGGCCATGAGCTCATTGCCGGAAAAGGAATTATCGCGAGAGAGAAGCGCGTCGCCGTCGACAAATGCATCGGCAACGCCATAGACCGGCAGCGTCCGCCGGTTATGAATCTCAACGGACCAGAGGGGATCATGCCGCTTCTTTAAATAATCCTCTTCCGCCTTGCGCAATACGACAAAATCCAGCGGCGTTCCCAGCGCCGATTGCATCCCGTTACGAAAAAAAATCATTCTGTCGATATTAAACTGCAGCAGGCTGTCGAACTCATGGGAAACGTTTTCAAGATTATTGCGCTGGTTTGCGACGTAGGCTTCTTCAAGGACCTTGATCTCACGCCATATCAACAACGTGGAAAAGCAGAAGACGATAAAAAAACAGAGGTTAACCACATATCCGGGGCTTAAAATCTGGCGCAATTTTTTCACCCACATCAGCTTATCCATCGTTTTCTCGCAGCACGGTTAAAGAAGCAAACGTCATCCACGCTCCCTGTTCGTAAAACAACCATTAATATGAAAGCGCCCGACGAATGCCGGGCGCTGATAACGGGTCAGGAGCGGTTCAGCTTCCCTCCCCCTCCGCGAATAAGTTCATCTTCACGAAACGCCTCGCGCTTAACGCCGTAACCGTCATACCAGCGACATTCAACCATGCCGTTGGCGAACCCGGTAACGACCATTCGGGGGCCACCGCTTTTACGCCTGACTTCATCACTGACCAACAAGACCATTTTTGCCTCCGGTATCAGGAAGAAACAGATTTAACATAGACGAAGCTGAACCACTTTGCATGACCAGGAGCACATTTACTTTGCCGGACGACGCAGAGCGGCAATCGCTTTCACTCCAGCCAGCACGATGGCGCCAATGATGAATCCCAGCACCAGGTTGGCGCCCGTTGGCAGCAGCGAGGCAATGACCCCGTTCTGTCCATGGGCCAGATTTTCAATAGCGTGGTGCAGCGGCGCAATACCGTGGACCACAATACCGCCGCCCACCAGGAACATCGCCAGAGTGCCAACGATGGACAACACTTTCATCAGACGGGGCGCGATCGCCAACAACGCCTTGCCTGTCCACTGCGCCAGCGAGCTGGTTTTCTCCACCAGCCAGTAGCCCATATCATCCAGCTTGACGATGATCCCCACCAGACCGTAGACCCCCACCGTCACCAGAAGCGCGATGCCGGATAAAATCAGGATCTGATTCAATAACGGCGCTTCCGCCACAATCCCAAGCGTGATGGCGACAATTTCAGCCGACAAAATAAAATCGGTGCGTATCGCCCCTTTCACTTTATCCCGTTCAAAAGCCATAGGGTCCTGGTTCGCCAGGGCCTCAAGCCGCCGCTGGCGAACCTGCGGATCCTCCTTGTGTTTGCGCGCCTGCAGGCTGTGCAGCACCTTCTCGACGCCTTCAAAGCACAGAAACGCGCCCCCCAGCATCAGCAGCGGCGTAATCGCCCACGGAATAAAAGCGCTGATCAACAACGCCAGCGGCACCAGGATGACTTTATTGATCAATGAGCCTTTGGCTACGCCCCAGACTACCGGCAGTTCGCGGTTAGCCCGCACGCCGGTGACCTGTTGAGCATTAAGCGAGAGATCGTCTCCCAATACGCCTGCCGTTTTTTTTGCTGCCAGTTTCCCCATGACCGAAATATCATCGAGTAACGTGGCAATATCATCCAATAAGGTTAATAGACTACTTCCCGCCAAAATTGCATTCCTTCATTTATGATTGTTCCTCCTGAAGTATGAAGCAAAAGCGCTTTTTCGCCCACCGGTGTCCATAGTCAACAAAAATTTAACCATAGCAGGCGAATTAAAGCACTCGCCAGCACGATAGTTTTCACGTTTACTATACGTCCCCTTTCTATCTCTGCACCGTCGTGAGGAAGTATGTCTACCCGTCAGCTGTTACCGCTCATCGGGGCGCTGTTTGCGCTGTATATCATCTGGGGTTCCACCTATTTCGCTATCGCCGTCGGCGTCGCCAGCTGGCCTCCGCTGATGATGGCTGGCGTGCGTTTTCTTTCCGCGGGCGCAGTGCTGACTGCCTGGCTACTGGCAACCGGTCATAAGCTGCCTGCGCGAAAGCCGCTGCTTAACGCGGCGCTGATTGGTGTGCTGCTACTGGCGGTAGGTAATGGCTTTGTGACGCTCGCCGAACATCAGCACGTGCCTTCAGGCATTGCGGCGGTCATGGTCGCGACGGTGCCGCTGTTCACCCTGTGTTTTAGCCGCTTTTTTGGTATTGCGACCCGTAAGCTTGAGTGGTTGGGTATCGCTATTGGCCTCGCGGGGATCGTACTGCTCAACAGCGGCGGCAACCTGAACGGTAATCCCTGGGGCGCGCTGCTGATACTTATCGGTTCAATGAGCTGGGCTTTTGGTTCCGTCTACGGCTCGCGAATCGAGCTACCAACGGGGATGATGGCGGGCGCCATTGAGATGCTGGCGGCAGGCGTCGTGTTGATGATTGCTTCCACGCTAACCGGAGAAAAATTAACCCAGATGCCGTCGTGGTCCGGTATTTTTGCCGTCACCTATCTGGCTATCTTCGGTTCGCTTATCGCCATTAACGCATATATGTATTTGATTCGTAACGTAACACCGGCGGTAGCGACCAGCTATGCCTACGTAAACCCGGTGGTCGCCGTACTGCTGGGAACCGGTTTTGCCGGAGAAAGCTTATCTGCCGTAGAGTGGCTGGCGCTCGGGATTATCATCTTCGCGGTCATTCTGGTGACGCTCGGCAAATACCTGCTCCCGGCGCGTCGTGAAATTACATCCTGTAAGGCGCAGAAGTAACGTCCAGCACACCTATGCCCTGAGTATCGATCTGCGCGCACTGACCGCCGCCGCAGATCCACTCTTCCAGCCGTTCTCCCAGCGCGTCGTCGTTGAGCTTCTTTCGCCCGCGCAGCGCGCACTCCCAGACCACCAGCACCCGCCATCCCTGCTCCGCCAGCCGCCCGATATCCCGGCGATCGCGCGCCACGTTTTTGGCTATTTTATCCAGCCAGAACGCGGTTCTTGTGGCGGGAACCTTGAACAGATAGCAATCATGATGATGCCAGAAGCAGCCGTGGGTAAAGATAACGCACTGATAGTCCGCCACGACAAAATCCGGGCGGCCGGGCAGCGCGACATCCTGTACGGTAAAAGAGAATCCGGCGACCGCCAGTAGCCCAGCCAGCCGTTTCTCTATTGCCGTATCGCGGGTGCCTATCGCGCGCATGTTTTTACTGCGGGTGGCTTTATCGTGAACGTCGGCCATGGTTAATCTCTTGCTCACGCCTGGCAACCGCTTGTTCAATACGCGGCGCCAGCAGCTTCGCCACCGCCGCAAATACCGGCACGACGACGGAATTGCCAAACTGGCGATAGGCCTGGGTATCCGAGACCGGAATACGGAAGCGATATCCCTGCGGCGTCTCAAAACCCATAAGCCTCGCGCACTCGCGGGGCGTCAGCCTGCGCGGACGACGAAGCTGGTTTTCAGGGTCATCAAAATGCTTTTCGCCCAGAGGCCGATCCCAGCCCCGGTCAATGAGGATTTCCGCGCCATCTTTGTAATAGCGCGCAGAGAGCGTTCGCGCCACGCTGTGCGGATTCGTTGGGTCGACGAGCCCGTAGCCAAAACCGTTCCCCCGCTCCTGGTGCTTACGCGCGTAGCGATAGAGATACTTCCACAGCACCCTGGTGAGAATAAATTTGTCGTCAACCGCGGGCTCCAGCAGCTCGCCAAAGGTCGGCCGGCGAGTGGGATAGAGAGCGGCGATATCGCGCAGGGTAAATCCCTCATGCAGCTGGAGATCGCGCCGGAAACCCACCAGCACAATACGCTCCCTGTGCTGGGGTAAAAAATAGCGCCCGTCGATGACTTTAGGGTCATCCGCCCCGGTATGCGCCGCGTCGGCAACCTCGTACCCCAGCTCATCCAGCGTCTGCATAATGATACGAAACGTCCGCCCCCGATCGTGACTCTTCAGGTTTTTGACGTTCTCCAGAACAAAAATCGGCGGCTGACGGGCGGCGATAATCCTGACCACGTCAAAAAACAGCGTCCCCTGCGTTTCGCAGGCAAAGCCGTGAGCGCGACCAAGGGCATTCTTCTTCGACACGCCGGCGAGAGAAAACGGCTGGCAGGGGAAGCCGGCCAGTAAAACGTCATGCTGCGGGATAGTCTGGCGTATATGCTGCGCGGCTTCTTCCTCGCTCACCTCAGGGAGATGACTCAAAGTCACATCGCGGATATCTTCATTGAAACGATGCTGCTCAGGATCGCAGTACCAGTTGGCTTTATAGGTGCGCACCGCATGTTTATTCCATTCGCTGGTAAACACGCATTGCCCGCCAATCGCTTCAAAACCGTGGCGAATACCGCCGATACCGGCAAACAGATCGACGAAGCGGAACCCATAATGCGGATGATGCGCCGGCGGCTCCGGCAGGAGCGTGCGCAGGTGGGCCTGCTCCTGGCGGGTGATACGACCTGCCGCGCGCGCTACCGTCGCAACGCGCTTGAGGATAGCCGGGCTCCAGTGCTGCTCGCCGACGGCAATTAACTGCGCGACCAGCGTTTTGACATCGTATATCGCCATTAGCTGACGCAATAGCGCCTGCGCGTCTTCTCCGGTATGTTCAACCTTCAAAGACGGGGGATTTTCCTTGGATAAATTTTGCGCCATAACCTCAACCAGCCCGACTATTTTTGCAGAGGTTACCATAAATAGCGCGGTCAGTTTTATGCTAGTGGATCAAAGCGCTGCAAAACCTCAGCATCAAGCGCCATCGGCTCTCCGCGAAGCTCTGCGCTCAGCTTGGCCATAAACTGCACCAGAAAACGCGCATTGTGCACCGCCATTGCCCTGCCCTTTTCTGTCTGCATCGTTTTCGGTAAACGCAGCAGCTTGCACTGGAAGTGATCCAGCGCATACGTTTTGTCATCCAGTTCCCGCCGGTCAGCAAAGGGATCGCGGGCATCAAACAAGCTATTGTTCAGCGCGCCGGACACCGCAAATACGCGCGCCAGCCCTATCGCCCCCAGCGCCTCAAGGCGATCGGCATCCTGGACGATTTTCGCTTCTTCACTTTGCGGTGCAATTGCCGCGCTAAAACTGTGGGCTTCAATCGCGTGTAAAACCGCCGCGTAGCGTTCCGGGGGGAAATCAGGAAAAGCGGACTGAAGGATAGCCAGCGTTTTTTCCGCCGCCATCGCGGAAGAACGGCTTCGCTCAGGATGGTTTTTCGCCAGGCTGACAATGTCATGAAAGTAGCAGGCAGTGAGGATCACCAGACGGTCGGCAGCGGTCTCTTCGGCCAACTGCTGCGCGGTAGCCCATACCCGGCGGAAGTGTGAAATATCGTGAGCAGCATCCTCTTGCCCGTGATGTTGGCTTAGCCAGGCTTCAAATCGTTGCTGCCAGTGATAAAGGTCCATGCGCGTTCCTTTGATATAAGGCCAGCAACGAGCATAGCAATTTTAATCGTGATGTTCATACATCTGCGGATTAGGACGCGTGTACCAGGCGATCGCCCCGAGAAGGGTCCCGACAATACCCAACACAAGAAAACCCAGCAGCGCGCCAATCCATTTTCCTGCCGTTGAGCCGAGCTCGCCGTCAATCGTCGCTCCGGGCACGCTTTCAATCTTCCCGACAACCCACCAGTAACGCGCCATCGCCCACAGGAAATAGCCGCAAAAGGCGTAAAATGCCCACAGCGCCAGTTTCCCGCCAGGACTTCTTTTCGCTTTATCTTCCATTCATTTGTTCTCCATCTACTTCACAACCCCTATCACCCACCGGTAAAAAATGTGATATTGGTCACGTTATATAGCGAAAACGCCTGCAAAACAGCATATCCCTCTCTCACGGGTTCGATTTTGCGCACTGGTCGGGAGCACGACCCTATCGCCTGCTACATATAGTCAATGAATTCATTTCGTTTTTAAATAATACAAATTAATGAATATAACTGAATTTCTGAGACCATATTCACCCCCACCTTCCCTGCCTCAAATATCATATTTGCTTGCTCGCCCTTCGCTTTATCTTTACAGAAAAGCGGCGGCAATCAGAGATTGAGAAATAAACATATAACATATAAATACAACCCCGCAATTCATAGAGCACATGAAGCTTATGGACAACAAAAATCATACAAAACCAATCATAAACCAATGTTATTAAAAGACATAAATACAATAAATAAATTTTCAAACACCAATACAATTTAAATATAATGAATAGAACAGAAACATTTTGTAATATTAGATATAATTTAGTTACATTTTTAATTTAAAGAAAAATGAACTTCGTCGTTAGTATTTAATAGTCACCCCGGAAGGAATGACACAATTCATATTAATTATAATCAAAAGGGAATATATAATGAAAAGAAAAGTACTGGCAATTCTGGTTCCAGCTTTATTAGTTGCTGGCGCGGCTAATGCAGCAGAAATCTATAATAAGAACGGCAACAAACTGGATTTCTACGGCAAAATGGTTGGCGAACACATCATGACCCATGATGGCGGCAACAACAACTCTGACGATACCTCCTATGCGCGTTTCGGCGTCAAAGGCGAGACCCAGATTAGCAATGAACTGACCGGCTATGGCCAGTTTGAATACAACATCAAAGCGGACAAACCGGAAGGTCAACAGGGCAGCGCTACTCGTTTAGCATTCGCCGGTCTGAAATTCAGCGACTACGGTTCATTCGATTATGGTCGTAACTACGGCGTGGTTTATGACGCGGCGGGTTACACTGATATGCTCGTTGAGTGGGGTGGTGACGGTCTGGTTTACACCGATAACTTCATGACCGGCCGTACCAACGGCGTAGCAACCTACCGTAACACCGACTTCTTCGGCATGGTGGATGGCCTGAACTTTGCTCTGCAGTATCAGGGTAAAAACAACGATACCACCGCGAAAAAATCAAACGGCGACGGTTTTGGTTTCTCCGTTAACTACAACTTTGACGGCTTCGGTTTCGTTGGCGCCTACAGCAACTCTGACCGTACTGATGAACAAGCTGCGGACCGCAGAGGCGAAAAAGCTGAAGTCTGGAACCTGGCGGCTAAATACGATGCAAATAGTCTGTATGCATCAGTCATGTACGGTGAATCCCGTAACATGACTCCGCTGGAGAAAACGACTTTTGGCAGCTTTGCCAATCACACCCAGAACATCGAAGCCGTTGTTCAGTATCAGTTTGATTTTGGCCTGCGTCCATCCCTGGGCTATGTCTACGCGAAAGGTAAAGACCTGGGCGCCAAAGAAGACACTAATGCGGATATCATGAACTACGTTGAATTGGGTGCCTGGTACTATTTCAACAAAAACTTCAACGTTTACACCGCATACAAATTCAATCTGATCGATGATGAAGACGCGGCGGTTAGTGGCGCAGCCACCGACGATCAGTTCGCCGTGGGTATCACCTACCAGTTCTAAGACTGCCTGGTTAATCTAAAGCCCGCCTCGTGCGGGTTTTTTCGTTTTTACCAACGACTCCTCGTCCTGCATCGCGAATATCGCTACACGGCAGAAAGATGAGGCGTTGCGATCTATCAACGATTGCTCCGCAGTAAATCATGAAGATGATAATTATAGCCCCTTCGAGGCGTGATATCCTTTGTGACGGGAGACGTTGGAAGAAAATTACGTCATCATGCAAATGATATAATTAACAATAAAAAACAAAAAACTCACAATATTTTCACTCCCCGCCCTCAGCCCTATCCGGGAGATTTAAACTGTTTTTTCTTCTTGAGCGCAGCAACGTCCGCGCATAAATACCGTAACAGTAGACAAGTTAATACCGCAGCTCTGCCTGATATGACCGCACCAGAGCTCACGCCTCCGATTGCTTTCCGGCTTTTATATCGCCGCCATTCGGCATTATCATATCCATACAAGCTCGGCCAGAGAAACGTAAAACAATACCCGACGTGGAATATGTCCACGGTAATAAAAACCCAGGTTGACACCGACCACGAGTTGGCGTCAAATACTTATATTCCAGGGGCTCATTGCTTATATCGACCGTGCATTCAGTCTCTTAACCGCCCCTTTGCAAAATTGATGTAAATCAATAAATGATTAATTACACCTTGAAAAAAAATATATCCAGAGAAGCGTTCAGGTACATTATCGTTGGCCTGGCAAATACAGCCATTACGGCAGTTGTTATATTTGGCCTGATGCATGTCGGCGTGGGAGTCTACCTTTCAAATGCAACAGGTTATGTCGTTGGTATTATTTTCAGTTTTGTTATGAATGCGAAGTTCACTTTCTCAACGACATTAAGCCCCCTGAGATTTATCAAATTCCTGTCCACATGCGCTTTTTGTTACATTTTAAATTTAATAGCAATGAAAGTTTTTTTCATCGTCATACCTAATGCTATTTATACAGCGCAAGTTGTAGGCATGGTGATTTACACAACAGCTGGTTTTATTCTAAACAAATACTGGTCAATGAAATGAAAGAAATTAATATAAACCACACGAGGAGCAAAATACCTTCGTTAGCAATCGTTGTTCCTTGTTATAATGAAAAAGAGGCCTTTCCATACTGCCTGGAGGGGCTTACCACGGTATTACAAAACCTCCTCGAAAAAGAAAAAATCGCTCGAAATAGTTATATCCTCTTTGTCGATGATGGCAGTAAAGACAACACCTGGGAACAAATTAAATCCACATCACAGGAAAAGTCATTCGTCCGCGGTCTGAAATTATCAAGGAACCGGGGCCATCAGATCGCCCTGCTGGCGGGGTTGGCAAACGCGGATACGGACGTTACCGTAAGTATTGATGCAGACTTACAGGATGATATAGGTTGCATTGAGGAAATGATAGACAAATATAATGAAGGGTTTGAGATTGTTTATGGCGTACGCGACAACAGGAGTAGTGACTCAGTATTCAAAAGGGCAACAGCCAATAAATTCTATTCTCTGATGTCAGGGCTGGGCGTCAATCAGGTTCCTAACCATGCGGACTTCCGGCTTCTTAGCCGTACAGCGTTGACAGCTTTAAAGGATTTTAAAGAACAAAATTTATATTTAAGGGGGCTAATTCCGCTGTTGGGTTATAAGTCCAGCAGCGTTTATTATAGCAGAGATGAAAGGGTTGCAGGCGAATCAAAATACCCCTTAAAAAAGATGGTAGCACTGGCGTTAGAAGGAATAACGTCTCTGACAATTACCCCATTACGTATGATCGCTGCCGCTGGGGTTGCCACATGCCTTCTATCTTCACTTGCTGCAATCTATGCCTTCATTGAGAAGCTCCTGGGAAATACCGTTGCGGGTTGGACATCGGTAATGATTGCGATTTTCTTCCTTGGCGGTGTCCAGATGCTTTCTTTGGGGATAATTGGCGAATACGTTGGGAAAATATATATGGAATCCAAAAATCGGCCCAAATATTTTATCGAAGAGGTAGCAAAACACGAAATGAGAGGCGAGCAATGAACATTGAGGACGAACGGATGACGTCTTACTCTAAAAAAATTATTGCAATGTTTTACCTCGCGGCAATTTTCTTAGTTTATAGCCCAACGATTATATTTAGTTACGCATTTTCAGATGACTGGTCGACACTTTCCGATGTTTTTTCAGGGAAAGGCTCTCCGTTTCAATGGGATATGCAATCCGGCAGACCCTTGTATGCCGTTGCCAGACGACTTGCCTTTACGCTAGTTCACAATATCGATGACCTTGCCTATCTTAGATTTTTTACCGTAATATCGGTATTTATGCTTTGCTTTTTCCTTTTTTCATTTATAGAAAAAAGAAACATATTCGAGCGTAAAATAACAACGATCGTATTCCCTTTATTAATATGCCTGACGCCCGCAGTACAGGTTTATAATTCCTGGGCGACATGTTTCCCTTTTGTACTCTCCATACTCCTTGCCGGAATAAGTTATGCGACATTAAAACCGATCAATAAGAAAACGACAATTATAAGATTTGCAGCATCCGTCATTATTTTATGGTTTGCATTTGCCATATATCAACCAACGGCGATGGCATTTTTATTTTTCGTCATGCTTGATAACTGTCTGAAAAAAGACAAACCATTTTCTATCCACATTGTTTTAATCAGTGGCGCAGCTTTATTTATCGGCATGCTTGGCAGCCTGCTATTTTCAAAATTTATACCTGTATGGTTATATGGCAGTTCAATTGCACGTGCCGAGTTAACTAATAATCCACTTGAGAAATTACGATGGTTTATAAAAGAACCGTTGATTAACGCTATCAACAACTTTAATATAACTCCAGGCACCTTTTTCACAACGCTCTCATTAATAATTTGCGCAATAGGTTTACTTTCAATAATAAAAGGCAAATCAGGCCCGATTAAGGTTCTTATGTTTATTATCATGGGGATTGGCGCCTACTCTCCAAACTTATTAGTCAAGGAAAACTGGGCTGCATATAGGTCACTGATAGCACTGGAATTCTTCACATGCGCTCTTATTATTATTGGGTTAGATGCCTTGACAAGCAAACTCAACATAGCAAAAAAAGCGCTACCCATATTGACGGTATTCGCGATGATCGCTGCATCATACAATATCTTTAATGGTTTCATTATCCCACAAAAATCGGAGTTAAACGCATTAGCCAGCGCGCTTTCCTACAAGGTGGGGAAAACATTTACAGGGGATGTTCTTTTTGACATCCAAGATCCTGCCTATAACGCCTTTACTAAAACACAACGTTATGACGAGTTTGGCAATATTTCCCTTGCGGCTCCCTGGGCTATCAAGGGGATGGCGGAGCAAATCTTAATTAGCAAGTCAATGCATTTCAGGCTTCCCGATAATGTTATTCTGACGGCAAAGGAGCAATGCGCCACTGATTGCATCATTATAAAAACGGGCGATGCGATGAGGAGTTCAACCTCCAACTATTGAAACTTTTCGCCACCCCGCATACCGGTATATGATCCCGCGCCAGATCCGCGCGGGATAGTTTTTATCCCGGCAGCTCGGGCCTGGGTCATAAGTCTCTCTATCACCTCACAGCGCTCGACAGTCAACCATGCTTCCCGTGCTTTTCTGAGTTCGCTCCTTTTCATCCATCATCCCTTCTCTTGAGGATATCCTTACAGAATCCGTGTGTAGCAAGGGCAGTTAACTGCTTTGTTATCTGTGATGCAAGACGGGCTAAGCTATTGTAAAGAGTGTGAGCTTGTGAACTAAAGAGGATAAAAGTGGATGCCCAACAAGAGGCAACATGGTAAAAAAGACAGCGTTAGAGGCGAGAAAACAGAGCGATAGAAAGAAATTTTAATGCAGGGATTCATGCAGGGCAAAATCAAAAGCGCTTTGCGACTGGTTGATTTTGTTGAATAGTGGCGGAGAGAGGGGGATTTGAACCCCCGGTAGAGTTGCCCCTACTCCGGTTTTCGAGACCGGTCCGTTCAGCCGCTCCGGCATCTCTCCGCTGTTGAGGTTGCTATAATGCCAGGTTCTTTGGCATTTTAATAGTTCCTGTCTCTTTAATTCAGTTCAAGTGACGACTTTGCGAGCAATATGATGTTTAAATGGCCCTGGAAAGTAGATGAAGAGTCCGGCAACGCGGAAATCCCCTGGGAAAAGGCGCTTGCCATCCCTGTATTAGCCAACCTCTCCGACCATGAGCAGCAGCAGCTGGCGCAAATGGCATCCCGCTTTTTGCAACAGAAGCGTCTGGTTGCATTACAGGGGCTGGAGCTCACTCCCCTACAGAGCGCTCGTATCGCGCTCCTGTTTTGCCTGCCGGTTCTCGAACTGGGCATCGAGTGGTTAGATGGTTTTCACGAAGTGCTTATCTACCCTGCCCCCTTCGTTGTCGACGACGAATGGGAAGATGATATCGGCCTGGTGCATAGCCAGCGAATCGTGCAATCAGGGCAAAGCTGGCAGCAAGGGCCCATTGTTCTAAACTGGCTGGATATTCAGGACTCCTTCGACGCTTCCGGTTTCAATCTGATTATTCATGAAGTGGCGCATAAGCTGGATACCCGCAATGGCGATCGCGCGAGCGGCGTGCCGTTTATCCCCCTGCGCGAGGTGGCAGGCTGGGAACACGATCTCCATGCTGCCATGAACAATATTCAGGATGAGATCGATCTGGTCGGTGAAAGCGCCGCCAGTATTGACGCCTACGCGGCCACCGATCCTGGCGAATGTTTCGCCGTGCTCTCTGAATACTTCTTCAGCGCGCCAGAGCTGTTCGCCCCGCGTTTTCCCGCGCTTTGGCAGCGTTTTTGCCTGTTCTATCGCCAGGATCCGCTGGAGAGATTACGTGAGAATACCCCACCGGATGACGGTGATAGCCCGGCAGTACACTAAAACAACGACCTGCACTAAATTTAGCCATTTGAATCAGCAAGTTAAATTTAGTGTTGACACAAAAATCCGAGACCAGTAGTATTCGCCCCGTTCACACGATTCCTCTGTAGTTCAGTCGGTAGAACGGCGGACTGTTAATCCGTATGTCACTGGTTCGAGTCCAGTCAGAGGAGCCAAATTCTTGTTTTCATGCCTCTTTGCGAATCCTTATGTGATTTAGATTCAATAAGTTAGCGCGAAAAATCTTCCCGATGTATTTTTAGTTTTCTCTCCGCATCGGGAGAATTTGGTGGTCAGATTTGGGGTCATGTTGGTTCGATGACGGAGTGACCCCCAAATGTCTCTTAACGACACAAAAATCCGCAACTTAAAACCATCCGCTAAACCCTTCAAAATTTCCGATTCCCATGGTCTGTACCTGTTGGTTAATCCAGGCGGTTCACGTCTCTGGTATCTCAAATATCGTATCAATAGAAAAGAATCTCGCCTTGGCTTAGGCGCCTACCCTGACGTGTCTTTAGCTAATGCTCGTCAACAGCGTGATGGTATCCGTAAACTCCTCGCGCAAAATATCAATCCAGCACAACAGCGCTCTGCTGAAAGAACCACTTCCACACCAGAAAAAACCTTCAAACATGTGGCACTGGAGTGGCATAACAGCAACCGAACATGGTCTGAGAACCACGCATCCCGCCTGCTTGCCAGCATGAACAATCATATATTCCCTGTGATTGGACACTTGCCGGTAGCTGAACTGAAACCTCGTCACTTTATCGACCTGCTGAAAAGCATTGAGAAAAAAGGTCTGCTGGAAGTCGCAGCACGTACCCGGCAGCATATGTGCAACATAATGCGTCATGCTGTGCATCAGGAGTTGATAGAGCACAATCCCGCGGCAAATCTGGAGGGTATCATCGCCCCGCCAGTTAAACGTCATTACCCCGCCCTTCAGTTGGAGCGACTACCGGAACTGTTGGCACGCATTGAGGACTACAAGCAAGGACGAGAGTTAACCCGCCTGGCTGTCTCACTCACCCTTCACCTATTCATCCGTTCCAGCGAACTGCGTTTCGCCCGTTGGTTTGAGATCGATTTCAAAAATAGAATCTGGACCATTCCTGCCACTCGCGAGTCCATCCCCGGCGTCCGCTACTCTGGCCGTGGTGCAAAAATGCGTACTCCACATATCGTTCCACTCTCCTGTCAGTCTATTGCTATTCTGAAACAGATACGGGAAATATCCGGACATCAGGAACTTATATTCCCCGGCGATCATAATCCGTATAAACCGATGTGCGAAAACACGGTCAATAAGGCGCTACGCCTGATGGGCTATGACACAAAAGATGAAATCTGCGGCCACGGATTTCGGGCAATGGCATGTAGTGCCCTGATGGAGTCTGGCCTATGGGCGCAGGATGCGGTTGAACGGCAGATGAGTCACCAGGAGCGTAACAGCGTTCGAGCGGCTTACATCCATAAAGCAGAATATCTCGATGCCCGTAAAGCGATGATGCAATGGTGGTCAGATTATTTGGACAGATGCAGAGAGGAATTCGTGCCACCCTATGTCAGGGGCCGCCAGTAGCAGATGGTATGAACCTTAGGATGTGACTAATTGGTAATTTTGAAAAAGGGTTCAGCTAATGGACCCTGTTTTAATTTGCATAAACAGCCATAGAAATGATCGGTCCACAGTCATTTCTCATAGCCAGATAGGCATTCTCACCACGCATTTTTTGCCGCAGGATATCTCGGTAACATCAGAAATGTGGAAACAAGATCTGGTTGAGGCGAAAAGTTCATTTAACTCAACAATCCCCCCTGAGGTTATTATCATAGTGCCGTTTGATTTCGGATAAACCATGGCATACTGCCAATGTATGCGGGGAATTGCTTTTATTAACCGTCTCTTAAACATTGAGACCATTTATTATGAGCTTTCTGTATCACATCCCCAGCACGTTCATCTCACTTGATTATTTGCAAATAAAACCCCTTCAAATAACTGCCCTTGCCAAAATAAACAATCTTAAACTCCATACAGAAGATCAAGCTCAGAGCTAATTTCTACCTGACCGCAAAAAATCAAGGTTATTTCACTGTTCAAACGAACAAACCATCAGAGCTGCCAGGTGAAACTAAAAGTGAGAGCTACGTAACGTTCCCTTAACACGACAATTGACGAATTTATTACGGTGGGTATTGTTTATATCTTACAAACGAGCAAACAAAACTGATCATATGAGCACAAAACTGAGTATCTAAAACCATAACCCAGTTTGCTTGTCATTCAGTTATCGCTTTCAGCTCTGTCATTTCTTAACGATAGTTCAGAGGTAGTTCAATGAAACAGGACCTTGTTGCGGGTATAGATTCCTCCACCCAGTCTTGTACCGTCATGCTGCGTAGTCTTGAAAATGGCAAGGTGATCGCACAGGCTCGTAAGTTGCATCCACCGACCACACCGCCGTGTAGCGAGCAGGATCCGCAAGCCTGGTGGGATGCATTAGTCTCCGCGCTCACTGAATTAAAACAATGGTGGCCACGTATTGCAGGTCTGGCTGTCGGTGGCCAGGGGCACGGCCTCGTCATGCTTGATAATCACGATCGCCCGCTGCGTCCTGCGAAGCTGTGGAATGACACGGAGTCTGCACCGCAAGCGCGTGAATTGTGCGAGAAGATTGCTCCGGAAGAATGGGCACGCCTGACGGGCTCCGTTCCGGGGCCAGCAATGACCATTTCTAAACTGGCCTGGACAGAACAAAATTATCCGGGGCTGCTGGAAAAAGCCCACCGCATCATGCTGCCGTTTGATTATCTGGTTTACCGTCTGAGCGGTAGCTTTGTGTGCGAGCGCGGCGGGGCATCCGGTACGGGTTACTTCAACCCCTTCACCAATAGCTGGGAACCACAGCTGGCAGCGGTGGTTAACAGTCAAATTGACTGGATTTCCCGCTGGCCCACTATCATCCCGTCGCATCAACCTGCAGGCGTGGTGAAGTTGATGCCTGAGCTGGAGGAACTGGCGGGTGCAATCGTGGGTGTCGGGACCGGCGATAACATGTCTGCCGCACTGGGTATGAACCTGAAAACCGGTGATACCGGTATCTCTATCGGGACCAGCGGTACGTTATATGGCATCACCAGGAAAGGGATTACCGACAGCACCGGCACCATCAACGGTTATGCCGATGCGGCCGATCGCTTTATCCCCATGATTACTACATTGAACTCCGCCAAAGTCACCGATACATTTCGCAAAATGCTGCGCGTTACCCCTGACGAATTCGACGAGCTCGCGCTGAGTTCGCCACCCGGCGCCAACGGTCTTCAGCTTGTTCCGTGGCTGGACGGCGAGCGCACCCCCAACCTTCCTGACGCCACGGGACACATGCGCGGATTACGTACCACCACAACGATGCAGGATATGGCTCGCGCCACCGTGGAAGGCGTACTGTGCGGCCTGCTGGCGGGCGGTCTGGTACTGAAACAACATGGCTTCACTGACGACGGTCGCATTGTTGTCACCGGCGGCGGCGCAAAGTCACGAGCCTATCGTCAGATTCTGGCTGACCTGACGGGCAAGCCCGTTTGGATTTCTCCGGTGGGTGAAACGGCAGCCGCGGGTGCAGCCATTCAGGCTGCTGCTGCCGTGCTGGGATGCACAAATATTGAAATGGCCGATCGCTGGAGTGTGCCGCTTGAGAAAGTGGCCGAGCCACAACAAGATGCGCGCCATGTCCTGGACGCTTACGTTACCTATGCCAATGCATTATCAGGAGAGCTGCAATGAGTTCAATAACTACCCCTGCAAAAATCAAACCGCCTAAGCAGCCGCTCAAAGTCCCTGCAGAAGCGGGTATCGCCGTTGTTTTCTTACTGGTCATGCTGGGCGGGTTTATCGCCACGCCTAACTTCCTGACTGTTTCGAACATGATGGTGTTGCTTCTGAACGGCGCGGTCATCGGCTTCCTTTGCCTGGGACAATCCTTTGTCCTGCTGACCGGGGGTATCGACCTCTCCTGCGGCTCCATCGTGGCGATGACCTGCGTGGTTGCAGCTTTGCTGATGGAGAAATTTGGCATTCCGTGGCAGCTTGCCGTACCCATCGTTTTGGCGGTGGGTGCGCTGAGTGGGCTGGTAAATGGTCTGATAATCGAACGCACCGGCGTGCCGCCATTCATTGTCACTTTTGCGATGATGGGGGTTGCGGCATCCATACCACAAATTATCACCGGCGCCGAATCGATACGCGTGACGCAAATTGGTTACAGCCTCATCGGTCAGTCAAAACCGCTGGGTATTCCGTTCCCTGTCATAGCGCTGCTGCTGGCCATTGTTATTGGTGTCATCTTCCTGCGCCGCACCATCACCGGGACTCACATCTATGCGGTAGGCGGTAACGCAGATGCTGCACGCTTATCGGGGATCAGCATTCCACGCATCACCCTGTTGGTGTATGCAATTTCCGGGCTTTGTGCGGCATGCGGCGGCCTGATTTATGGATCGCGTCTGATGACAGGCTATCCGACGGCGGGCCGTGGTGACGAACTGTTCTTCTCAATAGCGGGTGCGGTGGTAGGTGGCGTCAGTCTGTTTGGCGGCACTGGCAGCCTTATCGGCGCGATGATTGGCGCCATGCTTATTGCCTCAATATCGAATCTGATGAACGTGCTGAACGTCAGTGCCTACTGGCAGCCGCTGGTCATCGGCCTGATCATCCTGTTCGGCGTCACTTTCGATACCTTACGTACCTCGAAAAAAATCGTGATCCCCTGGCTCAAAGTCAGGAAGTCACGCAAAACACAACAATAACGCTTCTTAAACCCTGACCTACATATATCCAGGAGATAAACATGAAACTCCGTACCACAATCACCGCAGGTGCAGCGATAGTCGCACTGTCCTGCATGCTCGCCGGCTGTAACCGTGAGGATACTGAAAGCACCGTGGGTGCCGGCAAAAAAACATTGGGCGTTACGCTGCCGAACCTCACCAACCCTTATTACGTTGCCATGAAAAAAAGCTTTGAAGACAATGCAGCGGCACAGGGCTTGAACGTAAAAATTTCGATTGCTGATAATGACGATGCCAAGCAACTTTCGCAGGTGCAGAACTTCATTGAACAGAAGGTGGATGCGGTCGCAGTGAACTGCGTCTCCTCAGGCCCGTGCGTGTCGATCATAAACCAGCTTAATCAGGCAAAAATTCCGGCGTTTGCCATCAACATCCTTCCGGATACCGAGGGGATGAAGCAGCAAAACGTCACGCTGGTTCAAGGTGTTCAGACCGATCAGCGTGAAGGCGGCAAGCTCATTGGCCAGCAGTTGTTGAAAGACATTGGTGAAAATGGCACGGCGACAGTGGGTATCGTGGGAGAACCAACATCCATTGCCGCAAATGCACGTGATGAAGGCTTCAAGGAAGCCGTGGCATCCAACAAAAACATTAAGTTCGTCGCGCTGGTCAATGGCAAAGTAGAAGAAACAACCTCCCTGAAAGTCACCACTGAAATGCTGCAGGGCAGGCCAGAAATTAACGTCGTGTACTCAGACACCGAACCTTCCGCGCTCGGGTCACTGGCGGCAATCCAGCAACTGGGGGTCAGTGACAAAGTGAAGCTGTATGCGTTTGTGGATAAAGAAGGCGTCAAAGCCGTTCAGAACAACAGCATATTGAAAGCCGGTGCGATTCAGGAGCCGGTTAAACTGGCTCAGTTGCTGGTTGAAAATGCCAAGAAGAGTCTGAACGGTGAACAGGTTCCAGCCATGATCAACAACCCACCGCTGCTGGTCACCAAAGACAACGCAGCATCGGTAATGGGTTCAGCATACTGACTTAAGTGAAAGGCGAAGAATGATGAATTATGTGGCGAAGCAGGTCAAAATCGGTTTTTCGGGTGTGCAGGTTCTCCACGGTGTGGATTTCAGCGTAAAGCCTGGCGAGATCCACGGCCTCTTTGGCCATAATGGGGCGGGTAAATCAACGCTACTGAAAATCCTGGCGGGCGTTAACACGCAGGATAGTGGAGAGCTGATGATCGGCGAAACGCCGGTGCACCTTGCTTCGCCACGGGATGCACTCAACAAAGGTATTGCTTGTGTGTATCAGGAACTCCGTCTCATTCCCGGCATGAGCGTCTGGCAAAACCTTTTTCTCGGACGTGAATGTCGTAAAGGCAGTGGCTTTATAGATGATGCAAGTATGATCGCGCATACCGAGAAAGTACTAAATGATTACCATCTGAGTTTCAGCGCTACCGCGCTGGTCAAAAATCTGTCACATCCTGAAAAGCAGATGCTGGAAGTGGTTTCTAACCTTGATCGCGACGCCCGTTTTCTTTTCCTCGATGAACCGACGACCGCGCTGGAAGGTGCGCAGGCAGAAGAACTGCTGCAGGCAGTACAACGTATCGCACGCGAAAAGCAGATTGGCGTAGTGCTGGTCTCTCATAAATTAGACGAAGTGTTGGGTGTTTGTGATGAAGCAACCGTCATGTGCGGCGGCCGAGTGATTTATAACGAAGGCAAAAAGACGCTGAGCAAAAGCGCCATCATTGACGCTATTGTGGGCGATGCAAATGCTTATCAGGCGCCGTCTAACAGCCGTAGTCTGATCCGCGGCGCGATGGGCAAACCCTGGCTCTCGGTCACAAACCTGCAGACTGATCGCCTGAAAGGCATCAACCTTGAGGCATATCGCGGGGAAATTTTGGGTATATACGGGCTGGCCGGCGCAGGCCGAACGCGCTTGTGCCAGACGCTGTTTGGGTTGGAAACCGTTACCGGTGGTGACATCCGGCTGGGTCACAAAGAATACCATCCTTCTTCACCGGCAAAAGCCATTGATAAGGGGATTGCTTACCTGACAGAAGAACGTAAAAAAGATGGCTTCATTCCTCAGATGTCGAGTTATGCCAACGCCATGCTGCCGGTTCTGAAAAAATTCCGTTCTGGCGGATTTGTCAGTCACAGCGCTGCGCGGCAGGCCGCCGCTGAGTTGCTAAGCAAGATGAATACGCTGGGAACGCTGAGCGGACCGATTAAATCGCTTTCCGGCGGCAATCAGCAAAAAGTTCTGCTCGCCAGGGTCATTGCGCAAAACGCCAATCTGGTATTGCTGGATGAGCCGACCAAAGGCGTCGACATTGGGGCAAAAGCGGATATTTATCGCATCATCCATCAGTTGGCAGATAAAGGCTGCTGCGTCATCGTGGTATCGAGTGAGGAAGAGGAATTGCTGGACGTGGCAGATACCATTACGGTGTTCCGACAGGGTAAATGCGATGGTGTGATCATTCCTGCACGCGACCTTAAACCCGCAGATCTTCGCAAAGCCGCATGGGAGCATGCTGAAGCCCAGGCTTAGGGCACTCATTCCGAACAGAACGCATCCAACGGCCAGCTAAGCTGGCCGTTTTTGTTTCAGCATTTGATTAACGTTATAGCTGCCCTCCTGCAGAAGACCCAAACAAATTGCATCAAGTGAGTTACCCCGCATACAGGCTCTGAGCGCTGGCGCAAAATGAGTGGAAAAATTGTGCAATCTGTCATTGGCATATTTGCAACAGGGCAGATATTAAGTTGTGCAAAGTGGCTATACGGCATAGCGCAGCAGGGGCAAGAGAAATGGCAGACTTTTACATCTCGGGTGTACGCAGAGACAATGCAGGGCAACACATTCAGTACGTTAAAATCATCAAAGCCGGTAATGGGGAGAAGGACGCATCAATTAACTCGCGTCAGTTTGTCGCTGAGTTGATAAATGCCGGTAAGACAAGCTTTCAAACAATTAACTACGTGAATGACAAGTGGGTTTATGGGGCAATGGTTCATGTTATTGATGGGATTTATCTCACGACTGATCCTAATGATACCAAATGCGATGACCTGGGTAATTTGCCCACTTATTAATTATGCGATGTTATAAGCGAATGAGCGCTTCCAGCGAAGCGCTCAGTGTCATTACTCAAAATCAGCGTGTCGTTTAAACATGGTTTCACTGGTTTCACGCAGTTGGTCCATGAGTTCAAGCACGATGGCATCGTAGGTGATAAAGCAGAGTTGCTCGAAAGAGGAACCCATTGGCTGCGAAAACTGGCCCAGAGTGCGATCGTTTTCAGTTTTGACCGTTCCCGGTAATACCAGCACGCAGTTGGCCAACTGGCCAATCGCAGAGTCTTTTTTCATGGTGACCAGCGCCACGTCGACACCACACTCAACGGCTTTCTGCGCAAGGCTCTTGAGACTGCCTGTTTCGCCACTGCCTGAACCAATAATTAACAAATCACCCGCTTTCGTATGAGGTGATGAAATTTCCCCAACTACGCTGACCGAGAAGCCTAAATGCAATAAACGGTTAGCGAACGCGCGGATGGCAATACCGCTGCGCCCTGCACCTTGCAGGAAAATATGCTTCGCATTGCGGATCTTTCCGATAAAATGCTGTGCCTGATCATTGTCGATATTGAGCGCGTTTTGTTCTAGTTCCCTGAGAATACTGACAGTATTTTCTTGAACACCCATTTTCTTTTCCTCCGGTCAGGCAATTGTACGGCCACCATCCATGAGGATCGTCTGTCCCTGGATGTAAGAATTTGACTTATCAGCAAGGAAGATGGCCAGGTTTGCGACATCATCGATTGTGCCCAGACGACGGACCGGAATTTTCTCCAGTACTGCGTCTAAATCTGCCTGCGTCGGGTAATTAACACGCATCATTTCGCCGGTGTCGATAAGACGCGGCGCGATAGCGTTGACGTTAACACCTTTTGGACCCAACTCCTTCGCCAGACCACGAATAAGACCTTCCCCCCCCGCTTTACTGGCCGGATAGCTCACCCCCCCGCCAGTACCTGACAGCGCAGAACCGGAGGAGATGTAAACGATTGAACCCTGGTTAGTTAAAAAGTCATCGTAGAAGGCTTTGACCGTATTGAATAAACCCGTCAGGTTGATTGAGAGTGTTTTGTTCCACTCTTCGAAAGTAATGTCTTTGACTTTATTGGCAAAAGCGACACCTGCGTTCAAAACCAGAATGTCGATACGGCCATAAGTTTCGATAACTTTTCTGCGCACTTCAGCCAGTGCCTGCGGATCAGAGACGTCCGTTTTGACAAAGAGCGATTTAACATTGCCAAAGGTCAGTTCTTGCGCAGTTTTGATGCCATTAGCCTCGTTATAATCGACAATGACGGTATGCGCACCGCGTTCGGCGAATTGTTTTGCAATTCCTTTACCAATCCCATGCGCACCACCGGTAATTAGCGCAACTTTACCTTCAAAATGACTCATCGGTTGTTCTCCTGAATCTTTGTACTTAACGTGAGAGGAATCCCCCACGTCTGCGGTCTACATAATGATTACGCGCTCAATTAAGAGCGCGTGAATGTATGTTGGATACTTAATGCATGACAGACTTTAATGCCTGATAGCTTGCTTTAGGGTTGTCATTAAATAATGCGCCACCGACAACAATTAAATCAGCACCCGCCTCCTGTACTTTTTCCGCTATTTCCAGATTAACGCCACCGTCGACTTCAATTTGAATGTGTCGGCCAGCAATCATTTCTCTGGTTTTCCTGATTTTCTCGAGGCTTTTCTCGATGAAAGTCTGCCCGGGTTGCCCCGGGTTAATGGTCATAATCAGGATGTAATCAATATCGTCCAACAAATATTCCAGAACACTTTCAGGCGTACCCGGATTGATGACCACACCGGCTTTTCGCCCGGCCTTTTTTATTTTCTGTAAAATAAAATGCACATGCGGCGTTGATTCATAATGCACTGAGATCATTTCTGCGCCAGTATTGATAACATCATCAATATGTCTTTCAGGATTAGCCAGCATCATGTGTACGTCGAAAGTCATTTTGCTGGCTTTTTTCATTGCAGAAATTTGATTCGGCCCAAAGGCAATATTATTTACGAAGGTTCCATCCATTAAATCAACATGCAATATTTCAGTGTTCTCTTCTTCTAAAAAACGGAGCTCATCTTGCAGACTTAAGATATTCGCGCCAAAAATTGATGGTAAAATCTGTGCCATGGTAAGCAAACCTCATTTTTAAAATCAATGGAATACAGTGCTCAACCAATACGTCAATACTTCCCACGGGCCAGTCAGTACAAAGTCAGTACCCTGCCCCTGCAAGCCGACGCCTGCGCCATGCAGGAATTGGGTTGCACCCGGAGCCACATACCCTCCTAAATACATCACGACAATACTGAACAGTAAGGTTGAAATAATTGAGCGGATGACGTTTCCGTTGCTGGCCATTACGGTCATGGTTGTCATATAGATGATTGACATCAGAACGCCGATGGGGAAAATCATGATCCCCGGTAAAATCAGTGCGCAAAGCATGGTCAACGGAATGGTGATAACGGTGACGGTGATGGTCGCTGGGTCGCCCAGTGCCAGGGCACAATCCATACCGATGTTCAGTTCGGCGTCTTTACCCATCTGCTTTTGCATAATCTCTTTGGCACTTTTCCCAATTGGAGACAGTCCTTCCATCAGGACACCCACCACTTTAGGCAGGAGCACCATTACCGCAGCCACCCCCATTGCCATCGGGACAATAGTGGTCACAGGCTGTTTCGTCAGCAGTCCAAGCAGACAACCTACAATGACACCGATGATAGCGGGTTCACCAAACACACCCAGACGTTTCTGTACGCTCTCCAAATCAACGTCGAGCTTGTTCAGGCCGGGGATCAGGTCGATAATTTTATTGACCAGCAGTGCAAAAGGTAATGTCCAGCCTATATGGATCATGGTGGTACAGGTCGTCCCTTCCAGGCCATAATATTTCTGCCAACGGGGAGCAATTAAATCGCCAATAAACAGAGCGATAACGCTAAGTGCGACTGCCACGCCAAAACCGATAAAGAAGCTGTCAAACACGAAATAGGCCAGCGCGCCGGGAACCAGGAAGTGCATATAATTCCAGATATCAACGTTCAGCGTTTTGGTTAATTTAAGCCGAACAAGTAGCAAATTAAGAATAATACCCACTGGAACAACTAAAGCGGCAAAGGGTGCCACCCATGCGGCCGCGCCCACCGCAGGCCATCCGATATCAGCCACAGTGAATCCGCTTCCCAGTTTTGAATAGTAGGCAATTGCCGGCTGCAGGGATGTACTCAACAGATTAACAACCAAACCTAAACCAATAAAACCGATACCCACGGTGATACCAGACTTAATGGCAGCACCGACTTTCATGCGGAAAACCAAACCCAAAATGAAGATGACAAGTGGTAGGATTGCCGTTGCCCCCATGCTTGTTATCGTTAGCATTATGTTTTTTAACATGTCCATCTTGTCATCCCCTGTGTTTTCTTATTAGTTTTTAGCCAGCTCTGTTAATAAATCCCCTAGTTTTTTTCGTAACACAGCTTCATTAATCCCGGTGATAAACCCGGCCACACTCATATGCGGTTTTCCGATATCACCTTTGTAGTTATTCGTGGTTAAAATCACATCAGCATTCTGTAATTCAGAAGGAAGTTCTGACATGCTGCATTTATTTATTTTGAACTGAGTAATGCCATATTCTGTACACACGGATTTCACTTCATCAGCAGCGATAGTTGACGTTGCGACACCGCTCCCGCAGGCTACGAGGATATTAATCATCATTATGCTCCTGAACTCTTATTGCATGACGGTGGAAATAAAAAGTGCCTGCGCTTTCTCGGAAGGAAGCTCAAGTAAATTTTGATAAAAGTCTTCCATTTGAAGATTACTAAAAAGGGCCTTCAGCAGTTGCAACTGATTAGCCGGATCGGTAACGACCAAATTGATAATGAGTTTGACCCACAATTTATCGTCGCCATCAGCCTGATCAACCTGAACCGGTTCAGGTAAGCGAATAATATAAATCGACGGGCTGTTGGCCTGGTTGCTGTCGCAATGTGGGATCGCCACAGAATAACCATCAAGCAAAATACCGGTTGGATACATGGCTTCGCGTTCGCGCAGTGCTGCCAGATAGGTCTTTTTCACTATCCCTTCTGAATACAGCTTTTCATGGATGTGCTGCAGCACCTCATCGTAATTTTTGAATGCTGCACCATCTGCAACATTAATAGCGACTGTACTCACCTTTTCACCTCGCTTTTTTGCTCATTAGAGCAAACACAATCGATCACATGAGCATTTATAGCATGCCAATTTTCCGCGCAAACAGAAAACATGCAAAAGTTATAAGCTGATCACAAAATAAATGCATAAGTGCACGCAAATAATTGCTCATATGAGCAACATCGAGTAATTCATCTTTTAGATCAATCAAGTCAACCGGAGAGGGGAAGTAAAATTTTTATTATAAATCAGACGGATAATAGATTTTTTGAAGGATTATATATGCGAACTGACCTATGTCAGAGGATTTGGCCATGCTCTGATCTAAGTCATGAGGGTTTACTGAATGACTGATAGCAGTGCCTAATGCATGCCTGAGAGGAAGGTGATCAAGGGCGCGGGCTACGCCCCTGTTGCTGATGTTCCGGGATCTATTTCAATCAGGAATTGACAAGCTTCACCGCAGTATCGAAGTCAGTGATTAACACATCTAAAAGGCCTGACTTGAGGGAAGCGACGATGCCTTCATACTTCTGTTCTCCCCCCGCCACACCAATCACGGTTTTCGTGTTACGCAATTGTTCGGTTGAAATACCAAACCCAAGACGGCTCATCGGGCTATCAAGGATCTCGCCTTTACTGTTAACGAGAGTAATGCAGACATCCGCAGCGATATCTTTCTCAAACAGATTTTTTTGCCACGACTCGGGAAAAATATCACACAAACTGGATGAGCCCGTTTTCCAGGCGCCAATACCGGTGATGACAACATCCAGCTGAGAATAATATTGTTGGGTATCCACCACAGCCGGATCACTGGCCAGTTTTTGGGCCAGGCTTTCATCATCCACCCACATCGGCACATACATAGGATGAGCCTTGCCCTGAGAGATAGTCGACAGTCTGTGGATAAGGTCGATCGGACCCTGGCTAAATTCAATGCCGGGATGAACGCCAGATAGCTGAACAACATCTAATGCCGGCAAGCTGGTGAGTTGACTCACTGTGCTGGATAAAACGCGTCCCCAGGCAATACCAACCTTCATTCCCTCAGCGAGATTATTGTTGAGATAACTTGCAGTGATACCCCCCAGCTTCTCATTCAGTTCTTCCTGATTGGACCAGGATTCTGACACGGAAAGCACGATTGCCTTCTGCAGACCATACTTTCCGCAGAGATTAAGTGCGATCTCTTCGTCAAGCAGTTGCTGCTTTGGAAAGAGAAACTTCACATACTCTTCCTTTATTGCCTCATCGATAAGACGCGCCGCTTTAAATCTCGAAATCTCGAGTTCTTCAGCAATCTCAGTTTTGGTCTTCATCTCAACAAAGTAACGTCGGACGACGAGAGAATAGATATAGCGGGGATCGTAACCTGACCAGCGGCTGTTTTTTATACGTTTAGGCATAGAGCATTCCATCTTCATCCAAAGACAATATCAGCTGAGTTAAACTGTTACCCCTGCAATTTACTCATAAGAGTACACTTTTACCTGCTCTTTTGACATGAGCAAATGAGTCTTATCTTTTGGCGGTGTGATAGCTGACACATCTGATGATAATGGGTGAAGAGAGCAGAGTTTTTTAGACGGTGGCAAGGCTTTACATTATGTGCTCTCAATCAGTGACGCTGTGGCCTGTGATTTCTGTTTTTTGGCGTGAAACGGGTTACATTGCTCATGTGTTCCTCGCAGATAAAAATGCCCATCTGGTGTGGCCTGAGTTCCACCGGGACAACCATTCATCCCAGATTTTCCGTTTTTTCCATTAAGACCAGCCCCACCGTTTTGATTACCGATTACCACGGATCCCCCTTTTCCTCCAGTTCCGCCTTTCCCGCCTTCACCTCCCTGACAGGCAAACGCTATAACGGAAAATCCCGTTAAAAAAAGATAAGAAAACAATTGAGCTCTGTTCATGTCTTTTCTCCAGGTTGCATCGGGTTTCGTTAGTTAGGGTAGCTGATTTACATTTCAATCCGTTCACTTTGCGCTGCGCCATTCTAAAGCAGTACAAAACACATAGCGAAAAGATCTGATAGCCACATAAGCACAAGATAAAAATAGGATTTTAAGGGGTGTACTCATAAAATCCCCACATCCATGTGTGAATTTACCCATTTCGCAGCCAGTGACTCAGAAACTATTTACACGCTATAAGATTGGCCATCTGTTCCTGGTCCGGCAGACCGACGATCTGTTGAAGCATGTTGGCGTGGTTAAGATAATAAATTGCTGGCGTACCGCTTGCCCCCACATCTTCCATCAATTTCTGGTTGTATTGGATCTGCGAGAAAATCGGCTGCGGCGTTTTCTCCAAAAGTGCAGGCTTGTTTTTGCCACCCGACAACTCGAAATCCTGCCAGACCTTCGCGGGGTTTTCAGAAGACAATATCGCAGCCGCGTAACGGCCACTGTCGGGCTGCATGACACCCACTAACTGCGTTTTCAAAGCGATTGTATTGTCCTTAATATAGGGCTGCACTTCCTGTCTGAATTTTGTACAGTAAGGACAAAAAGGATCGGCAAACACGACAATCTGACAATTTGCATTATTGCTGCCTTCCGTGATACCGGCAGCTTTGGACAGTGTTTTCCACATCTCGCGGCCAGCAGGGATGTAAATCTCCTCTTTTATGACCTGTTCGCTGAGGTTACTTCCATTCTCATCGTACATATAACCTGATATGGCATGTTTTTTATCGGGGGTCAGATAAATTGTCACCCCCGTTCCCTGATATTTTCCCAACCAGCCCTGAACCCCACCGGGAGCCGTGAAGGGTTTGATTATTTCTATACCTTGTTTTTCCAACTGCTTGATCGGTGCGGGAAGCGCTGCGGGCGTTGCTGCCTGAACCTGCGAGCCGATAAGTGCAGCAGATAACGCGAGGATGTATTTGTTCATTCTTATCTCAATATAATACGTACTCATTACGGGCCGTTGTTTAACAAACCTCCAGCCCTCCCGTCACGTGCTAAATGGCACTACTCACCATTATCTCATCGTGACAAATTCTTCTGCCGCAGTTGGGTGAATTGCCACGGTATTGTCGAAGTCTCTCTTCGTTGCTCCCATTTTCAGCGCAACAGCAAAGCCTTGCAGTATTTCATCCATGCCTAAACCGATACCGTGGATACCGACGATTTTCTCTTCCAACCCCACACATACCAGCTTCATGCGGGATGGCTGGCGATGACGCGTCACGCCGGTGTACATGGCGGTAAAAGATGACTGATAAACTTTCACCTGATCATCACCATATTCCTCACGCGCCTGGGGTTCAGTCAGGCCAACGGTACCTATTGTTGGGTGGCTAAAGACGACTGTGGGGATATTGTTGTAATCCAGATACTCATCCGGCTTGTTGTTAAACAAGCGTTCTGAAAGGCGACGGCCCGCAGCAACAGCTGCCGGTGTTAACTCAACCGCACCGGTATTATCACCCACCGCGTAAACACCCGGCACGTTGGTATTCTGATATTTATCAACTTTGACGTACCCTTTTTCATCGAGTTCAACACCCGCCATCTCAACGTTCAACTTGTCATTGGCTGGCTCACGGCCAATCGCCCAGATCAAACAGTCAACCGTTTGTTCACGACCATCTTCCAGCTTCAGTGTCAGGCTGCCGTCCTGGTTTTTGACCACTGCAGTGGGGATCGCTTGGGTGTGCAACGTTGGGCCTTCGACGTTCATGACTTCAACCAGTGTTTCTGTGAGCAACGGGTCAAAACTGCGCAAAGGCGCATGCTTACGTACGAACAAATGGGTTTTTGACCCCAATGCATTGAGAACACCTGCCAGTTCAACAGCAATGTAGCCTGCACCAACAACTGCAGTGCGCTCCGGTAGCGCCTCAAGCGCAAAAAAACCATCTGAATCAATTCCGTATTCCGCTCCCGGAATAGAGGAATGGCTAGGGCGACCACCGGTGGCTATCAATATATGGTCAGCGGTAATCGTTTCCCCGTTGACCTCCACCGTATGCGCGTCCACAAACCGGGCAAAACCTTTGATGACATCTACCTTGTTTTTACCTAACACATTTTCGTATGAAGTATGAATACGATCGATATAGGCACTGCGGTTTTTTAGCAAGTTAGCCCAGTCAAGGCGGTTTAATGTGGTATCGAAGCCATAGTCTGGGCCATAAAGATGAATGGCCTCTGCGATTTGCGCAGCGTGCCACATTATTTTTTTCGGTACACACCCCACATTGACGCAAGTCCCGCCCAACTCCCGCGCTTCAATCAAAGCGCATTTCTGCTCATACATCGCCGCACGGTTGATTGAGGCGATACCACCGCTACCACCACCAATCGCGATATAGTCATAGTGTTTCGTCATTTTGTTCTCCAGGCAGCATCGCTGCGGTCATCGTTCAGGTAGCATCGCCAGAACTCGCACTCAATGCCTTGCTTATGCGGTTGAGCCCCTCAGCAAGCATAGCGCGTGGACAAGCCAGATTAAGGCGGATGTGCCCGTCGCCGTTACTGACAAACATTTGCCCCCCTTCAAGCAATACACCCGCATGTCTGGCAAAAAAGAGGGTTACCTCTTCCTGATTACTGACATCTACCAAACGAGAGATATCAATCCAGGCAAGATAAGTCCCTTCCGGAATGATAAAACGGGCCAGCGGATGATATGTCCCCAGGTAGTCCTGCAGAAAACGGAAGTTCTCGTCAATGTAGTGCCTGACCTGAGTCAACCACTCATCGCACTCGGACCAGGCGGCCTTGTTAGCCACCAGGCTCAGCGGAGAGATAAAATCATCATGCAGGCGAAGCCATTCGGCTCTCACTGAGGCATCAGGGATCATGATGTTTGCAAGCAGGTTACCCGCCAGGTTGAACGTTTTGCTGGTCGACATGCAGGTGATAATTTTATGATTTTCAGGAAAAATTGACGCGGCGGGGATATGCGTGACACCCGAGCGGGATAAATCACAGTGGATTTCATCAGAAATAACCCACACATCATGTTTAAGGCATAACGCTATCATTTTCTGCAACTCATCACGTCGCCAAACTCGCCCGGTGGGATTATGCGGGTTACAGAGAAAGAAGGCTTTAATTCGCTGCTGCTCATCGCTCAGGGCTTGTTCCATTGCCTCAAAATCTACCGCCCAGTGGCCTTCGTTATTTCTAAGCGGGCAATCGACGACGCGACGACCGCTATAGTCTCCGGCTTTTTTAAACGGTGCGTAAGAAGGGGTCAGGATGAGGATGCTGTCTTCTTCGTGGGTCAGTAACGGCACCAATCGGTTAAGCGCAGGGATAATACCAGGGGAGAAAACAATGCTTTCTTCCTGAAACCGATATCCGTAATTCCTTTCACACCAGGCCCCAAAAATCTCATAGTAATCCCTGTCATAAATGCGGGTGTAGCCAAGAATTTTTTTATCTAACCGGGAACGTATGGCTTCAAGCACCGGCTCGGGGGTGGAAAAAGCCATATCTGCTACCCAGAGGTTTATAAAACCATTGGCCGGTACTTCCGGCGCGGGGCCTTCATGGGCACCAAACATATATTCACGCCAGCCGTCGACGGTTAAGCTGTCTGTCCCTGCCCTGTCCACTGCTTCATCAAAATCGTATTTCATAGAGGTTACCCGATTAGTTTATCCAAAGAGGTCACAGCGTCACTGATTTTGCTAACGATTAGATATTCCTTTGCTTTAAAACCTAAAAAACCATTTGCAGAGTGATCAAGTCATGACTGGCACGTTGATATCAGTGCCGTATTTTCTGCCCCGGTGCCTTGATCACCAACATAATGCCCGCAAGGACTGCCAGCGTTGAAAATGCCATTCTGAGGCTCAGTGACTCGCCCAAAAATGTTACGCCTCCCAGCATCGCCAGACAGGGCACACTCAACTGAACCGTACTGGCTGCAACAGACTCAAGACGAGGTAAAAGTGAATACCACAGCACATAGGCTCCGGCAGAAGCACCCGCACCAGAGAGCACTGCCAGGAGAATTCCGATACCGTCGAAGTGCGCTCCCTGGCTAATGAACGGCGACAACACCAGGGCAAAAGGTACAGCAAGGATGAAATTTGCCGCAGTGGCCTGCGCTGCGCTGGGAGAGCGCTTTCCGCAGAGGGTATAAGCCGCCCAGGCAAGGCCTGAAAGCGCCATCAGAACAGCGCTGCCCAAGGGGGGCGTTTTGGCACCAGGTAAGAGAAGAGCAGCCATGCCGGCTACAGCCAGCCCAAGCCCCGTTGCTCTGGAAAAAGACAGCCTTTCCCCATGGAAAAGGCCATGGGCCACCATCGCCAGTTGCACAACGCCAAACAAGAGCAAAGCACCTGTTCCTGTATCCAAATGGATATAGGCAAGGGAGAAACACAGGGCGTAGGCCATAAGAAAGAACCCGCTTTTCAAGCTCCAGACGCCCTGCTTTTTCCCCTCACGTCTCAACAACAGTGGTAATAAGACCACCGCCCCGCTCATCAGGCGAAGGTCACTGAACGTCACCGGGTCAATATGTTCGCCTTTCAACGCAATCCGACAGAGCACAGAATTGGCTGCGAATGCCATCATTGCTATCACTATCTTGAATCCAACAGACCGCCCCATCAGCGTGACGCCTCAAAATTAACAAATTACGTGATAATCTATCAATTAGTAGGTAGGATGGCAATATCTACTTATGGCAGCCAGACACTAAAATGGTACGCCTTTTCAGGTCATGCATGGAGAATTGGCCTTTATCATTGCCAGATTTATGTGAAGCCTTAGCCCCCGTTACTAACAAAGGAGAACATATGCAAGATTTCAACGTACTGCTCGAAGCAGCATCAGATTATAACGAATTTGTTGGCAGCGGAGCAGAAGAAGACCGCAATGCATTACGGCATTTTGAGGGGCTTGCCAACGAGGCATTACCTGACGATGTCATTAGTAAGCTCTCGCAACTTCCGGGTTCGTACAGCATTCTGGTAGCTGCTGAAATGTGGTGCCCCGACTGCCATAAAAACTTGCCTGTAATCCATGCCATTGCCGCGTCAGCGCCGGCAATACGTCTGGGTATTATCACCCGCGACAAGGCTGAAGCCGTCTTTAAGGCACACTTTGGTGTCGATAAAGTCAAAATTCCGTTTGCCGTGGTACTGGATGAGAACGCGACTCCGCTGGGGCAGTTTATTGAACGACCTGAAAATGCTACCGGCAACAATGGAGAAGTGAGCGAGAGGTACAAAAACGGTGAGCTTCTGGTCGATACCGCCCGCGAAGTGACTTCAATTTTTCCAGGAAAATAAGAGAGCGTTAAAGTTAAATTAATTGAATCTCAACTTGAAGGTAATAAACCTGGAAGTTGAGCAATGCCAGGGAAATAATAAAAATAAACCATAGCAACAATGCCCTTAGCCCTGCATCTAAGCAGGGCTTTTTTCGCGTAAAGAAAGCATGCTACGCAGTTTTGTATGTGCAATCAAAATGCTACACCCGTTTATTCAGTGGCCAACGACAGCACCAGCAGCTTCGCGAAGCTTTACACGCCCTCTAAATGTAAGCAGAACTCCAGGCAACGATAATCCCGGCAACATATTCCGCATCCTGAGGATGCGTCAGAAGATGATCTGCTTCACCCAGTGAGATAAAGCTTTTGGGGTGTCTGGCGGCTTTAAAAATTTTCTCTGCCTGTTCAATCAGCACGGTATCATCATTGGGAGCATGAAAAATCAGCAGCGGCTTATTCATGGTAAATACCTTCTCCGCTATTTTATGCTCCTGAATGTTATCCAGCATTTGCTTTTTGAGCGTGAATACCCGGCCTGCAAGCTCTACCGGGAAAGCGCCATGGTTCCTGATATCTTCGATATTGTCTTTGAACAACCGCTGTACATGCGTCAATTCGCCTGGCGAACCTATGGTTACGACCGCTCTGGCTTCAGGCACTTTGGCTGCAATAGAGAGGATTGCCGAACCGCCAAGGCTGTGACCAATCAGCAGCGAAGGAGCCTCGTATTCCCGACGAAGATAATCGACCGCGCACAGCAGGTCAGAAATATTCGAGGAAAAATTGGTATTGGAAAAATCGCCTTCGCTGTTGCCTAACCCGGTGAAATCAAAGCGAAGCACCGCAATTGAATTTTCTGTCAGTTTCCTGGCAATGCGTGCAGCACCTTTCAGATCCTTCCCGCAGGTAAAGCAGTGCGCCAACAGGGCAAAGGCTTTTGGATTTTCTGGCAATTCAAGCAACCCGGCAAGTTCCTCACCTTCTGCATTTTTGAAGGTAAATTTCAATTTTTTCATTATGTTAACTTTAAGAATGGTTGAATTACAAGCAAGATGCCTATCAGCCGCCCCATCATGGGGCGGCTTTGCGAGGTTACGACGAGCTTATCTGCGAACGGCCATGATACCGGCATCGACATCCCAGATTGCGCCAGTCACCCAAGAGGCTTTGTCGGACAACAGGAAGAAGATGGTATTGGCCACATCTTCCGGCGTGCCGACACGCCCCAGCGGATGGAAAGCGTTCAGCGATTGCATTGCGCCGGCAATGTCTTCTTTCGCCATGAAGCCTTCATAAATCGGGGTATGCACGATCCCTGGCGAGACCGCGTTCACGCGGATACCCGCACTGGCCAGCTCAATGGCCAGGTTGCGTGTCAAGGCGTGGAGACCGGCTTTGGCCATGGAGTACGCGGAAGCCGGTGAGTCGCCGAGTGCGGCTTGCGCGCCAATGGAGCCCACGTTCACAATCGCCCCTTCACGGCCGTCGGCCAGCATGTTCTTCACCACGTCCTGCGTGATGAAGAAGGTTGCCCGGTTCAACATCAGGTACATGTCGTAATCGGCTTCCAAATGCTCGGTAAAGCCTTTCGGCATGAAGATCCCGGCCGCATTGACCATCAGGCTAATATCGCGATGATTAGCATTAATCTCCTGACGAATGGCGTTCATGCCCTCTTCGGTCATCAGGTTTGCCGCAATCACGGACACGGAACCCAGTGGGCTCAGCTCTTTCTGAACCGCTTCTGCCTTGTCTTTTTTGTTGCCCGTCAGTACCACGCTGCCACCGGCTTTCAGCACCATACGCGCCGTTTCCAGACCCATGCCGCTGGTGCCACCCACGACAAGCATTTTTTTGCCTTTAAAGTAATCGCTCATTTTGAACTCCGTTATTTGCAGGGTAGATTTGCCGGCAGTCATGCAGCCGGCTCGTTCAGGTTTCAGATGCTGCAACCGTCAGCGCCGCAGGTCTGGCCGTCGGTTTTTGCCAATTCGGCCGCTTTTTCTTCCCAGACTTGCTTCAACGCGTTCAGGAAGTTGTCCGCAGATTGCGCGCCGCTGATGGCATATTTTTCATTGAGCAGGAACAGCGGGACACCGCTGACCCCGATCGACCGGGCATGGGCTTCATCTTCAGCCACCGATGCACGGAAGGCCTCATTGGCAAGGGCACTTTCAGCGTCGGCTCTGGACATGCCCACTTCTGTAGCTAACGCAATGAGCTCCTGCGGATCGAAAATGGAACGCCCCTCAGTCACACTGGCCCGATAAAACCGTTCTGCCATGGCGTCGCCCATATTGGCGTGACGTGCAGCCGCGAGCAGCGTATGGGCATCTTCGGTATCGCCAAAGAGCATGGTGTCAAAGTTATACTGGAGCCCTTCTGCCTTCCCGGCCGTGCCCACCTGATTCATCATCAGTTCCGCCCCATGTTCCCCGCCAAACTTCTTGTAAAGGGCTTTGCGGAACGGCACGGCAGGCCGGTCGCCGGAAATACGGAAACTGTGGTGGCGGACCACGACCTGTTCCTTGTGTTCAAAGGCGGCAAGGCCCTGTTCGAAACGCTTTTTGGCAATCCAACACCAGGGGCAGACCAGATCTGACCAGATATCTATCGTAATAATCGGCTTAAGGGTTTGCATATTGGCTCCTGAATACCCCATTAATGTCGTCTGGCGGTGCCTCTTTATGTGAGCACCGCAAATACCACCAGCTACGTGGCGTTAGTTGGCTTCCCAGGCGGGATAATCGGTGTAGCCTTTTTCCGGCGACCCCGTCACGCCGTAATACGTCGTGCGATCGCTTTCAGCCAGCGGCCAGCCGTTCTGCATTCTTTCGACCAGATCAGGGTTGGCGATGTACGGCACGCCAAACGCAACAAGATCCAGTTCGTCTGCCTCAAGTGCGGTTTCGGCAATCTCGCGGGTGAAGCCGCCGGCGGCAATAACGGTGCCCCCCAGAGTTTTACGGAACGCGGCTTTGAAACCGGCAGGTACCGGTGCCTGGGTATAAACAGGTTGATAATAGAGGTGCACATAAGCCAGCTCACGTTGGCCGAGGGCCGCAGCGATACTGGCCCAAATCTCTTCTTCACCTTCATAAGGCGCCAGGTCGTAAATCCGCCCGAACGGTGAAATGCGCAAGCCCACCTTATTGCTACCAATAGCCGCAGAGATGGCATCAACCGTTTCCAGCAGGAACCGCTGACGGTTTTCCACAGAGCCACCGTATTCATCAGTGCGAGGGTTCAGTTCACTGCTGAGGAACTGGTCGAAAATGAAGCCGTTCGCCGCCATGATTTCCACGCCGTCAAACCCGGCCTCCATTGCCAGACGCGCTGAATGGACAAAGTCAGCGGTAACGCGTCGAACTTCTGCGGTTTCCAGTGCACGCGGCTGGCTTGGAACGACAGGTCCCGGTTCGCCAGACTCGGTCAGTGCAAAGACGGTGGTGTTAACCGCTTGTACGGTACCGGCGGAAACTGGCGCGATGTTGCCCGGCTGAATTGAGGTATGAGACATCCGGCCCACATGCCACAACTGAGCAAAAATACGGCCGCCCTTCGCATGTACCGCATCGGTCACTTTGCGCCAGCCCTGAACGTGTGCAGCGTTGTAGATCCCCGGGGTATACAGATAGCCGCGCCCTTCTTCAGAAACAGGCATGCCTTCGGTGATAAGCAGCCCCGCAGAGGCGCGCTGGGCGTAGTAAAGTGCAACGACGTCATCCGGCACGTCGTTCATTGTGCGGGTGCGGGTCATCGGGGCCATGACCACGCGGTTTTTTAACTGCATGCCTGACAGATTGTAGGGGGTGAACAACTTACTCATCGTATACCTCGCAAGGCGAAAGTGAGAAAAGCCCCGCTGGGGCCGGAGTTAATACTTAGCGGGCCGGGGAGCTGACGATCGCTTCCTGATGCCGGTTAAGCGTATGGCTGCACTATACCTACCTACTAGTTGATTGGTCAATAGGTAAAAGAACAAATCATGCTGTCCTTTTGTCACCGGAGACAGGCACAGGGAATGCTGTGTAAGGTGAGCTCCCGTCGGTGAGATGGTCGTCATCCTGTGAAATCAGGGAATTACAAATATCATTATTGGGCGTTATGGAGCTAAGACTGGCCGGTTCAGGGCGGCGAGGAGTCTTTCTCTCCCCTTATCATTGGGATATTAATCACCCCGATGGAGAAGAGTAAATGTCCAAACTTCACCTTACTGTTATCAGTACATTATGCCTGGCGTTGTCGAGCCAGGTCGCTTTTTCAGCCAGTTTTACGCTGACAAGTCATGAGCTTGAAAAAAACCGTTTCCCCGCGGCTCAGACCCTGAGTTCACCTTATGGATTTGGGTGCAGCGGTGGAAACCTTGCCCCCTCTTTTAACTGGAGTGGCGCGCCGGCAGGAACTCAAAGCTTCGCTCTCAAAATTTATGATAGGGATGCGCCGACAGGCCTCGGTTGGATCCACTGGCAGGTGGTGAATATTCCCTCATCTCTTCACTCGTTACCGGCTGGGATAACGGCGGATAACAAAAATCTCCCGCAAGGGGCTCTTCAGACCCGGACTGATTTCGGTATCCCGGGTTATGGCGGCCCTTGCCCGCCGAAGGGTGAAACGCACCGTTATGAGATCACGCTGACGGCACTTCGTGTCGACAAACTTCCGGGAATAACGGCGGACTCGACGCCCGCCCTGGTCGGCTTTATGGCAAAAGCGAACTCACTGGGCGAAGCGCATCTTCAGATTACGCAGGGCCGCTAACCGCAGCCAGGTTGCCGATAGCCTGGCCGGAAACCCGGACCAGGCTGGGGCTGAATCCGAAGCGAGTTCGAAATCTGGCGGCGAACTTAGACGGATTTTCATAGCCGACTTCCAGGGATATGCGGGTGACTGAAAGATCGGTCACCTGCAAAAGTGTCAGGGCGCGGCACATGCGAATGTCAGTCACCAGATGGGTGAATGACGTATTTTCGGCATGCAGATGGCGTCTCAGGGTGGTGGCCGACATACCCAATTCAGCCGCCACCTGCGCAGTATTCCAGTCTTGTGATATGTCTGCTGCAACGAGTTTGCGGATTTTTATCGCCAGTCCGGTATGTTGTTTCAGCGCGAAGAAAATTCGGTATTCATCCAGCCAACTCAGCATCTCTTCCATACGCCTGGCCACGATACTTTCAGGTATGTTTTCAGTATCTGTAATGGCCTCCGCAGTGTGATAAAAGGCCTGGCGAAAACTGTTGCCTGGCTCTGCCATTTTATTTGCTTCGTTCATGCTCATACGTGGGGCATGCATGAAGCAGTAGTTTTGGACGAAATCGGCACAAAAACTCAGCCATGATGCTTCGTACGTACCCGTTAAAGGTGATGGTGTATTGATGATATCAAAAGAGTGCCCCTCCCCGATGACCACCGCGTCCCCCGCTTCCAGCGTTATCTCCTCTTGCGCCCAGCGGATTATTTTCCTGCCATGGCGGACCAGGATGATTGTGGGTTCATCTATAGTGATATGGCGCATCATCAGGGGCTGCGTATGCAGCACATGCGCTGTACTCCCCACATTAATACGACTGGATAATGTTCTTTCCATCATCGCCTTACGAAAAGGAATAGGCCTGCCCTGTAGGCCGACACTTTATGGATGGGCTTGCTTTTTTATAAAGTAGTCCCGATTTTACAATACGTCAGTTTTCTCATTCAGATGGAGTGAAATATCATAATCCTCAGCACGCCGTCCACATAAGATGACGCTTATCCATTGATAAAACATGGCATTATCTTCGCTTAAGCACCTTTCTATCGATGATAGCTTTTTATGTTAATTAAACAAACCAACTAGTAGGTAGAATTACTATCAAGTTACATCCTGCAGGAGTGAATGATGCGTGAATTAACCCTTTACAATGAAGATAATTTTAGAGAAATCGAGAGGCATGAAGGGGTTGCGGTGGTGCGCTTCTCTGCCCCCTGGTGCCCACCTTGTCAGATGAGCGAAGACATTTTTAACCATTTTGCCGAGCAGATAGAAAGCGACGTCAAAGTCGGCAAAGTGAATGTGGATCTGGCACCGGTACTGACCACCAAATATGAAATTTGGGGACTGCCTTCCGTACTCATGTTCAAGGATGGGCAGTTGGTCCAGCGTATACCGGGTGTTAAATCGGCAGGGTTTTATCAGCAAGCATTGTCAGAGCTGAAAAAAGGGCAGTGATGCCATTTTATCTATGTTTAAAAAAGTCTCTTAGCGGTCTGATGCATCATCGGCAAGCGGTTACCCCTCGTTCAGAGTGATAACCGCTTTGTTATAAAATAACCGACCAGTCTGCTTAGCGTTATTTATTGCGTTGGAAGGCCGGCATCAACGCTTTGTTATGTTCGATCACTTCATCCAATGCATTTTCAAGCAGTTGACCGCTTTTGACTAGGGGATTAATAACCAAGGCACGCCATGCCGTATACCGATTACCACTGATGGCTGCCTCAATGGTCAATTGCTCAAAGCTTTTCATCAGTTGAATCAGACGAAGTACATCTTCCGGGAAAGGTTCGACATTCAGTGGTATAGGTCCTGAACGGGTGATCATTGAACTGACCTCAACCGCACAGTCATCCGGCAGGCCCGCAATCGCACCATCGTTTCGCGTATTGACATGCATGATGATGCGTTTGTCGTTATATATTGCGCTCATCAATTCACATGCCGCATCCGAATAGTACTGCCCTCCCCGACCTTCCAGCGCTTTCGGTTTCTCGGCGAGTTCCGGGTTTCGATAAATTTCGAATAGTTCTCTTTCGAGCTCCTTTACGATCTCACCACGAGTCCCTTCCCCTTGTGCTTCGCCAAGCTCCTGACGGTACATGTCGTCGCTCATGTAGTAATAACGCAGGTAGGGGCAAGGTATCATTCCCATATTCGCCAACAACCGATCCGGCCATTTGAAAGGAGGAATATTTTTAGGCACCAAAGGATCATTCCCCTCTGAAATCAGCTCAATAACCTGAGGCAGCTTATCCTTACCTTCATGAAAAATATGGCGCGCAAAAATGAAGTGATTAAGTCCCGCGACCTGCATGATAAATTCATTGATGTCACTGACACCTAAAGCACTGGCAATACCTTTTTGCATGATAACAGGCACATTGCACAGCCCTACGGTTTTGACTTTGCTGTATTTCAGTATCGCTTCAGTGACCATTCCCGACGGGTTGGTAAAGTTCAGCAACCAGGCATCCGGGCACAGTTGTTCCATTTCTTTCGCTATAGCCAATGCAATCGGGATAGTGCGGCATGCATTGGCAAACCCACCCAGCCCATTGGTTTCCTGACCGATCATGTCGTATTTCAGCGATATCCTTTCGTCGCTGATCCGTGCTTCCAGGCAGCCGGCCCTGAACTGAGAACAAACAAAATCGGCACCGAGCAGTGCTTCTGTGCGGTCAAGGGTTTCATAAACCGGTATATCCAGCCCATTTTTTTCCAGCATCCGTCGGGTGAGGCCAGCAATGATCGCCATTTTTTCACGGCCATCCTCAATATCAACCAGCCATAACTCGCGGATCGGAAATTCATTTTGACGCTTGATAATGCCTTCCATCAGTTCAGGTGTGTAGCTTGAACCCGCTCCAATAACCACTAACTTAAGACCCTTCATTAGATATTCCCCTCATCGTTGTTGTCAGGACGTCTGTTGGGCCAATTAAAGAGGACAAGGGGCTTAGTGGACAAACGATCAATTCCGGGGTATGCATTACTGTAAATAATGCATAAGAAAAATTAAGAAGGAAAATGATGAATGCTCGCTCAACAGAACATACTGGCACTATTGCATACGTTTGAAACGGCAGCACTGCATATGAGCTTTACTAAGGCGGCGACTACCCTCAATCTGACGCAAGGGGCCGTTAGCCAACGCATTCGTTCTCTTGAATCCATGCTCGGATTCAGGCTATTTATCAGAATGACCAGAAAGCTTCAGTTGACCGATGAAGGGGAGCGTTTACTTGGCGTACTCGCGTTTTCACTTAAACGCATCAGTGATGAAATAGAAGATATTCGCGTGCAGGGGCTGAGAGGAACCTTGTCTGTCGGCCTTCCACCTACCTTCGCTTTTCTCTGGCTGATGCCGCGCTTACCGGTATTTACCGAACGGTGGCCGGGGCTGAATATCAATTTCAGAGTGAGAGCCGGTCTGGTAGATTTTAATCTTGAACGGGTAGATGTCGCTATCTACTACAGTAATCTGAAATACCCCGATCTCTACTGCGAACGGTTATCTGAAGAGACGCTGGTTCCCGTCTGTATTCCATCTCTTGCAAAAAAAATCAGGCAAGCAAACCATTGGTTAGCTGAAGTCCCATTCATTCATACGTCTGAATCCGTTGACTCCCAGAATGTTTTTTCCGAATGGCGAGAATGGTGCAGGGAGTCTGGCAAAAACCTGCCTGTTGAAGATAATTTTTTGAGCTTCAACAATTGTCAGATGTCGATTGAAGCGGCACTCAATGGCGGCGGTATCATCATGGGCAGAAAACGACTCATTCGACATTACCTCGATGAGGGCCGACTGATTGCCCCTTTTGAAATAGAAATACCCGCCGGGCGAGGATATGACCTCATTATGCCACGAGAAAACCTTAACCGACCAGGCGTTCAGGCTTTGGCCGAATGGGTAAGAAATGTGTTTAACGAGGAATAAAGTCTGTTTTCGTTCTGATAAGTGGCAATGTAAGTCATATCAGACCTAATGCCAGAGAGCATGATGACAATGTCTGTCAGAAGTGAAAAAAGGGCAGTCATGCCCTTTTATATTTTCAACGCGATAACTATTGCGCTTTCAGTTGCTTAATCGCATCCAGCGTACGTGCGGAATAGACAACGGCAGCGCCTGCATTCAGGTTGATTGCCACACCCAGGGCTTCAGCAATTTCTTCTTCTGTGGCGCCAGCTTTAACGGCAGCTTCGGCATGGACGGCGATGCAACCATCACAGCGAGTCGTCACCGCACAAGCCAGTGCAATCAGTTCACGCACTTTCGCGCCCAGGAGGTTGGTCTTATTGCCGGCGTTGCCCAAAGCCATGACGCCTTTTAGTGTTTCCGGGGTCAACTTACCCAGATCACCAACACGTTGCATCACTTCTGAGCGGTATTCATTCCAATCTAACATGGGGTCATCTCCAGAATTATTTTCTTTTAACAATCATTAGGATCTGTTCAAGCGTATCGTTGAAAAGCTCAGGCTTATTAATCGCCCGGGAAACAACGCTTGCGCCCTCGCATAAATTCAAAATAAGCAGAGCCATTTTTGATGGCAGCAGGTCAGCAGTCAGCTCCCCTGCATCAACGCCACGGCTGACAATCTTGGTCAACCAGGCAATCTGCATATCGAAATATTCGGTCGCCTGTACTCTGATATTCGGTGGCAGATTGGCCATTTCCGAAGACAAAGCACAGCATAGCGGCATACGCGACGTGCGATAGCTTTCGATGAAAAGCTCTACATAGGCGGTAAGCATCTGCGCAACCGTATTCTCCGTCGCTTCAATCTGTTCAAATCGGTTTTTGGTATCGGTATGGGCCTGAATCACCACTTGTTCGCCCAAAACGTCTTTTGTTGGGAAGTGGTGATGAATACTGGCCTTGGTGATACCAATGCTCTTTGACAAATCAGCATAGCTGAATGCAGAGTAACCCCGTTCGCGCATCAGATGGTCCGCTTCATTCAGAAGCCTTTCTCGTGTCATGACTGACATATAATCCTCACAATTATAATCTACTAGTTGGTAGATATTATCTGCGCCTGTTGTTCCCTGCAAGGGGACATCAGTTCACAACAGCGATTTAACCTTCTCTGATAACGCGTTTTGGTCGGGGTTAATAGCCATCAGGCAGTAGGGAAATGACAGTGTTCAGGCATTTCCCTCTCTGAGGTTTACCTACACCAACCGGGTATCAATACTGACCGGGTTCGCCAACGTATCGTGGATCGGCGAGCTTTCTGGCAGTGCACGAACCATTTCTTCAAGCTGTTCACGGCTGGCGGTCGGACTGGAGAGCTTAACGCCAACACGGATCGCTTTCGCCCCGTTGCGAACTTTTTCGTCAAGACCCAGGAAACCGTTCAGATTAATGTCGAAGTTCAGGTCAAGTTCAATACCATCAAGCTCAATGCCCTTTTCTGCCGCCATCACAGTCAGAGTCGCGGTATAACAGCCGGCAAGTGCCTGCAAAATGTACTCAGCTGGGCCCATACCGCTATCAGTACCCGATAAATCAGCAGGTTCATCGCCAACATTAGCAAATTTTCCGGAGCGACTGGTATCAACCTGGCCGTTCTGGATAGTCGCATGAGTTTCCACACGGACGGATACCCCACCGTTGGATTTACTCTTCATGTTAAAGGTGAGATTGCCCAGCTCTGGCTGCTGGCGAATAGCTTCTCGTGTACCGCGAATAACATTAGCGTCAGCAAAAGGTTTTTTTGAATTAGTCATGACAACTCCTGAAGTGTCGAGTGATCTCAAAGATAAGGTTGGTGCCAAACGCAATCAACCTACTAGATGGTAGATTACTTTAAGATTGAGGTGTTGTCTACCACTATGGGGGCAACTTCTTAAGATAGAGCTACAAACAGGGACGTAAACGCTGCGATATCTACATTATGCGATGTATCGTGCTGACGTCCGAGTTCGGCATCTTGCTAAGCATCTTAATCGCTTGTGAGCTATGACCTCCTGACGGCATAGAATCTATGCATCTTTAACAGTACCCAAGTATAGAAGCATAGTTTTCAGTAATTATTGAGTATGAAGGACTGATCAAAAGAAACAATATAGGCAATCATCATAAAAGTTATTTCTCTCGTACTAAATAACCGTTATAGACTGAAATCACAGAACGATTGACCGAAGTGAAATCAACATTCAGCAATTCAATTAGCGGGGGAGCGACCATATGGAAATCCACAACCGGACTCCAAATGTATATGACTTGCTTGAAATAAACAAAATCCTACTTTCAACTTCAAATAATGGTGAGTCATTTGAGAAAGACTTACATCTCAATGGATTCATAGAAAAACCATGGGGATATGAGTATAGAGTTTATTGTGATTCTATTTTTGATGTATGGCGCCTTCATATATCAAAGAATCAATCCACGTCAATGCATTGTCATATACTCAAAGACACCGTCCTTATATGCCTACATGGTGATGGCGAGACCAGATTTCTTGATGGTACACATCAGGCGTTAAAATCTGGGGACAGCATATATATTGCAAAAGGTGTATTCCATCAGACTATTTCGGGAAAATCAGGCATCGAATTAATCGAAGTTGAAAATCCAAGAAACAAATTCGACTTACTCAGACTTAAAGATAATTATGGCCGGCAAAATATGGCATATGAAAAGAAATCACAGGAACATGATCTTTTACCTCCTTTGCAACAGATAGCTGCAGGCACATTGATCAGAGAACATGACCTACACAAATTAGCATACTTTTCCGTCAAAAATCTTGATAGAAAAATGTTGAATGACGAGGATGATTTTATTTTTATTTCATTAGATGTAAAAAGCCATCTAATGGGAAAGATTCATATCCTACGAGCTAAAGATGCCATCTCAGAAATGTACTGTGGTCAGAATGTATTTTTAATTAACGTCCCGTAACGCAATAAGAAGGAAAATAACATGTCTAATCCGACACGAGTAGTGATAATCACTGGTCCAGGTTTTCAGGATCACGATGTAGTTTATACTTACTATCGTTCTAAAGAGGAAGGATACGATATATCTATTGCAACAAAGGATGGAAGTGCAGTGACAGGGAAATATGGCATCACTGTTCCTATGGATAAAAGATCCAAAGACAATATTAATTTTGATCAACTCAACGCCACTGATTTTGATGCTGTTATTCTCACTGGCGGTCATGAAGCGCCTGATAGAGTTCGCCAAGATCAGAGAGTTAAAGATTTTCTAAAGCAGATGGTAATACAGGGGAAAGTTGTGGCTGGGCTCTGCCATGGTCCCTGGATTATGATTTCTGCCGGTATTCTAAGAGACAAACTCACCTGCGCTTATGTTGGTCTGAAAGACGATATGGTTAATTCCGGCGCCAATGTAATTGAAGCAGATGTAGTTGTCGACGGGAATATCATAACTTGCTCCTATTATGCTGAATGTGGAAAATTTATGCGTCAGACATTCGATGCAATAGATAGATGGAAACGCGGCGAAACTCTTAAAGAACCGCTGGTGGTATAATTCGATGTTAATAGCAATGGATTTCGACGGGGTCGTGGTTGATGGAGTAGACGAATGCATGCTAATTACATGGAATGTATTACATGACAGACCTCTCAGTGATTTTAACCAAGATGTACTTCAAAACATCCCACGCCTGATGGCTAAACGATTCAGGAAATTAAGGAATTTTGTACGCCATGACGGTCACTTTATTGCCTCATTCACTGAATTTGGTAATGAAGCTATAGATAATGACAGATTCACTGCTATATATGAATCAATTCCAACTGAAGATAAGAAAATATTCAGGGATAAGTTCATCCATTATAGGAAGCTGGCAAGAAGTCTCTACCCTGATCTTTGGGCTGAACTACACCGTCCGCTATTGGATGTTTCAAATTTATTTGAAACAGCTAATGATATCTATATTGTATCAGGAAAGGATGAAGAGTCTATATTATACATTCTAAGTAAATATGGTTTAAACATACCCGCGAATAAAATATATGGGAGGATGACTGACAAAAACAAGACTCTTACCTTGCTAAAATCAATAGCCTTCGATAAAAACGAGGATATTCTATTTATTGATGACAATATCCAAAATGTTATTGATGCATTAGATCATGGCATTCAATCATTTTGGGCTAATTGGGGATACAACATCCCTGAGCATAAATTAATGGCACTTCAAAAAGGAATTAATGAATTAGATACCGAGGATCTCTTGAAATTAGTCAAGAAACCCTCTTAACGCAATATTATTTCAATTTTTTCTGTATGAGGAGTAATAACTCATGGCGAAAGAAATACTATGTGGTTTTGGAGTGGGTGTAGATGCCGTTGCAGGCTGGCTATCTTCTTATGGGGGAGAAGATTCTCCAAGCGATATATCTCGCGGTATGTTCGCTGGCGAAGTAGGTACTCCACGTCTTCTGAATCTATTTGACCAGTTTAATATCCCCACCACCTGGTTTATGCCTGGTCATTCCATCGAAACCTTTCCTCGGCAAATGGAAGCAGTTGTCAATGCTGGACATGAGGTAGGGGTTCATAATTACAGTCATGAAAACCCAATATCTATGTCGCCTGACCAAGAAAGAGAAGTCCTTCTAAAAGGCATTGACATGGTCACAAAATTAACAGGGAAGAGACCTACTGGGTATGTCGCTCCATGGTGGGAATTTTCTCCTGTAACCACAGATCTTCTATTAGAAAATGGCATCAAATATGACCATTCACTAATGCATCATGATCATCAGCCTTATTATGTCAGGAAAGGTGATTCCTGGACCAAGATAGATTATTCCAAGACACCGACCGAATGGATGAAACCGCTGGTACGCGGAGAAGAGACGGACCTTATTGAATTACCCGCCAGTTGGACAATCGACGATATTCCTCCTTTCATGTTCATGAAAACAAAACCCAACAGCCAAGGTTTCATGAATCCCAGGGACATCGAACAGTTGTGGAGAGATCAATTCGATTGGGTCTACCGTGAGCATGAATATGCGATCTTTACTTTTACGATTCACCCGGACGTATCTGGACGCCCGCACGTGTTAATGATGCTCGAACGCCTCTTAACTCATATGCTTGGTCATCCAGGGGTGAAATTCCTAAAATTGAATGACATTGCAGATGACTTTGCCAAGCGATCTCCACGGATAAAATAATGACACGGCAGCCGATAAGGCTGCCTGTTTTATGTATCTCAAACCATAAATCCGCTATTTTTTGATAGTTCGAGAATTCTGTCTCTTATTCCTGAAACGAGTGGGTTACGTAATGAGCTATCAATCCATACCAAATAGATTGAATTTATAGGGAGTCTCTCATGGACATTCACTTCAACGATCTGACCTCCTGCTATGCTTTGGGCGCATAAATACTCAGGCATCACAGTCCAACCAATATTTTCTCGGATCATTCTTTCTAAAATCCGCAAATCCGGTACAGTAATAGACGGACGAAGCAGTGCAAAAAATCGCGAAGAATCCTGGAAAACTTCCCTTATCAAGGGTAACTGTTCATCGTAAGCTATTAGAGGAAGCTTCGACAGCGTATCAATCACGTCCTCATTTTCTTTGAAGTTGTCTGCTATGAGTGACGCTACCACAACTATTAACTTTTCCATTCCAATTTCAGCATATCCAAATTTTTGTTTATCCGGCATAGAAGTTGTGAAACCTAGTTGACAACTTCCGTCCAGAAGACAGCTGTATATGCGCTTCCTATTTCCTGTCAAAACTTTAAATTTAATACCTTCATTGAATAATATTTTCACCAAGTACGGTAATTTTGACCACATTAATTCTGCTGGCCCGATGAAAGATACTGTCCCCGAGGACTTTCTTGTACGTGATCTAAGCATCGACAACTTCAGTTCAATCGTTTCTAAATCTGAAGCCACCAATCTCGCCAATTCCTCCCCATCCACTGTAGCCACCACACCATGTGAACGACGAGTAAAGAGAACACACCCGGTAAAAGCCTCAAGTGAATGAATGTGGGCAGACATTGCAGGCTGGCTTATGCCCAACCGCATTGCCGCTTTTGAAATCGAACCAGCTTTGTATACTTCAACAAAACTTCGTAACTGAACCAGATAGCTCATACTGCGCATCCTTAAGAGCCTGAAGCTCTCCGATTACGACATAAAATCGAAAGCCTGCACAGTATTATGTTATAAACATGTTCCGTTAATGCTTCTATACATATTAACTTATTTTAACAATTAAAGGATTTTATAGGGCAAGGATAGAACATATCAAGATAACCCATTGATATACCTATATTTTACGTGCGTTATACTGGTTGGCATTAAGGTTTCAAGCATGCCATGAGATTCGGATTGGCGTGTTGTCTTCTATTACATACTCTGGGGAGTGATAGTCGCTAAACCTTTAAATTGACTAAACAATCATTGTATTTTTATCTATTAACGTTGACGACCTCAACTCAAATCGAGTTATCACAAATTCCGTTGGTCAGTGAAGCGGTTAGCTTCTTTTAGACCGGTTCGGACTACCTCTCGGAACATTAATCATCATCCCATGGTGCCCGTTTCCATTTTTCAGTCATGAAATCAATAAATACACTTAGCCTACGGGGTATTGGTTCTCGCCGCGCCCGGACAACACTGATCTGAGATGTGTTTGCTTCCCAATCAGGCAGAACTCGGCAAAGTTTCCCAGCTCTCAATTCATCATGAATATCCCAAGTTTCTCGAAGAGATATGCCAAGCCCCGCCAAACTCCAGGCATGCAATACGTCTCCGTTGTCACTGATAAGGTTGCCAGTAACGCTGATGCTTCTTTCATGACCGGCTTTACGTAACGTCCATGAATTGTGTAAAAAACCCGGGTAAGCGAATACTAAGCAGTTGTGATTTAAAAGATCTTCTGGTCGCTCAATGGGTGGATGATTCTTCAGATATTCGGACGATGCGATGAGAATACGTCTATTATTTGCTATTTTTCTGGCCAGAAGGCGAGAATCAGCCAGATCCCCCATACGAATAGCCAGATCGAAATCACCACTATAAAGATCCTGGATTTGGTCAGATAACCTTAAATCAAAGCCCACCCTCGGATGTACTTGGCAGAATGCAGCGATCGCAGGAGCAACATATTTTCGGCCAAACGGTGCGGGCGCAGTCAAACGAATATTTCCGCTTAACTCCTCACTATCCCCTCGGGAAAGTTCCTTCATCTCATCCAGAACGGCCAACGCTACGCGAGCCCTCTCAGCTATAGCTCTGCCCTCGTCTGTAATACGTAGATTACGGGTGTTTCTTTCAAAAAGTGTAGTGCCAAGTGCAGTTTCCAGCCTGGCTATCTGCTTGCTCACCATCTTGGGGAGTATCTGTAGGTCTCGTGCTGCGGCAGAGAAATTGTTTCTGTCGACGACGTGTAAAAACACTTCAAGGTCGTCATTTCTCAAGTTTATTTTGTTCATTTTGGGGTAAGTGTTTGTCCGTTTAGGTCTATTTAAAGGATAAATAGATTGTTCCACAATAAGACTCAATATGACAAGTCTGTTATGTCGCATGCAGTCAGAAGAATTTTGCTTTAAGTCCCCCCATATAGAGGAAGTTAAAATGCCCAAACGTATCCTGTTTGTATTGACCAGCCATGACCGTAAAGGTCAAGCCGAGAGTAAAGATGCCGCACCCAGTGGTTTCTATCTTTCTGAGGTGTCTCACCCCTACGATGTACTCACAAAAGAAGGATATGAAATTGATTTCGTGAGTCCCAAGGGAGGCAAGACACATGTTGACGGTTTAGACCTCAGCGATCCGGTTAACGCCTCCTTTTGGAATAATGATTCCTTACGCGAGGCAACTAAAACCACATTAAAACCCTCGCAGATTGATCCTGACGTCTATGACGCCGTCTACTATGCAGGAGGGCATGCGACGATGTGGGATCTCCCTGACAATATAGAGTTGGCGGGTGTTTCATCACGAATTTATGAAAAGGGTGGCGTTGTCGCTGCGGTTTGTCATGGCCCCGCCGGATTGGTGAATATTCGGCTTTCCGATAATGAATATCTGGTTGCGGGCAAAAAGGTGTCAGCTTTTACCAACGATGAAGAACGTGCTGTAGGGTTGTACGACATTGTTCCATTCTTACTTGAAGACACGCTGAAGCAAAGAGGTGCTGAGCATCTTGCAGCCGCAAATTTTCAGCCACAGGTGATTGTCAGCGAGAGATTAGTGACCGGACAGAATCCCGCTTCCGCAAAAGGAGTCGCTGAGGCAATGCTGCCTTTGTTGGCTTCTATTGAAAATAGAAGAGCCTGAGTTATGAAAGAACGCATGCCTTTTGTTATATATGTCTTTGCACTCTGCGCTTTTGCTTTGGGATTCACTGAATTTGTCACGATCGGCTTAGTTTCCAGGATATCAGCTGATCTAAACGTCAGTGTCAGTCATGTAGGTACAGCGGTGACAGCCTACGCCCTCGGTGCCGTAATTGGTGCTCCGGGATTAACTGCGTTGGCAACACGATGGCCTCGTAAAAGATTATTACTTGTTGCTATGGGCCTGTTTACAGTTGGCAATGGTATCGTCGGTGCGTCTGAGTCCCTAACGCCTATGTTGATTGCAAGATTTGCTTCCGGTTTAGGGCACGGAGTGTTTCTTGCTGTTGCTTCAAGTGTGGCAACCCAACTGGCTGGGCGACATCGTGCTGGCGCCGCTGTTTCGGTCGTTTTTGGCGGTCTTACAATTGCGTTGGCATTAGGCGTACCACTTGGTACCTACATCGGTAGTCTGTTGAGTTGGCAGTCTATATTCATGGCAGTAACGGCAAGTGGAGCGATCGGTTTCATTGGATTGGCAATGCTGATGCCCACGGATCAAAATGATCCCTCCTTGCAAGCAAATGCCATGGACGGTTTAAAAGCCATGTTCAACCCACTACTGCTTGCGGGAGCAGGAATTACAGTTTTGGCCTATGCAGGATCTTTTGCCCTGTATACGTATATTTCCCCGATTCTACTTCAGGTAACGCATGTAGACGAGCGTACGAGTAGTTTGCTTATGTTGGTCTACGGCGTGATGGCCGCTATCGGGAATGTCTGGGGTGGTCGCCTGACTGACAAGCAAGGTGCAGATCGTGCCGTGATGACAATTCTTATTGGTCTGGCGATCGTCCTCTTTGCTATGTGGTTCTCTGTCTCATCCTTAATGTTAATGGCACTGTTTATTGGGTTGCTTGGAGCATTGACATACGCAGCGGTCCCCTCAATGCAAGCAAGAGTGATAGGGCTATCTCACATACATGCACCTGAAGCTCCAGCTGTGGCAGCAGGACTGAATATTGCCGGTTTTAACGGAGGAATTGCATTAGGGTCGCTATTGGGGGGGGTAGCACTGAATGTTACTGGTCTTACAAGCCCTACTTGGGTTGGAGGCGGAGTAGTAATCGTTGGTATTTTATGGATGTTATTACAAATAAATTCTAATAAAAGACGCACCACCTCCGATTACTCCTGATAGTACACATAGCATTTAAAATGGCTCAGTGAACACCAAATCACTGAGCCATTTTATTTTACCTCTTTGAAAAATGTCACAACAAAACATAGGTTATTTTTTATTTTATAAAATCAGCCCATATCATTCTGATCTATTTCATATCAATCAGAATTTTAAACATCTTTCAAAAACACAGCGAAATTCATCAGCAATATCATTGTGTGAAAGGAGATGTATTATGTCAGACAATCCAACTTGCCTAAACATTAGAGATGGAATTCCAGACTGGATAACTATAAGGGAGGCGGTAAGACTTCTCAATGCATTGAATGGGTGTAAAATAAGAAAAAGTGATTTTTATCGATTTGCTCTGCAAGGGAAAATTCGGTTTTCAATATATTTTCAATCCCCAGTAATATTGAGGAAAATTAAATCACGAAATCATAAATTAAAGCTAAGACCAATAGAAAATTCGTCAACGATGAAATCATTCATGCCTGCCGAAAGTTCCTTTGTCAACGAGAACAATTTAACTTTCAGTACTGAAGGAAGATATATCCACCCTGTACAAAGAGTCATTGACACAACATTACTCGGCTATGAATATGTCCTTATACAGCGTTTACTTGCACATTCATTAAAGATACCATCACCTGTAACAGGAGCAAAGTCGAATAATTATGGTATTACCGTCTGTTTATTGGGGGAATCGTTTCAACTTTTCGAAAAGATGACATGGCATGAAAGAATCGAACGACACGTAAAAAGGCTACCTAAAGATATTTCATCAGATGATTACGAAGATATAATACTAAACGCTACAAAGAAAGATTCGCATAAATATTATTTTCCTATGCATGAATTACCGAGTGATGCCTGCTTTGTCCTCAGAAAAAGTGAACTTGATAAGTTGATCAACAAACCGATCGAAAAAGAAATACTTCAACCGTCTCCAACTCGGATATCCACCCCTCTATCACGCCTCTTCTGGCTTGCCTGCAAAAATAATGAAACTATCAGTCCGTTAATCATGCAACCGTATAAATTATTGTCCATTTTTGAACAATGGGCATCTGAGGAAGGCATTACTGATCGATTCAGTGGCGACACGCTGAAGACAGCGCTTGAGCGCGGCTCGCCCTCTTCCATATCGGCACAAAAGTAAGATGATGTCCCTTTGCAGTGTAAGTCCGTATTAAGGATTGTATTTTCCGTAATACGGACTCATCAGCTTTCGCCACACCACGACTTTGTGTTGTCGTGTGTTCTCCCGGCTAGCGCTATATCTGCCACAGGAGAATACCGTGACATCTCATCAGTTATTACGTCTGAAACAGGTTGAGGAAAAAACGGGCCTGAAGCGCTCTCAAATCTATCTGTATATGAAAGACGGCACCTTCCCCCGCTCAATCAAGATTGGCCCGGCCAGTGTCGCCTGGCTCGAATCGGAAATTGACGAATGGATCAATATTAAATTAGTCCGCCGCTCAATAGGCTGAAGGGAGAAAATACCATGATTATCCCGTCACTGAATTACGCCGTATTAACCGATGCCCTGCATGCATTGAAGGATGGCAACATTCGTTACTGTGAATCGCTAGGATTCACTTTCGACGAAATGAATGCCCTCAACCAATTATCACTAGACGAGCTGTTTATCATCAGTCGGGAGTCTGCGCAGTTTTTGGCTGTGACGGTTCATCACGACGCGTTACACCTGCTTCTGGCGAAATCCCGTGAGGAGGTTCTGCAGCAGCAACGTATCAACCACGCTATCCGGCTGGGTGGGTCAATTGCGCTACTCAACAAGTATTTTGGCCTCACCTCCAACGAAGTTTGCCTTCGCCGCCGCTTACTGGGCGTCCGTGTGCCTTATGGCCGGACGCCAGAGCCGGACGAAGAGACGGATGCGGCCATCTGGCGGCAATGGCAACAATGCCGGGTGGCCAACCTGGAATCGACCGATGCGTTGGCCGCCATGATGCAGGTAACGCAAACCCTGCTGCCGAAAGTCGAAGGGTTGTCACTGACCATCGTCTGGAAGCGTATCGCACTTTGCGAACAGGAGGCGTCAGACCGGAGGGCCGCCCATGCCAGATGAGATTGACCGCGATCAGGAATTTAATGAGCAACGACTGGAGGATATGATTGAACAGAGTCGTTTTAAGCCAGGGTCTACGCCATCATTATTCCATTGTCGTGTATGCGGTAAGCCCATTCCTGAAAAGCGACGGCAGGCACTTCCGGGCATAACCACCTGCACGGAATGTCAGGAAAAACTTGAACGCCGAAGACGTTAATAATGGTCACAGAGACATGCAGGAATATTTCCCCTGCATGTCTCTATCATTAACTATAAATCCACAGTCGTCTTTATTAACTATTTCACTTCCTTTTATTTACCCCAAAGCTTATCCGCTTCTACCGCTAATTTATCTCTCTCATTTTAACTTTGAATTTATCGTTTATATACCGCCCCGGATATCTGATCCTGAAAGCGTCATTACATAATAGTTACCCGTATTGACGTAAATTTGCCTGAATCAGGCGTTGCTCTTTAAAAATAAGGTTCGGGCTGTCACGAAACCACAATTCAGGGTGCCGCTGAATGTTCTCGCTGACCCGTTAAAACCGGAATGCAGAATTGGGATGTGACATTTCTTTAACTCATCCTTGTTTTTAGTAGAGGAGGCCACATGCGAAAACCCATTTATCAGGTATTTGTCACCCATGAAAGTCAGCCCGACCCGCAGGGTGAAAAAAACACCTGGTGGACGAAAGTCGGCGTGGCTTTTGCCCATCACGGTAAACCCGGCCTGAACGTGGTACTGACACCCGGCATTGCCGTTTCCGGCAAGTTAGTGCTCCTTGAGCCCAGGGATGACGGCGACGCGACACAGGATACTCAGCCCATTTAACCGACCTTCCCTCTTTTCCCGGCCCTGTGCCGTCTGATGGCGGTACGCGTTGCCCGGTTTACCATTCCGAGGCCACCATGCTTTCCACCACCGTATTTCTGGCGGCGGCCATGCAGTGCGCCGCCAGCGTTCACCCGTCGACGGCACTTGATGTGGCGCGGGTCGAATCCGGTTTGAATCCGTATGCCATCGCTGAAATTCTGCCCGGTGGCAAAGGCGTGACTTCACATTTCCCCACAAGCAAGGATGAGGCCGTCAGTCTAACCGGACGGCTGGCGGCACAGGGCCGACGTTATTCGGTCGGGCTGATGCAAATCACCAGCACCAATTTCCGTCATTACCGCGTGAGTGCCCGTGACCTTCTTAACCCCTGTACCAACCTGTCCGTTTTTGAGCGCATCCTCACCGACTGCTACCGCCGCGGCGGTTCCCTCAAGCGTGCGCTCAGTTGCTACTACTCAGGAAATTTCACGACCGGCCAACAGCCGGAATCCGCGTTTAACCACACCAGCTACATCCAGCGCATCGGCTACGCCGTGCCGTCGACGCAGGAAGACCGGCAGCGACCTCCCGCCGAAAAGCTCATGCCGGAAATCCATTACCCCACCGCCGTCATGCGTGGCGAGCTTACCGATAACGCCACGCCAGTACTGGCATCCCTGCGCTACCCCAATGCCGTGATACGCGGCGCGTTACCCATTCCCGGCCCCCAGGAGGAACAATGATGAAAAGAAAAGAGTATGACTGGCCCGTCCTCTCTTCCTTGTTAATGGCAAGCCCGGTGCTGGCAGCAGACAGCGGATTTAATAAAGCCAATGAGACGCTGAGTAACACTTCCACAGGCCTGCTCGGACTGGCCGCCGTCACCATCACGCTTGCCACCATGTGGGTAGGATACAAAGTCTTGTTTGACGGCAAGAGCCTCCATGACGTGCGCAACGTCATCATTGGCGCCATCCTTATCGTCGGTGCGTCAGGTTTCGGTGCCTACTGGGCGTCATAAGGAGGTAACGATGGCTACGCTGAACAAAGCGCTGACGCGGCCTGCCGCCATAGCCGGCATTCCCCTCGTGCCGTTCGTGATGGTCAGCGGGGCCATCGTCCTGCTGGCGGTCTATGTCAGCTATTACCTGATATTACTGCTTATTCCGGCCTGGCTGGAGATGAAGGCAAAGGCCAGAACCGATATTCACTATTTCGGGCTGCTCTGGCTGGCCTTTAAAACCCGTGGCAGGTTTGGCACCAATAAACATTTTGGTGCCAATGCCCTGCTGGCAAACCGCTATGGCGCTGTCGACATTTCGGAGTTTATTGAAAAGATGAAGTTAAACGAGCGCGTTACGCTGGAGAAATACATTCCGTATTCCTCCCATATTCACCCGCACGTCATCAGAAACCGCCAGGGTGATTTGGTTGCCAGCTGGGAGCTGGAGGGCACCGTTTTTGAATGCGAGGACGAACATCACCTGACGTTAATGGCGACGCATCTCAATAACGTGATTCGTGCATATGAAGGCCTGCCAGTCACTTTCTATCTTCACCGTATCCGGGAAAAATACCACGATGCCTTTGATGCAAATTCAGGTATTCCCTTTTCTGATGAAGTGACCCGGCTGTATTCCCAGCCGATCAGCGAAAAGCCGTTCTGGCGGCACCGGCTGTTTTTCACCCTCTGCTATGCGCCCTTCTCTCCGCTGGAGAAAAAGGCCATGAAGGCACAGCCGTCAGGTAAACGCAAAACGGTGCTGGATGATGCCCTGAAAGTGATGCTGGAACACCGGGATGCGCTGGCTTCGGCGCTGTCCCGCTATACGGCGACGCCACTGGGGATGTATGAAGGCAACGGGAGGGTGTATTCCGCCCAGCTGTCCTTTTATCACCGCCTGCTCACCGGCAAGTGGCAAAAGGTGGCGGTCACGCGTGCGCCGTTTTATGAAACATTAAGCACGTCGGATGTCTTTTTTACCACTGACACCGCCGAGTGCCAGACGGTCGGCGGCGCGCGTTTTTTCCGCAGTCTGGAAATCAAAGATTATTCGCCGGAGACCGCGACCGGCCTGCTGGACGCGCTGCTGTATGCCGAAAGCGAGTATGTGCTGACGCAGTCCTTCACCTGCATGGCCCGCGATGAGGCGCAGAAGCATATTCGCCTGGCGGAAAAGCGCCTGAATTCGGCGGATGACGACGCCATTTCGCAGCGCGAAGAGCTGATTGTCCTGCGTGACCTGCTCCAGTCCGGGCATGTGTCCTGCGGAAAGTACCACTTTTCCCTGCTGGTATCTTCAGACAGCGCCGACCAGGTGGTCAAGGACACCAACGTGCTGGCGCAGCCCTTCGCCGACCTCGGCATCATGACGACGCTGTCCACGCTGTCGCTGCCCGCCGCGTACCTGGCGCAACTGCCGGGGGTGTATACGCTGCGCCCCCGTCTGGTGGCCGTCAGCAGCCAGAACTTTGCCGACCTGGCGAGCCTGCACAATTTTCATCCTCACAAACGAAACGGCAATCCCTGGGGTGACGCCATCGGGATACTGAAATCCCCCGGCGGTGGCGGGTATTACCTGAACCTGCACGACAGCCAGAGCGGGCGGGATGACTTCAACGAAAAAACGCCGGGTAATACGGCGATTATCGGTAAAACCGGCTCAGGGAAAACGATGCTGATGACCATGATGCAGCAACTGATGCAGAAGTACCGCAATCCGGCGACGTTCTCTGAATCAGCCCCCCGTAAGCAGCTAACCACCGTGTATTTCGACAAGGACCGGGCGGCGGAGATGGCGATACGCCAGATGGGCGGACGCTACTTCCGTATCCGTACCGGCACGCCCACCGGATTTAACCCGTTTAAGCTTGCGCCGACCCGGCGGAATATCAGCTTTATCAAACGACTGGTGCGCATGCTATGCGGCCGCAACGGCAAGCCGCTCGATCCGCGCGATGAGGAGCGCATCAGTGCCGCCGTAGATACCATTATGCTCGACTACCCGCCGGAATACCGCAAGTTCGGTATCACCCGGCTGCTGGAAGTCCTGCCGGAGCCGCCAACCCCCGACGCCCGCATCAACGGGCTGCGTATTCGCCTTAAACAGTGGGCGCAGGGCGGCGAGTTCGGCTGGGTATTCGACAATGAGGAGGACACCTTCAATATCAGCGACGTCGAAAATTTTGGTATCGACGGTACGGAATTTCTCGATGATGACGACATTCGCGGCCCCATCACGTTTTATCTGCTTTACCGCGTCACCAGCCTGCTGGACGGTCGCCGGCTGGTGATGTTCATGGACGAGTTCTGGAAATGGCTGGCCGATGTCGAATTCTCCCGCTTCTCGCTCAATATGCTGAAAGTGATCCGCAAACTGAACGGCATCTTCGTCCCCGCCACGCAGTCGCCTGACGAAATCGTCAAGCACCCGATTGCCCCGGCGATTATCGAGCAGTGCAGCACGCAGATTTTTCTCGCCAACCCGAAGGCCAGCCGGGAGGATTACGTGGAAAAGATGAAAGTGCCGGAAAGCGTGTACGACATCGTCAGAAACCTCGATCCGGGGGAGCGCTCTATGGTGGTCCTGAAAACGCCGTTACGCGCGGGTGAAACCCGGCCTTTTGTGGCGATGGCGAAAATGGATTTATCGGGCCTCGGGAAACTTACCAAAATGCTCAGCGGCAGCGAAGACAACCTGAAGCTGTTCGACACCCTGTATCTGGAAGGAATGCAGCCTGATGACTGGAAAGCCACCTTCCTTGAACAAGCCCTGTAATATTCATGACGGAGGTAATAAAAATGCGGTTCAGAGATATCATACTGGCATTATCACTGTTTATTTCCAACCAGGCGATGAGTGCCGGAATACCGGTATTCGACGCCGTACAGAATACCGAATCCATGAATCAGTGGATCCAGAAACTCCAGCAGTGGCAGGAAACCGTCACCCACTACAGAAGTGAACTTGATGCCTACAAGCAGCAATTAGCCACGGCAACGGGCGTGCGTGACGTTCAGGCATTTCTCCGCGAGGCCAAAAGCCTGAACACCGATATTGAAAATCTTCGTCAAAACGGTATTTCACTGGATGACCTGCTGAGCAACCAGAGCGGGTCATATTCGTCTGAACTGAATAGCTTGTATAACAAATATAAAACGTTCGATACCTGTAACCCGTCCAGCGCTTCACAACGCTATCTGGACAGCTGCAAACAGATGATCCTGAATCAGGCCGTAGCGATAGAAAATACGTCCGAGGTTGAAAACAAGATCACGGGCACGCTCGACGATATATCGGATTTATCAGACCGCATTGCTAATGCGCAGGATTCGAAAGAGTCACAGGACCTGGCTAACGCCATCGCGGCCAAAAGCGTACAATTAAATGCGCTGACCGGCCAGTGGGAAATGTCAGTCAAACAGGCTGAACAGCGAACAACGCTGCTGGAACAGCAAAAACAGAAAGCCTTTGAGCAACAGCAATTAACTGCGCCCGTTGCCGATCTGAACTCTCTACAGGGAGGTTAACATGTTAAAACCCGTATTAACCTTATGCGTCATGTCAGGCATTCTCGTTTTATCAGGTTGTAAAGAGACGAAATCAGAAGCCTGGTATAAAGAACATCCCGATGAAACCTATAAGGTCTATACGCAATGCCTCACGGATGGCGAGGCAAGCGACAACTGCGAGTTTGCGCACCGGGCAGCACTCATGTTTGCCCAGACAGGCAAACCCGGCATCAGGGAAAAATTCGAGACGCTGTTTCAGCAGGAAGCCCAAAAAAGAAAATCCGTAACTCAGTAAGAACCCCGCCAACAAAAACAGGGACCCTCCCTGTTTTTATCCCCTGTCTGTTCCTGACTAATGAGAGGCACCATGTCCGGTGGTATTTTTGTTGGTATGGACAAAAACATCATGGATGGACTCAATGCCGTGTTAGAAGGTCAGTCTTCTACCTACGGCACCCTAATCAGTGTGATTATCGTCAGTTCTTTCACCCTGTTTATTACGTATCGCGGGTATCAGACGCTGGGCGGTAAACTCCAGACACCGGTTGAGGATGTTGTCTGGGATGTGGGTCGTATGTTGCTTATTACTACCTTTGTTTTAAACCGCGAGGGCTGGCTAAATGCCATCATTGCGGCCATTGAAGGGCTTAAGGACGGCATCAGTGGCGATGATAATGTCTGGGCGCTGCTCGACACGGTGTGGGAAAAGGCACAAGCGCTGGGGCAAACGCTGTTTAATCTCGATACCTCCACCTACGTTAAAGTGAATGGCGGTTTTGCCGAGGTGCTGGTCTGGGGCGGAGCAATCGTTCTGTTACTGGCTGCAACCTTTGTCAACCTGCTCGCCGAAATCACCATTCTGTTAATGACCACCACCGCCCCACTCTTTATTTTCTGCCTGCTGTACGGTTTTCTTAAACCCATGTTTGATAACTGGCTGAAAACACTATTTACCGCAATCTTAACGATCATGTTCTCTGCCCTGTCTGTCCGGATCGCCATCAACTACCTGAATAAAATACTGGATGCCGCCACAGCAACGTCTGCTGAAAGCAATATGGTGACCCTGGCGGCGCAATGTTTGCTGGCCGGGATTGCCGCAGGCGTCGTGGTGTATTTTTCAGCGAAAATAGCCACTGCGCTGAGCGGTGCCGCCGTGCAGGCAGTGTTACAGGGTGCAGCCATGAGCGGACTGCGCGGGCTGGCGAGCAAATCTGCCGACGTCGCCGGACCCGGCATAAAGGCCGGGGGCCGACTGACCGCCAAAGGTGGCATGGCCGCAGCCGCGACAACCGGCAGATTCATTGCCGCAGGGGCGGGCAAAACCGTGAGCGCCTGGCAGAAACGTGCCACCGCCATTGACAGCATGAAACGCCAGAACCAGCAGCGTCACCGTTAATTCCTCCCGACCGTTAATCTCATTTCCCCGTCACGCCGTGGCCTCAGCCAGCGGTGCGGCCTTCCTGCATTAATCCGATAAGAGGCTTCCATGAAATTCAGCATCTTGTTTTTGGTGTTGTGCGCGCTTACGGGCTGCGCGCAGCATCAGGGCGACCTCCCGCCGGTGTCCGGCGATCCCCAGCCGGTGAATTCCCCCGCCATCATTCAGGAGCTGACTCACCATGTCTGATATTCAGCGCATCATTAATGTCTCGCGCTCTTTTGAATCCATCCTGCTGGAAAAGGAAGAGCGTTCCCGCAAAACCGCCTGGCGGGTGGCCGCTGCCGGGCTGATTCTGGCTGCACTGACGATCACGGCCATGATTATTCTGCTGCCGCTGAAAACCACTGACATTGAATTGTGGTCGGTGAACAAGCAGACCGGTCGTTATGAGTATATGACCCGCATTAAAGAGCGGGATATTGCGTCTGAAAAAGCGCTGGCCCATTCACTGGCGGCACACTATGTCAGACTCCGTGAGGGATATAATTATTTCTCCCTCCAGCGTGATTACGACGACATACAGTTATTTAACAGCGACAGCGTGAACCGGGATTATCTGGACGGGTTTAACGGCGACCAGGCTCCGGACGTTATTTTTAATAAAGCCGAATATGTCGTCTATATCGACATTATTTCTAATGTGCATGCGCCTGCCACCGGACCGGATAACCTGGCAACACTGCGTATTAAGCGCACCCTTCGCCGTATTACTGATAATTCAGTGAAAACGGACTTCTGGAATATCCGCCTCACTTACCGGTATGTCCCGCATCAGCAACTGACGGACAGTCAGCGTGAAGTGAACCCGCTGGGCTTTATCGTCACCAGCTACCAGCGCGATAAAGAACTGAGGAACGAATGATGCTGAAAAACATCCTGCTCCTGACCGGCTTACTGGCGTCATGCGCGACATGGAGCGCCGCCACCCCGCGCGGCAGCGCCTATGACAGCCGGATGCAGAACGTATCGTATAACAGCCAGAACGCCACCGTGGTGAATACCCGCCCTGGCTACGTCACCACGCTGCTGTTCGACGACGGTGAAGCTGTGATTGATGCGCAAGCGGGTTTTCCAAAAGGCTGGACGGTGACGAAAAGTGATAACCGGGTCGGCGTCAGCCCGAACCCCATCACCCAGCCGGTGACGGACGCCAGCGGCAACAACGTCAGCCAGGTGTTCCTGCCCACGGCAAAGGACTGGAAGACCAACCTCTTCGTGGTGACCTCAAAGCGTGATTACAGCCTGGAGCTGAACGTGCTGGACCACGATTCCCCCGCGCAGGCGTTCGTTATCCGTTTCCACTATCCGACCGAGGCTCGCCAGCAATCTGCCGCCGCCAGCGCCGCGCGTCAGACGCAGCAGCGGGAAAGACAGGAGAAGCAGCAGATAGCGTCGGCATTCGGACAGGCCAGCACGCCACGCAACTGGCGCTACACCAAACGGGTAGCCGCGGGTTCCGCCTCCATCGCACCGGATTTTGCCTGGGATGATGGTCGTTTTGCTTATATCGGTTTTTCCCCCATCAGAACCCTGCCTTCCTTTTTCCGGGTGGTTAACGGACGGGAGCAGGCAGTCACGCCCCGGACGGTTAAGCAGGGTAATTACACCGTGATGGTGGTGCCGGCAGCGCCACAACTGGTGTTGCGTTACGGCACCTCGGTGGTGGGGATCGAAAACGACGGATTCGGGCGCATCCCGATAACCCGTAGCGACACTGTTTCACCGTCCGTTACGCTGGAGGCGAAATGACCGATAAACCTGTCCCGGACGAACCGGAAAAAACCACCGCAGAACGGGAAGCGGAAGCCCGCGAACGCGCCCGTGCGGCAATGGCGTATCAGGAACCGGAGCAGAGAACATCCCCCGGCCAGCCGGAAGTGACCCGTTTTCGTAAGGTATCCGGTCGCCGCACGCTGATCGTCAGCCTGCTGAGTCTGACTCTGGTGATCGCCCTGGCATCCGGCGGCGATCGTCTTTTCAGTGCATTGAAAGGGGGTAATGAGAAAGAAGCCAACACCGCGCCGCCGCCCTCCGCCGGGAAGACGCTTCATGAGCGTCAAAATCTGGGGATGGACAGTAACCCGTTTGGCCTGTTCGGGCCGCACACACAGGACGGAACAGACCCTCTCAGCCAGACCGTCTCCTCCGCACCCACCCTGCCACCGGCCCCACCCGCCCTGAACAAGGCAGCCGCGCTGGCTGACGGGGTGAACAACGCCCGAACAATGCCGGGCGATAATGCACACACGTCCCCGGGTGAAACGCGCAGCCACGCAGAAACATCCGACAGTGGGTCATCATCCACAACGTACACATCCTGTCCATCAGTACTGACCAGGGGAAAGGATGGCAGCCTTCGCTGCCCGGAGACTGCCGCGCCGGAATCGGGTAACAACGACAATCCGGGCGTCGCCCGTGTCACCGGCGTCAGACGACTGGGTCTCGATCCTGATCTCTATATCCCGGTGGACCGCTATATCCCGTGTTCGATGATGTGGCGCTTCGTGTCCGATGTCGGGGGGCATATTTCCTGCCTGATCAGTGAAGATGTTTACAGCGCCAGCAACCATGTAACGCTGATCCCGGCGGGAACGATCGCCCGTGGCATCTACCGCACCGGGGCGCTGCAACACGGACGCAGCCGGATGTTTGTACTGTGGACGGAGCTGCGCACGCCTGAGCCCGGCAGCCTGCAAATCCCGCTCAGCAACACGCAGGCCAGCGGCCCGCTCGGCGAGGCGGGGATCTCAGGCTGGATCGACAATCACTTCTGGGAGCGCTTCGGCAATGCCCTGATGCTCAGTACGGTGCAGGACGTGGCAGCGGCGGCGTCGGATGCTGCCCCGGGGAAAGACCGCAATACCGACTACACCGAAAACACCCGCGCCGCCACGGCGGAAATGGCGAAAACGACGCTGGATAACAGCATCAATATCCCGCCCACCCTGTATCTGAATCAGGGTGATGTCATTGGCATCATGACCGGCACCGATATTGATTTCTCATCCGTCTGGCGGCTGCGACTGAAAAAGAGGTGGTATGAACGCTGAAAACCTGTCGCTGGATTTTATGAAAAACCAGCTGTTTGGTGAGTTTATTGCGCAGGACGGCCTGACGGAAATTGCCGTTAACCGGCCGGGTGAACTGCATACCAAAATCCGGGGGAAATGGCGAAGACATGAAGCCCCGATTACGCTGCGTCAGTGTTACGCCTTTGCCAGAGCGCTGGCGTCCTGGCAGGAAGATAATATCGACGACACCTCGCCGATCCTTTCTGCCACGCTTGAATCAGGCGAGCGCATTCAGGCCATTATTCCCCCGGCCTGTGAGCGTAACACCGTGTCTATTACGCTGCGCAAGCCCGCATTTGGGCAGAAAACACATCAGTCATGGATTGATGCGGGATTTTATAACCGGGTGACCGGTAAGGAGCGAACGGAAGGCAAAGATGTTGAACTGACCCGCTATTATCAGAGTGAGGATATGCCCCGCTTTATGGAAAAAGCGGTGGAATACGGCAAGACGATTTTTATCGTCGGTGAAACCGGCTCCGGTAAAACCACCTATATGAAAACGCTGCTGCACTCTATTCCCCGGCACCTCAGGCTGACCACCATCGAGGATAATCCCGAAATCCGGTTCTATCACCACACCAATTATGTCCATCTCTTTTATCCGGCGGATGCCGGGGATAATGCCATTATCACGCCCGGCAGACTGATACGCGCCAATTATCGTATGAACCCTGACCGGATGTTACTGGCAGAAATTCGCGGACAAGAAGCCTGGGATGCGCTGAAAATCGTCGGTTCCGGGCATGAGGGATTGATGACCTCCCTGCATGCGGGCAGCCCGGAAGAATGTATTGAAGGGTTAATTGACCGCTGCTATGAAAACCCCGACTGCCGGAACATGCCTTTCGACGTGCTGTTACGCAAGGTGCTTAAGAGCGTTGATGTGATAGTCAGCATTGATATTCACGGTGACATACGCCGGATGAGTGATGTTTATTTTAAACCCCTTCATCTCAATGACATGAGAGGTGTATTCAGTAAAGGGCTTCAATAAATAACTTATCGAATTACGCAACCCTCGTTTAAATATGAAGGTGACCGAAATGAAAAAAGCAATATTTTCCGCATTATTACTCTGCATTATGGCGTCATATTCAACCTCCGTCATGGCCGCTGACGCCTGTGAAGTGGTGTTATGCATGTACGGTAAAACCACCGGGAACGGCGGCGGCAATGAATGCCATTCTGCTGAACGTGCATTCTTTAATATCATCAAAAAGAACAAGCACGGTTTTCTGCCGGACCACACTGCCGATGCCAGAAAATCGTTCTTACTTGAGTGTGATTCGGCAGACCCGGCAATTATCAGCCAGATTATCAATAAATTTGGCCGCATGCATGGTTAATGAACGGAGGTAGTCATAATGACAAAACCGGGTTTTATTCAGCATCCCGGGACACATCAGCGCGGGGATTCCATGCGCGCAGCCTGTGTTATTGAGCATATTGAAAATGAGGCGATGCGCGGATGCGGCCTTTATTATGAAATTTATCACTACCGGGTTGTCTGCCGGTTATTGCAATTACTGCAAACGCTGAACGCCACTGACAAAATAACGCTGATAGAAGAAGCTAACCGGCGAGGATTTACGCTGAATGAAACCAGCATTAAAGAAAGTCGTCAGTGTTATTCCAACATCATCAGAGAAATCCGCGAGAGCCAATATTAACCCCTGCCTTAATTTTATTAGCAGGTCCCCTATAGCGCCAAAACATTTCAGCCGAATCAGGCTTAAGGCGTGGTGGTTTTCAGGTTTTTACGGCCCCACATTTTTCGCGGATTAAGGAGTGAAGAAATGCGGTCCGTAAAAATGAGGCAGCGGACAGAATTATTTTCGCGGGTTAAGGAGCGAAAATAGTTCAGGCACCGAGCCTCACCGGCAAACAGCCGCGCCCACGCGGATTTTGTCGGCCGGGGGGAGCCGAATAAATTTCGCCGCCCCAGCGAGCGAAAAGCTGTCGCCCACGACAGCGCTTTATTTGGGGGGCATAGCCCCGCACACCGTCGCGGCTAAGTCTCCGGCCAAAAGCCGGTAGCGTGGCGCGACCACCCTCTTTAAAGGTCAGCTTCCCTTTTATTCCCGCTGCGAGGAACGAGCAAAGGGAAGAAAAAGGCGAAAGCGACCGTCTTAAAGGGGGTGGTCGCGCGTAGCGTGCGACGGTGTGCCGCCTTTGACCCTGGGGGTTTTGGCGTGGCGTCCAGCCGCGACATTACCCCCATGCGACAGGCAATAAGGGCGTCCAGCCCGCATGTACTGGCGCACGCCGTTTCGTGCAGGGAAGCATGCTTTCCGGTACACGGCCGCACAGCGGCCACCTTCTTTACCCCATACGCTCGCCCCGTCTTTTCGCCCGACACCGTGGGGCGAATTGATGGGGCGATGTCATGGGGCGAATCGCTGACGAAGGAGGCATGATGATTTTAAATAAGCTTACCGCTTCACTGTCCCCGATAGTGAACGGGATGCTGGCGGTGCTGGCTTTTGTGCAACAGAAACAACTGGTGCTGGCATTATTAGCGGGGCTGACGATGCCGTTTTTTGCATCAATGAAAAGCGATGAACGGCAGAAAGCCCCGTTATGGAAAAGGTTGATTATCGCTTTTTCCCTGCTGTGTTTTCTCTCTGGCACACTGGCCCCGATAGTTATCGGATCCTTCCAGTGGCTGTATAAGACCAGACTCACCAGTGATAATACGGTACTGGTCTGGTCAGTACGGATTGCTTTCACTGTAACCGGAATTATTTTTCATATTATGCTTCGCCGGGTATTCACGCCGGAACTGGACAAAATAAAGAAACATCTTGTTAAAAAAACTACCCTTGAACGCGAATTGCGCACCGATGTCCGCACCGTAAAGTCCCTGCTGCCGGAAACACTGCATTATGATCCGCTGGATTATATTGACCTGAATAAAGGCATTTTTACTGGCATGGACAGGGAGAACGAACCAATGTATCTCCCGTTAAAAGACTGGCAGAAACAACACGCGGATATTATCGGCACCACTGGAGCTGGGAAAGGTGTTGCCACCGGCATATTGCTTTATCAAAGTATTCTGGCCGGTGAAGGTGTGTTTGTTATGGACCCCAAGGATGATGAATGGGCTCCACACCTTTATCGGAAAGCCTGCGAGGATGCAGGAAAACCCTTTGCCTTAATTGACCTGCGAAAACAGCAATACCAGCTAAACCTGATTGAAGATATTACGCCAGATGAACTGGAAGAATTGTTCGTTGCAGGTTTCAGTCTGGCGGAAAAAGGTCAGGAATCTGACTTTTATCGGATCGACGACCGGAAAGCCGCCCGTATGGCCGCACAATTTGTCAGCGATAATCCATCGACAACAATCCGGGATGTTTATAACGGTGATTACGTTCAGGGTATTGCCGAAAAAATCAAAGCATTTTTTGGCAAGATTGAGGAGCTGGCATTACTCAATGCCATTAATTCACCGGAGGGTTTTTCACTCAAAAAAATATTTGATGAAGGTGGCTGCTGTTATGTTATCGGCTCCATGCGAAACAGCAAAATCATTACCGCTCAGCGTATGCTGCTGGTTCGCCTTTACCAGTTAGCAGAAAGGCGCGAACGTGTAACAGACGTACCCCGCCCCATTGCTATTTATCTTTCCGAACTGAAATACCATTTATCCAGGCCAGCGCTGGAAGGTTTAGGCGCGGCTCGGGATAAAGGCGTGCATATTATTATGGATCACCAGTCCATTGCCGATTTAAAAGACTGCCCGGCAGATTTGAAAGGCGACGCCGTTGTCGGTGCGGTCGTTGAAAATGCCAAATTTAAACTGGTTTACCGGGTTATGGATCCGGATACAGCAGACTGGATAGCGAGAATGTCAGGAACGATTCTGGTGGATGACGAACTCCGTAAGGCTAAGACGGATAATATGCTCACTGAAACCATCGACAGTGAGCGCACAATCCGCCAGGCCGAGCGTTTTTTTATTGACAGCAATATGATCCTGAACCTGCCTGATTTTGTCAGTTTTATCTTTACGACAACAACGCTACCTTCTGCCTCCCTGATTTCACCGATAAAGGTCAGAAAGCGCCGGTTAAAAACCTTTTCTGTTTCCCCTGATATTGCCGCAGCGGCGGCACCGGTGAAGATCGCACTGGATTTTGGCGACGATGATAAACCAACCGCGCTGGATGTGATGGCATCGCACCCGGCTCTTTTCTTCGACAAAAGCGAAGTAAAACCGACAAAGCCAAAACCTGATGATGAAAAAGACCTGTCCCCGCTGGATTTTTAAGGAGCGGTTATGCTGATTTCGACATATCAAGAACGCCAGACACGCAACAGAGAAAAAATAAAACAACTGCTGAACTTCCTGAAAGAAGAAACCTACAGCGATTTTAAAACGCTGATACTGCTATTTGGTTTCCGGGATCATAAATCGCTTTATACCCTTCTTTCAAAAGTCGAGAGAATGGGGTTAATACAAAAGCATGTCCTGGTATCACGCACAATAAAAATTTCATTGTGGGGCATAACCAGTGACGGACTGGCCGTTGTGTTAACCCCCGACGATGCGCTTTTCCCCGCACGATTTGAGCCTTCAAAGATTACCGGCTGGACGCTGGAACATCACCTTGATAATCAGGCGGCACGGATCATCCTTGAGCAAAAAGGCGCGTCCGGCTGGATAAACGGCGATCGCACGACCTTCCTCAGCCGTTATCAGGTCAATCACCGGCCAGACGGGCTGATCACTCTCCCTTGCGGAACCGTGATCGCCATTGAGACCGAGCGCCGTCTGAAAACCAGAGCTCGCTACCAGTCAATCATCGCAAGCCATTTACTGGCCCGGACCCGGAAAGACTGGATTTACGTTTTTTATATCGTGCCGGACCCGCAGAAAAAGCGCGGCCTTGAACGGCTGTTTGACAGCATCAGACACGTTATCGTTAACCATCAACACATCCCGCTGGAAACCCGCCACCGGAATGTCTTCCGCGTCTACACGCTCGACGAGTTGCAACGGCTCAACTTGGATAACAATATATAGCTACGGTCTCACCGATTACGCTAGATGCATGCACCAATCATAAGTCGCTCGAACCAGAAATCAGGTAGAAATAAAGTCGTCCGGTCCTAAATAATCGAACATGGCACGACCATTCTCATCATCCACCTCAACTCTAAGAAGACCTCTTCTGTTTGTGTTAATTCTGCCATTTATACTTCCCAGAGGAGTGCCATCATCAGCCAGTACGTGATGAATACCATCAACAGTGTAAAGCTGCAATGGTGTGCCGATCACTGCCGGAGTATCTCTCCAGTCCACCATTCCGTTATAACGATGACGACTCCAAACCTGGCTGCCTTTGGGGCTGAGACTACCCAAGAATTCCAGCCACATCACTCTGGTTTCAGGTGTAGGCCAGTCATGATTATCCGTGCGGCTTATCACTTCTTCAGAGTTCAGCCACCTTCTAAGCTCCTGGCCGGATTGAAAATCGGCAGTAGTGTCTGTAACCACTTTTATGGCTGCAAGCCTAGAGCTAAAACCCGCCTGAATAAGCAGTGAAGACGAACGGCTCAAGGTACCTGTTTCAACAGCAGCAACCGCAAAACCTAACTCATAATCGTCTAGCGTGGTATCTGTAGCACCTATGAGGTCTCCATTAGCTGTTGCACGTACCCTAATAGCCTCCATTGCCCACGGAAGTCGATACACCAGCCCATTCTCGACGAATTGAAGCGTTTCAGACGCCTGCGTATTCGCGACGTTAGTCATGGGTTCACCCAATAGCCAGGAACGTAAAATACCTCTCCAGTCGCCAGGCAATGGATCGGGTATAAACGGATAGAAGATAAAGACCTCTTCAGCGAGCGCCGTGATAGCAGCAATTGCCTCTTCGGCATCACCGCCCATTATAGCCGCATTCGCATCAATCAATAGTTGGTTGGCCTTAGCGGCAATAGCATCAAGTCGTAGCCCGGTTGTAAGTCCTACCCCCGACAGGAAATACCCCCGGCGCCCTGATGCCGTTGAGCGCTGCCAGATGTAGCGGCTGCGGGACAGGAGTCCCGATTTCAGCAAAATCCGTTCATTCTCATCCCTATAACGCTGCAAACTGCGTTGCCAAAGTGAAGACTGAAGAATGTCATCAAGAGCAGTTTCAATCTGGTCATCCGGGATATCATTCTCACCAAGAAGGCTCAGAATAGCAGTATCAAGCGTTGAAAGTTGTTTTTCCCAGATGGCCTGCGCAATATCTCTTTCTTGCGGAGATTCGGTCATAATTTCTGGAAATTCCCACGCTACGGCGTTGTTGGTCACATATTCAGTGAGTGCTTTTAAATCCCCACCAAGCCGTGTATGCATGCGAATCAATAACACACAGACAAGCTGTATTAGTCCGCTCTCCATCTCACGGGCCCCCGTGTCAGATGTGAGGGTATGCCAGTTAGTCTGGCGTTTATTTAATTTATCGAATATTGGATAAATCACCAGCCCTTCAACATCTACATATGCGCGCCCTGCTCTGCCTATGACGTTTCTGAACTCGGACACTTTGATAAGCTCGCGATTCCGATGAAGAGAATGCATGACGATAGCTGTTGCCGAAAGATTAAGACCTTGTGCTAGCGTCGGTGATGAGATCGTCACTTTAAGTACCCCATCTCGCAGCAAACGTTCGATTTCTTTGCGGTAAGCCGTAGGCAATGCGCCATGATGAAGAGCCACGCCCAACCGTAGGCAGGCAAGTATCGGGCTGTGTGCCCCCAACCATTCTTCTCCCAGCGAGATAGCCGTATCCAGAATGTCCGGGGCAGCATCAAATAAAGATGGCAGTAGTCCGCGCTGATGCAGATCGACAATTGTCTCGGCAAACGGTTCGACGCTCCGGCGAAGTGGGCAGTAGATAAGTACGGTCTGTCCATCTTCAATTAGACGCCAGGCTGTCGCTAAGCAGAGCTCCTTGTTATCAGAGGGAAACATTTTTGTTCGCTGCTTTTTATTAGGTAATTTAACCTTTGGCGGTTGTCTGCTGACGATAAAACGCGATACCCAAGCCGCCTCATAACCGACGCTGAGATTAAGCCGACCTGCTGGAGCGGACCATATGACCTCGCCAAACTGCAAGCGGGTCGGTCGCCAATTATTTTTGATTGGTCCTCCGGGCTTGTCACGACGGAGCCAACCGGCAAAATCATCGAGTTGCTCACCATCAGGTAGAATTGCCGAGAGGCAGACAATTCTGCGCGTATCGGCATCCTGTCTGCGCAACAGCCGTTGAATTTGAACTTCATACCGAACCTCTCGTTCATCGGCCCCAATCATGTGCCCCTCATCAAAAATAAAAAGTCCTACATCATTAATAATTGACGGGTCATTCCGGAGAGCAAAGTCAAGTTTTTCAGGCGTGGCGACGACGATGTCACGCTGGCGAATTGCATCCTCATCCATACCACTTACGCCAATGCTTCCATACAGCATTGATATTGTTTTCCCAAGCGGCCCAAATGTTCTGGAGAGAGTGGCTTCTGTTTGTGCAGAAAGCGCACGAAGCGGGGTGATGAAAACAACACGCTTGCCACCCGCCAGACAGCGAAGAATACACAATTCAGCAATACGAGTTTTTCCAGCGCTGGTTGGCAACGAAACAACCAAATCGTCATTGTCATTAACAGAGCGTCCGGCGGCCTCTCTCTGCGATGGCCAGAGATCAATTTCGGCTCGAGGTCGTCTTTGAAGCAGTGCAATAAACAGTTCCCGAAGCACGGGCCATTCAGCAGCGTCACCACCAACTGGAACCAGTGGCAATCTTTCATGGAATGTATCTGACCAAAGGTCAGATAACAGATGAATGGTAATAAAGTTTAGCCACCACTGGGGTAGCATATTAAACTGAGCACATATACTTAGACTAATTCTTAATTTTTCAATAGCCCTGGAAAGCAAACGTGATTCTCCCCTTTCTACAGCGAGAAGGTAGAGAGAAATGGCCGACATATAGGCGTCAGTCAGTGCCAAATCAAGCCCATCAAAAAGGATGTCCTCCTCTGACTCACTGTCACCGTTCTCGTCTTGCGGCAAGTTTAGGCGAGCCTGGAGGATTTCAGTAATTTTCACGTCACTGCCATCACCTCTGAGCCGAAAGCCCAACGCATTATCGCGCAGAGTACGCAAATCACGCCGGATCAGTTGTGTAAGAGCCCTCTCTATTGGTGAAAAATTATCATCCTGACCAACCATTGCGAGTAACGAATAGGCTCGTGCTGAAAGATGCGCAAGGTGATAGCTTGCAGCAGCCATTACGAAGTGAAAATCTGTATCCCGGCTGTCTCGTTTTCCTTTAGCAATAGCCGACTCGAGTGCGGTTCCGGCCTGTTCAAAAGCAATTCGCGCATAGGCGTCGTCTCCATTAAGTTCTCGAAGACGAAGGCCGAGATCGATTAGGGCATAAGCATAGCCTTGAAGGTCCTGACTGAGCAGTGCGCTAAACTCCGGTGCATCCGGCGGCAAGTCACCGTCTCGCCAGATCACCGACCGGGCTTGCCCGCGTGCAATCAGGCGCCCGCGAAAACCTACAGCTGAAGCTTCCTTAATAGCTTCGATAATTTCATCAGCTGTTGCTGGCATCGCTAATCACCTTTTCAAAAGTTGCGGCAATAAACTCACCATGGCGAGCAATTCTTAGACAAACACCCCACTGATTATTTTGACCTGTATACTTTTCAATTGAAGTGGTCAGCATAGTTTCTGAAGAGTTGCCCGATAATAGAAAGATAAGATGCCGGACGCATCCTGGAACAATTCCTTGCCGAAGCGTTGCATTTAAGATCGCTTTAGCCAAAAGCTCCTCACCCTGTTCATTCAGGCGATCTGCTATGAACATTAGGGCATGTGAAGATGGCAGCCCTTGCTCTTTATTCAAGTTATCACGGGCTTCAGAAACCACCTCTCCCGTCATTTTGGCGCGACTTTTCGCTTCGGTTTTAAGGAAAAAAAGTTGTTGAGAAGACTGATCTATGTAAATACCAATGACGTCCTCACCACGCATCGACATATTGCGATGATCTTTCCAGCGCAATCTTTTTATAGGCGTTTTATAGCCATTGCTACGTGCATTTATCCATTCAGTTGCAAATATCTCACCCAAATCACCGGAACGAATCTGTTTCGTTTCAGGCAATTTTCCAGCAATGTATGCCGCCAGCCCCGGTTTACCTAGAGCTTCAAATGCGTTAGCGATATTTCTTGGTGACGCATAGTGTTCAGGTATTAGCGCGGCCATAACCTGAACGCCGAACATACACTCGGCATCCCTGGCCGTTATTGACTGCAAATAATGGTCGCTGATATTACGCTCTGTCGAATCACACCAGTCCTCGAAATTTGCCATACTAATTCCTCTATATGGTCTTCTTTTTGGTAGTACGGAACCAAGGAGGGAGAAACACCAGAATATCTTATTGTCAACCGTCCGATCAACATAACTTCAGAGCTTCAACTCTCAGATTTAAAAGAAGTTCTAATGCCAGACACCATAATCAACGCATAGAATGCACTATTCCGCTGTAGAGGTATGATTGTTCGGTGCTCGTTCCGACTCCGCTCCGTCTCACTCATACCTCTACAGCGTTACCGGTTAAGCCTATCCCAGCACGGAAAGCCACACTCCTTTGCGGCCCTGAGACCTTGCGGCTCAGATTTTGTCCATCAAATAACGATGTGCTTTAGAGGCTGCGCTGACCGCTTTGAAAATATAACGCTTGTCGTTTTTCAGCTCTTTCAGCCAGGAAGCAATATAGCTTTCATGTTGTACCTCTCCCTCAATGCCAAGATCAGCCATCAGAAAGGCACTTCCCAGCTCTGCTATCAGTTCTTCCTCTGCATAATCCGCACTGCCAAACTTCCCTTTCATTTCACGGTTCAGACGTTTTTTGCCACCACTCCAGTGAATCAGCTCATGCAGACCTGTAGCGTAGAAATTAGCCGCATCTGAAAACAGATGGCGCTCCGGTAGCCAGACTTCATCTGTTGATGGGCTGAAAAAGGCGTTTTGTCCTTTCTCGATGATGTTTGCGCCACTCTTCCGTAACAGGTTCTCAACCTGCGGCACCGGGTCAAAGGTTGCTTCCGGGCTGACAGTTTCAGTTGTCAGGGCCAGGCCGTCGATTTGCTGAACGTTAAACACGGTAAAGGTTTTCAGCATCGGAATATGTTCAACTTCTCCGGCGGCGTTTTCCTTCTCCAGGGTGGTGTAGAAAATGGCTGTTGTGCCACGTTCACGTGTGCGAACCTGTCCACCTGCTGCCTGTGCCTGTTTGTAGGTCATCCAGCGTGAATCGCTGAAACCCTGTTTTGATGCACTGCACCATAGCAACATGATATTCATACCGCTGTAGGCTATGCTGGTGGCGTAATTCGATGGCAGACCAGACATGCCGGATACACGCTGCCACGGGCATGACCAAGGTTTCACACCGGCTTCTAGCGCTGCAATGATGCTGTCGGTAACGGTCTGATAAATATCCGTTCTGGTTTTAGAAAATTTCGTTTTTGAGGAGCCTGACGGGTCCAGCGGGGATATGCTGGTCGCCGCTGCGGTGTTAGGGGCGCTTGTCCGGGGGTTATGCAGGGAAATTGTCATGATTTTTTCTCCGTCAGTGTGTTTTTTTCGTCTTCGTATCGCCTGACGGTTCGCTTTCCCGGCATCGTTCTGTCCTGCAAGGGCGCAGCAAGCGTGCCATTTACCCTTGCAGGACGGGTTGTGTTGGGAAACGATTAACAGGAAGCCGATACAGGAACGAAAAGCGCACAGGAGAAAAACTGCCCCTGCATAGCCGGGCGTAGCGCCCCTTACTTCGCAATGGTGAAAAGTAAATTGGTGGTGTTGAGTCTGGGGCCTGCACTGACAGGGACTTCATGTAGGTGTTAGCATGCTTTCCTGCCGGACGAGACGATCCTGCTAACCGGGGGCGGTTTGTTCTTAAATTAATTGTCTCGTTCCGGCATCACTTACAACCGGAGCCGGGCTGTCTCATTATTGAACGCAGCATCCAGTCTATCCACCACCACCTAGATCTGGGGTGAGAGATTTCTTGGAAATGGCCACAGCACCGTAACCGGAGAATCATTCTCAAAGGGCTTAACAGGTATATTATTTCACTTAATTATAATGCCAATGTCATGAGAAATCTTTAGTGTAAAGATTTAATAATTATCATTTAAGTGTAGATTACAAGCAGAACAATTGAATTAATCGCCACATTGAACATATAAAACCTCAACACACTTGATGTATTTAACAAGACATAGGATTAAACCCATTAAAATTAAAAAAATTTAAAATACAAACCTCGTTTTGGCCGGGTATAAATACAATTTAAACCGCAACGTTTTTAAGTAAATAAATTCATTTGCAACTAAGCATTCAGGGTTGATATAATATAACCACTTAGATAATAATCCATGTTAGTTTGGAGTTAATATGTACATAGCGATAGATGGCGATGATGTGGGGAGAAAAATAACCTCATCATACTTATCCAACTCAGAAGAGAGGTTGACATACATAAGCAACAAATTAAATGATACCACAAAAAAAATATCTAAAATGCTTTTATCCAATGGATTTGAGATAATTTTCCAAGCCGCAGATGGTGTTACAGCGAAAACAGACAACGAGGTCAATCTTAACTTTGTTTTTGATAAGATAAAATCCTATTCCTTTGACGAAATTACATTTTCAGCTGGTGTGGGAGCGAATCTAAGAGAAGCCTATGTTGCACTGTTAAATTCTAAAAGCAACGGTAAGAATATGATTTCTATTTACAAAGACATATTATAATGGTGCGAAATGTTTAGAATAATAAGATTTGACTGGTTGTTAAAAACGGTATCACTAATCTCTTTGTTTGTCACAATACTTTCATTTTGGATCTTTAAGACAGTTCTGTCTTCTGACTTAAGCCTGCTCAAATTGTTATCAATATCATCATTAGCATCCATTATCATAAACTTCTTTCTCCTTTCATCAAAGATATCAAGACTAATATGGGGAACAATAAGGTTTTTCAAGAAAGACATATATCCTGACTTAAATGGAATTTGGGTTGGACATATAATCACAGAAACAAATGATGAATTTGAAGTCCGCGCAAAAATAAAGCAAGCACTCCTTGTAACAAAGATAGAAATGCACGGCCCCACAGTTAAATCTGTTACGCTAGAAGCAACGCCAACTAAGGAACTGGATAACAACAAATTGTATTATGTATATAAATCAACCCCTAAAAACCCTAGTTGGAGCGAGTATATTGGCTCGACTATATTCGACGTAATTGAAAGTAACAATGCGCTCCAACTTTCCGGTCGATATTATACAGACAGAAAATCCGTGGGGAGAATATCAATAAAAAGAATATCACTTAACACTGACTCCGATATATCTTTTTATTAACTTTCGGAATGTTTAATTACCACAACCAGCCATGTTCGTTCTTTTAAAATAGAAGGATAATTCGCGCTACTGATATATTAATCATGGAAAAACTCCTTTCAGTAGCCATTTTCCCTAGAAAAATACCCCTGCATACCTCATATACTCCATCGAAACTGATTATTATGGAAGACTCCACTTATAAAGAATTGCGAGGGAAATTCGAGTGGTGTTTTTTTCGTCCTCTCCCCATTAGATGCCCCCAAAATAGCCATCATATTAAATTTATTTTAACACATAAACTATACTGTTAAAAATGACTAATATCTGAAAAATGAGTGCAACTCAACAATTTCATCTATTTTTTTACTTCTCTCTTATACTTTTTATATCATTTCCGTTTTTTATTCCTACCCACTCAGATTTTCTGCCTACAATAATCAGGAGCATTGTCTCTGTTGCGATCAGTCCAGTCAGCCAAGATTTCATGTCTGTATAAGACGGTTGAGGAAAATCTTCGGGATGTGTATGCCATTCGCCTAAATAAACAAGAAAGCCATTTGACTGTTCAAACAGTTCATCTACTTTCAGCTGATGATGGTCACCTTTTCTTTCAAACCGATTACGTGTCCTGATGTCACCCGGCCCTGGTTCCGAAATGTGAGTAATAACGATGTGAGGTCCCCGGCGTTCTCCTATCAGAACCCCTCCAGCTTCTGTGCTGACATATTGCATTTGGCGATATGACTTGAGCAGTCGAACGACTTCGCTCATGACCACTACATGATTGTCAAAATTATCGATGAATACCAATTCATTTATGTTCATTACACACAGGGCAATTCGGCTGATGTGGCAAAAATTGAGGTCTGAGCGAACGCCCCCCCTCAAGGATATGTTCATTGTAAGTCCACTTTAACTCTGGTTCTAGAGTACTTAACACGGCCATCTGGGCCAGAGATGACGTTATGCTACTAACTGCTGCATCATAAAGGGTGTAAGTGCTGCCACAACTTTTATTTTTTTCGCTTGATATATCAAGATCATTAAACCTTGAATCGGTTCCTTTATGGTATTTTGCAGGGTTAGAAACCATACACCCGTAACAGCTTCGGCCATCATCAATAAAGACTTTTGATGCCCGGCCGTTGCCATCATTGAACGCGTGAATAATATATGGTCTTTGCTCCAGTGGAATCTGTCTAACCACCGCAGCGATGCGTTTTGACACAGGTGGGCGTCCTGTCGCATCAATAATGATGTCGTACTTCTGCATTTCATCTGCGCTGATACGGAATTGTTCCATAAATCCTACAACCTTTGTCTGTAAATGCACAGACTCCTGTAGCTTTGCCGCAAGTGAAAGGGATTTAGGCCACCCGAAATCATGTGACGATAGGGTATGACGGCCAAAATTACTGGGTTTGTAGATATCATCATCATAAAGATGCAGATAACCCTTACCACATCCGGCTCCGTTGCGTAGTAATAATTCGGCCAGATACCCTCCAATTGTTCCACAACCTATCAACGCTATACGCTTTGTTGAAAGACTTACTGCCCCCTTCCGTCGTGTATTCCGGCTAAGGAGCGTCGCAATGTCAGCACGAATGACACCCAGCCTTTGATATTCCGTGCAAACACTTTTGCCACCCAACATCGCCGCAAGCTTGACCGTTGAGTTTTTGGCTGACTTCCGGTACCTTCTGAAATCAACAGACTGCGCATTGAACTCAACATAGATAGCTAAGATGTCCTGGTTTAAAACATCAAAGAGAAAAATGTACCTTTTCTTCCCTTCGGCTTTGATGTTTTCAATGACTCTATCTCTGGCATTGTGGTCTGATTTTTCAAGCCATTCCAGTAAGTCCCGGAATGAAGCCGGTGGCCATTTCATCCCGGCTAGACGGCTGGGATTTACAGAAATGTAATGCGTGCTGATGGGTATTTCTTTTAACGAAGTTCTGGGGAAATACCTTTGTTTGAGCCACTTGGTCATAACGGCTTCCGAGTCCTCCGGGGATGATTCCTCAACCGTTATGTACTCCTGTCTGGTAGTTCCATCAGACTTAAGTAATTTTGCCAAAGAGGTTTTAAGTGTGGTCCCCCGACTTGCGTTTGACAGAAGAAAGAGTGTCTCGCTGGGACGCCAGTATGCAGCAAACTCCCCTTCCAGTTCTCTCTTATCATTTACCCCTTGCGTAGCAGCGGATACCGAATTAATGAGGGTCTGGTGTATCTGTGCATCAACTTCTTTATATGTCGCTTCCAGATCGTTGGAATCCCAGTCTGCTTCCATCTGCTCAACATAGCAAAGGAACCCTTCCAGGGCGACATGGGGCATAAGGCAACTTTTGAACTGTTCAGGTTGCTCAATAATGAATGCTGTCGGCAGTTCTGTGAAAGGGTCGGGATGAATCACCAATGCAACATTAAAATTACCGGCATCAGTCGCGTATTCTTTCGTGTAATATCCTGCACCTCGCTCCCTGCTGTGCAGAATCGATTTTTCAGGAAGATTGCGGGCACGCGTATAGCGATACCCGCATCCCGTCATCACTTGATGGAGCTGCCCGTCCTTCATCAGCCACTTACCATCGTTTTGTTGATTGGTTTAGATGATGGCTCTTTGGATGGTGCATTGAGAAATGCCGGAGCTGCAGCACTTGACGTGATTAATAGGGCATTAGTCACACGTTTACCAAATGCTTCGTTGATTTTACGTAACGCTTCTTCCCGACTTTCTGATTGCTCAGCGGCAAGTAAAATACCGTACAGACCTTCCATAGTTTCAACGATAGCTCTATGGTGCACGTTATGGTTACTTTCCGCAGGGAACAATGGTTTTTCGTCAGTATCGTCGGGACTTTCCACACCGCGATTGAATTCCTCAGGCAGCAACCTGGCAATAAGTTTCATCGTCCCGGTGAGGTCGGAGCCATTATGAGATTCTCTATCGAGGATGTTGACGACTGCAGTCATCAGACTGATTGATGAAGGGCCCCCAACTTCCCATTGTGCATCCCGCCAAGCCTTCATAAACCGGCAAACTGAACGCAGATGCCCGCCGATACGTTTACAGCTTTCGTTGAACCAGTCTTCAACAATTTTGGGGTCGCTGACTGACCATCTTCTGACCCCTTCGCGAAGTGCCAGGTTCACTTTGTCGGACTCAACGGCATAAGCCTCGCGTCCCCCCCGGTTCAATGCAAAAGATTCAAACACCGAATCTGACTTTATGAGGTGTGCTGAATCTGCTGCTGTTTGTTTTTTCTGGAATTGTTCTTTAGGGATCGCATACATCGGTACATCAATGTGTGTTTTCTCCCGATAGATTTTGATGCGTCCGCAGGTATTCTTTTCTTCAAATACCCAGCCATCGTTTTCAGCTTCTAGTGATTTCAGTGATGTATCCACGAGAAGGAGAAGCAGAGTGTGTCCAATGCTCGGTTCGGATTCAAACACCGTCATGGGCATGTAGGTGCCATCATCAATATCCATTTCCTGCCCCGGATGAAAAGGCCTGTTTAACGTATCGTACTGAAAACTTCCTTGAGTCCAGAAACGAGGCTGGAATTTGATGAAGTCATCGCGTGCTTCATCTTCCATTTCAAAAATAAGTCGCGCTAGATCAGCACGTTCTTCGGGGGAGAGGTAGCGAACGTTTGTTTTCTCAAGTTTTAATCTGACACTTTCAAGTGTCAGCGCTTGCCTTCTCACGTCAATTGCGACTTGGCGAGCTTCCTGAAATACATCTCTCGTCCTTTCACGTACGATCTGACGAAGTGCTTTGAGTTTATCGGATTCAGTCTTGCTCAATTTGAGCTTACTGATTAAGCCATCCATATTGTGACTATAGTAATTGTTAAAATCCCAAGGCATCAGAGTTTCTCCTGCGCGATTGCGCGCTTAAAGGGTTTTGCAGGTGTAGTGAAAAAGCTCTTAAGCTTCTGGTTCTGAGCGAACTGCACAGTAGCGAGTTGTCTTCCCCTTGCGCGCAGGTTTTCAATGGAACTTTTCGTGGCATTATCCAGAGTGATGTCGCTGGCTGCTTCATTAGGGATCACTTCATCCAGACTGGTGTAGTTATCGGAGGCACCATGGAGCGTAAGCTCGCGCAGGAGCATATTTTTATGGAGATGTTGGTTAGCCGTCATGGTTGTAAGGACCAGTTTTTTACCTACGCCCCAAAGTCGGCAGTAGCCATTCCACCATTTTTTGCTCAGCAGCCTTGGGCTAAGTGAATACTCTTCCCCGGTAGTACCGATATTAAGTATGTGTATGTCTTTATGAGCAACATCAGGAAAATCAGACTTCATGTCCCTGAAAACTTCCAAAAATCCGATATAACTGGGGTTGTTGGCGACCAGACCTCCATCAGCAAAATAAGAACCAAGGTCTTCACAATGGTGTGGTGCAAAGAACGTCGGTGCAGCGGAGGTTGCGAGTGCGGCATCAATCAATTTAAGTGCACCGTCGCGGGTAAAATCTGGGTTATGTGGTGTCTTGAAGAACTGAGGTTTTCCTGTTGAAAGATTGACTGCCGGGACCATTACTCTCCGGGCCAGGTCATTAAAGGTAGTCTCACCACCGATCATCGTTTCAATTGTTTGTCGAAGTGGTTTACTACTATAAATGGGAGAAACAAGTGATTTAAGGAGATTGAATAGCCACCATCTTGGTGGAAAAATATCATTCGCTTTATCTAAGAAAACACATTCCAACTCGCGAGCACTCTTGCCTTTAGCAAGGCCGAGAGCCAAGATCCCACCTATCGATGTCCCTGCGATGAGGTCAAAGTAATCGCCAATTCTGATTTCTTGGTCAGGGTGCCTAGAGGCAAGTATCCTCTCAATCTCAGCAAGCACACTGATTGTAAACATCCCTCTGGCCCCACCACCATTTAGGCAGAGTAGCCGTACTCCATGGTCATTGACTACATGCAATTCAGACATTGAAAACCCCATAACCAGAGAATATAGCTATAAGATATGTCTGTTTTTATTCTTTTCAATGTACAAATAATCAGTGTTTTTGTAATTAGTATAAAACACTTTTAATTCTATAAAACATACTGATTTAACCTGTAAAGTTAGAATTTTTACATTTTATATCCAATCAAAGGAAGGTCTTCATTTGAAACGAAGAAGAATCATTCGATGACTCTTTGCGGTACGTGACATCCACTGGCACTATCAGGCAGTGTCCGATGAACCAAACTCTTGAAGCCTGCCTGACCTAAAGTGAAGCCCCCACAGGCAAGATAATTCCTAACGATAAGGCCAACGACGATAACATCCCTACTAACACCAACAAACGTTAGGCCATGATATTGGCACGAGGTACCTAATATTGACATCACGCAACGGTATTCGGTCAGTCTATGAGATAGCTTTCGTCCATCTCTGGGTCAACTTCAAATCTCTCAGTTTCAAAATAGATAAGACCTACTTCTTTTGGAACGGCATCTAGTTTGTCGAGTACGGCATTAATTCGAGCGCATTGCTCAGCGTTGATATAGAAGCGATGGTCGTTTAACCAATTCCGAGAATCATGATAGTTGTCGAGCGTTGCCGCCTCCAGTGTTACGACACATTGTTCTATTTTTGAACGACTGCACAGTCGCTTGATTTGAGGAATGATATCGACTGTTCGATCATCCGACACGACGATCGCAAGCCTTCGAGTGCCGCTCGTTTGCACGTAACGCACTCCGGAATTATACCGAGATCCCCTTGATGGCGTACACTCATCGGTCGCTTCACCGTCGAGAATAATCCCGATAGCATGGCAAAGACCAGCAGGATCAAGCAGTATTGTGCCATCAATACCGCTGACACTTCGAAGGAGTGATTCAGTGAGCTTAGTTGGCACGATTCTAGTACCTTGCTTGCAAAGTCGATTCGCCTCGCAGGCCGCATCTTCCGCAACGACAATCATGCTCCCATGCCCCTGACTGGTTTGGGTCATCAGAAGGTTCCACAAGTGCAATCCACTATCTTGTGAAGACAACGGAAATAGTCTCGCGTAATTTGCCAGGAAGGCAGCTTTGTCAAAAGGCTCCTGTGGAAGTTTGGGCACAGCATATTGACTGAGAAGCAGTGCTTGGTTACCGCAGTACAACTGCCAGTGATAATGATCTATAAAATCTACCGTGAACGCATCTTGTGCACTGGGATCGTGCGACTCCTTCAGTCTCCCAAGTCCATAGATGTACTGACTATTTGCGATAATGCCGACACCTGATGCCGCCATCTGCAAGACTTTCCGAACCCATCGTGGCTCACGAAAGGGAACTGGCTCAACAAACTTCGCCAGGAACTCAACCGCCTCGTTATCTGGATCGACGAGAATGAGCTGACCTATGCCTTTCGCCCCCTCGTACATAAGAGAGGAGACAAGGTTCAAAGCATCGAAAAGATCAGTATGAATGTATCTTCGTTCGATCGAGAGGCCTGCGGTGTGCAGAAAGTCCTTTGCAGCAATCCGTATTATTTCCTCGGCATCTCTCATACTGCCATGGATAAATCTTCCTGGATCAGGGTTATGCAATTCCTCGGTAGCCTCACGAAGAACCGCATACATCGCTGCATGTATCAGACTACGAAATCCATGTCCTTGTTGGCTTTCGTCAACAGAATTGGAGAGCAAAGGAGGGAATTTCTCGAAAGTGTCGTTTGGAATCTGTATGACTGGGGTGACATAATAGTCGTCTATTCGCCTAGACTCTCCGCAAAATGACGTTACGTTATGCTCGGTATCAAAAGCATCAAGTGCCTTACTAACCGATGTTCGCACTGAGTCGCGACGTATCCACTCTGGCTTGTCGCGCATGCTTGGCCCATCACCAAAAATCATACTCTGTAACCGATGATTCTTGTAAATCGATTCAACTGAATCCAGCAATCCTTCAAACAAAGATAGATGCCACTTACCATCTTCTGGCTCTACGCATATCGGATTCGCATTTTTACTGCCAGGGCGGCGAGCACCAACAAGTAGCACTTCTGCATCAGCCGGTGCACCCAATTTTTTCAGTACATTACGTGCCAGAATCTGGATGTGAATTCTGTAGCTGTCCTGATATCCCCACATAAAAAGGTTAATGATGCTACCTGCCACCTCGATTTCTCCTGCTTGCTGTTTGCCGTGCCCTAAGACCAGCAGTTTTGTCGACTCACTTCACCATTCATTCCACATTTTTATTGCAGCGTCGATAAACGCTTCCGCATCGGCTTTCTCCCATGAGGTATGTGTCCCCTCCCAAAGCAAGTAATACTGTTCATTGGCGCATACCAGCTTGTCTTTATCTGCTTCTGTCTGAATCCAATTCATGGCATTGACAAAACAATCAGCATAACTGGTGCCAAACTTTTCATTTGGCACGTTGTAGAGTAGACCTTCAAGGTAATAGGAAGGTGCAAGTCCTGACTTCAATTTTCCGTCAGCAATGAGTTTACTTCGAAGGTTCTTCAGTACGCGAACCATGGGCTTTAGCCATTTATTACTGGCCTGATGTTTTAAGGTGAGATTTTCTGAATGCTGCTTGGGGTAATTGGCAATCCGTTCACCAGCGCCATTAAAGAAACAGATGCCCTCATCGTATTGTGAGTCGTAATGCCCCTTGAATTTCCAATAACGACGAAACTGCATTGATGCGATAACGTCAGCTTTGCGCCTACTTCCATTTGCCGCTACAACTATGGCCTTATCTCCGACCTTAACATCAGACCCGAAGCGCTCTGTAAGAGCCTCAAGCACATCTTGCTTAAATTGAGTATACGAGTAGGTTGCAGGAACAAATGCACGGTCATACGCATCTTTGTCTTCTGGTGATAACTGTGTGAGGTCACTGTAGTAGACATCATCAAGACATATGACTACATCAACGTCACTTTCAGCATAAATGTTAGTATCGTTTCCATAGGAGCCCTGAAGGAATACTTTAAAATTCTTTCCATGATACTTAGTGTTTGCGCTCTCTAATGCATTCTTTATAATGCTATAAGTCGAGGCAGACTGTGCAATAGATCCTTGGTGGGACCATGTATCGAGCTGTGATTCAGGTATTCCCATATTATTTCGCCTCACTCATATCAGAAACTCTCTTAATTGTGCCTCACGAGCTCCAAAAGACTCCCTACCACGCTGTCGAAGGGTATTCAGTTTATCTAAATTGTACTCAAGTAAATCTGTCGCCATCTCAGGCCGTTCGAATGTGTCGCTGATCCGAATCGTCGGAATATCTTTGAATAGAATGTCGCGTAGTTGATCCATCGATTGTGTATTGATCTCTAGAGTTTTTTGAAGCAGCTGGACTGCGAGCCATTTCTTAGCAATCCGCATAAGGAGACCTGGTTTAGGTTCTGGATAGATACCAACACCGACATTTATAACCCGGATATCCTTGTGATCTTTTTTCAGAGCGACAGTGGCGTCGGCGATTGCAAACAAGGTGGGGTTGTTTGCGCAGTAACCTCCATCGATCAACTCAACCTTATCTCCTGCTGCGGTAACAATCACTTTCCTTTCGAAGAACGGATAAGCCGAGCAAGACGCTTGCACTGCATCAGCGATGCTGACCCCGAATCCTGGACTGAAGGTTCCCTTGCGACCATGGGCCTGCACAACATTACCTTTGAAGATCATTGGTCTTTCGGTCATCCATCGAGTTGCGACGATGCCAATACCCATCAGAACATCTTCGAATGTCTTGTCTTGAAAAACTTCCTTAGCCAAATCCTGGAGCGCCATTGTTCTTGCCGCAGCCGACCGGCTGGACATAACTCGTGGTACATGTTCGGTGTACAGTGCGTGTATTTGATCTACTTCGTATCCTAGAGCGATGAGCGCGGCAATAATCGCACCGGTGCTAGTACCAAATACAAGATCAAACCTCTTATATAATGGGCACCCAAGCATAGCCTCAATTTCCTTGAGGACACCCAGCGTATAAAAGCCCTTTGCACCGCCACCATCAAGTGCGAGAACACGGCATATGTTGTCGTTGCCGTACTCGGTGAGTAGTGATGACGGCGAAACAGAGTAAGTCATTATTTTGCACTCCTTGTTCACTACGAGGATATCCAACTAGTACCGAACAATTTATAAAAGCTGGAGACTTCAAGTAGTCCGAAACCTGCATAAACCAACAGCGTGAGCGGATGGATCTCCATCAAATCGCATAGTAGGCTAACTTCTTCGAGGTAGGACTTTTAAGGTCGCGTTCTATCGAAATAAGGTAGATAAAATACCTCTTGACTCACACCACGGCCTCCCTCATCTGTTGCAGAGCATTGGGCAACGATGCTTTAAGCGTCTTCATTCTGTACTTTACCTAAACACCTAGAGTTGCGGACATATTACACAATAGGGCCTAAACCTATACTATTCATTGATCTATTTTTACGCATTTGCCACTTTAATAAAATCCACAACTGCGGCTTCACTCAAAAGTGGAGAGTCCGGCCAGTATTTACTGCATTACGTGCGTCAATTGCTGTACCCATACGGTTCTGCGAATAGATAACTTTCATATCCACCCCATCCATGGAACACCAAAGTAACGATCAGCATATCCGAGGTTCACTCAACCCAGCCTTACGTAACCCGCTACTATTGGTGGTCATTTTGGTGGTCTTGACAGAAAGTGGATTCAGGTTTAGCTTGAATATTAGCCAGTTACTGGCAAAGGCGATCCCAGTCAGAGGAGCCAAATTCTTGTTTTCATGCATCTTCACGAATCTTTATACGATTTAGATTCAACAGGTTAGCGTGAAAAGTCTTCCTGATGCATTTTCATTTTCCCCTGCGCATCGGGCAAGATTGGTAGTCTGATTTGGGGTCATTTCAGTTTGATTATGGAGTGACCACCCTATGCCACTGAACGACACTAAAATCCGCAGCTTAAAATCATCCGCTAAACCTTTCTAAGTTTCCGACTCTCGTGGCCTGTACCTTTTAGTCAATCCAGGCGGTTCAATAATTACGTTGAATTTACTGAGCGGTGCTGAGCTTCGCGCAAGCCGATGCAATACGCCGCCCGGCTTCAGCTACTGTAGCGTTATCGGTGGCAATCGATAAGCGGAAATAGGGCGACAAGCCGTATGCGCTGCCGCCAACGCCGGACACGCCGCTTTCCAGCAGATAATCCAGCACGTCAGCTTCGTTTTCGATTTTTGCCCCGTCAGGCCGGTAACGTCCGATTAATCCGGCGCAGCGGCAAAAGACAAAGAAACCGCCCTGCGGCACCCGCAACTCCAGCCCGTCAATATTCGCCAGAATCTCGGTTATCACATCGCGCCGTTGTTGATATGCCGCAACCTGTGGTGCAATAAAATCCAGCCCGCCGTTAAAGGCTGCAAGCGCAGCTGCCTGACTCACCGAACTGGCACCGGAACTGATTTGCGACTGCACCACGGTCATGGCGGTAATAAGCGCCTTCGGCCCGGCACCGAAACCAATCCGCCAGCCGGTCATCGCATAAGTTTTGGATACGCCGCCCACCAGCAGGCTACGCGCCTGAAAATCATCGGCCACGTTGAGCAGATTCTGATGTTCACAGCCATCAAACAGAATCTGCTCATATAAGTCATCGAGCATGACCAGCACCTGCGGATGCCCGCGCAGGACGGCGGCCAGCGCCTGTAATTCAGCGGTAGAATATACCGCACCGCTCGGGTTTCCCGGATGATTGAGTACCAGCCAGCGGGTACGCGATGTAGTGCTGGCAGCCAGTTGTTCCGGCGTCAGTTTGTAACCCTGCTCCAGATGGCATTCGATAAACACCGGCGTGCCGCCGTTAAACCGCACGCTGTCCGGAAATGTCGGCCAGTACGGCACCGGTACAATCACTTCATCGCCATCATTAAGCGTGGCGGCAAAGGCATTGAAAATGACCTGCTTGGCACCGTTGGCAATAATGATGTCTGCAACAGCGAATTCCAGCCGGTTTTCCCGCTGTAATTTCTGCTGCACCGCCTCACGCAACGCCGGAATCCCCGGCGTCGGCGTGTATTTTGTTTCGCCACGCGCAATCGCCTCGTATGCTGCCTGTTTGATGTGATCGGGTGTATCAAAATCCGGTTCGCCAGTGGTGAGATCCAAAATATCCACCCCGGCTCTTTTCAGTTCATTGGTGCGCTGTTTCGCCGCCGCATTGGCGGAAAGTGACACGCGCTGAACGCGGTCTGACAAAGAAATCGTCATCGTAATTTTCCAACGCTAAAGTTAAGTCTGAGGGTTAAAGTCAGGCTCAGGCAGACCGAGGTTTTCACGCAGCGTGCTGAATTCGTATTCTTCACGGAACAACCCACGGCGACGTAATTCAGGGATCACCAGCTCAACAAACAGCGAAAGCTGTTCCGGCATCACTGCAGGCATGATGTTGAAACCATCTGCTCCGCCTTCTTCCAGCCAGTGCTGGAAATCATCGGCGATATCTTCCGCCGTACCGACCAGCACGCGATGCCCACGCGAACCGGCAGCAATTGCGGCCAGTTCACGTAAGGTCAGATTTTCGCGATATGCCAGATCGGTCAGCAGTTTCACACGGCTCTGATTACCTTCACCGGCAGGCACATCCGGCACCGGCCCGTCGAGCGGAAACACGCTCAGATCCATATTAAAGCGAGTGGACAGCTGGCGGATGCCGTTATCAATATCCACCAGCGAATTCAGTTCGTGCCAGGTTTCGCGCGCCTCTTCCCGCGTGCGGCCGACAATGGGCATTACACCCGGCAAAATCAGCATATGCTCCGGATTACGTCCGGCCTCTTTCACCTGCTGTTTCTGCGCACGGTAAAATGTTTGCGCTTCTTCCAGCGTTGCGGCAGCGGTAAACACGACTTCGGCGGTGGCCGCTGCCAGTTTCTGGCCGTCAGCGGAAGAACCCGCTTCGATAATTACCGGACGCCCCTGCGGCGAACGGGTAATATTCAGCGGCCCCTGTACCTGAAAATACTTGCCCTGATGGTTCACCGGATTGATTTTCTCATTGACGAAATACTGACCGCTGGCATTGTCCGGCTGTACCGCCCCTTCCTGCCAGCCTTCCCACAGTTTGAACGTCACCTCGAGAAACTCATGCGCCACGGCGTAACGTTCGGCATGCGCGGGCATATCGTCACGGCTGAAATTACGCGCCACGTCCGTTGAAAACGACGTCACCACGTTCCACGCCGCCCGGCCGTGGCTGATGTGATCGAGAGAAGAAAAGCTGCGTGCCAGATTAAACGGATCGCTGAATGTCGTTGAAGCCGTGGCGGCCAGCCCGATATGGCGGGTTTGTACCGCCAGCGCCGACAGCAAGGTCAGCGGTTCAAGCCGCGCCATGGTGGACGGTAAACGGTAGACGCTGGTCGCCAGGGCATCGCCGATGAAGAACATATCGAATTTACCCTCTTCGGCTTTTCTGGCGATCCACGTCAGCCAGTCGATATCGGTCGGCGAACCGAGGTTTTCAGTTAAGCGCCAGCCACTGACGTGATGCCCGAGCGGCTGCACAAACAGACCAAGACGCAATTTACGCGTGTTTTCTGAAGAAGATGAAGAAGAGGTCATGGCGTTATCCCTGAGAATAATGATGAACTTCAGTTGCCCGCAGGGCTTTTTCGATATTTTCCGCTGCCACTGAGAACGGCAAACGGTCGGCATTTTCGGTGGAGAATTTCACTTCGCGGGCAATGGCCGCGATGATCGTGTCCCGGTCGCCATTCAGTGGCGGCAGTGCCAGCGGCGCGCCATATTCACGCAACAACCCCAGCAACTGCAGCTCCGGCTGGCCGTTATAGCTTTCCATCAGCGACTGCACCAGCAACCCGAAACCCACTTTCTCGCCGTGCAGCCAGTCATGCAATTCCGGCTGATGGGTGAAACGGTTGTGGATCGCGTGCGCCACGCCCGGCGCGGGGGTTTCATCGCGCATGCTGTTAGCCATACCTGCCACCGCGATATTAGCGTCGATAACTTTCATCAGCGCCGGCGTGACTTCATGACGGGCGTTGTCTTTCACCGCCTGAGCGCCATATTGTTCAAAGACGTCCACCGCCAGTTGTGCGGCCTGCACTTTCAGGTTCAGCGCCAGACTGTCGTCGCTTTTCTGTTTATACGGGCGGAATTCGTACCATTTAGCCAGCGCATCCACAATGCCTGCTTTGAGATAACGCACATCGTTTTGCGCAATCACATTCGTGTCGACCAGCAGCATAAGTGGCATACGCGACAATGGCTGGCTGCGCACATGCCCGCCGTGCTCATTATAAATGATGCTGACCGGCGACCAGGCGGCGCAGGTCGCGGCAACTGTCGGTATTGTCACCAGCCCGACGTCGGTCAGCAGGTTCGCCACCGCTTTGGCACAATCAAGCACCCGCCCACCGCCAATGCCCAGCACCAGCGTGGCGTTTTGTTCCCGCACGCTGACCAGATGTTTTTCGATAGCCGCATCGGTGCATTCCGTGGTGAGAAAATTGACCTGCCAGCGAATACCGGCTGCCTTCAGGCTGGTTTCCAGTTGCGGATTCACCGCCCGCCACGCTTTCGGGCTGGTGATGATCGCGATATCGGAGGAATGAACGGCAAGCAGCTCACCGGTACGTGAAAGCAGGCCGGGCTGATGATGATAGGTCTGCGGTGATTTTATGGCGAACACATCGATGCCCTGTATTTGTCGTCTGGTTAAAGAGAAACTGCCCGTAATTAAACAGGAATTTGATATGGGATATATTCAAGTGTTATTAAAAACATCCTACGAGAATTGAAAAAATTAACAAAGTGCTAAGTGGGGATCCTTATTAACTTATTCTCAATAGCATAGATTGATTTTTGCTATAGTCGATAAACCCCTTGCATGCTGTGCTGGATCAAAGAAATGATAGTGTCAGGCAGGGCTAATTTAACGCAATGAAAACAGACGCATCTGGCATCTTCCTATACCTGATACGCTATTTCGATGATTTGTTTTTAATTACGGCCTTAAAAACAACGTTAATTAACCCTTATATAAGAAGAGAGTATTATGTCCTCACATCCGATAGATTTTCTTTTACTTGGTAACAATTTTGGCACACCAGAAATGCGGGAAATCTGGTCAGAGCAAAATCGCCTGACACAGCAAATAAATGTCGAAGTTGCGCTGGCATTAGCCGAAGGTGAACTGGGTGTAATCCCGCAACAGGCCGCGCTGACCATTGCGGAGCTGGCCGATGCCGGCAAGCTGAATATTGAGGATATCGCCGCTTCTGGCTCGCAGATGAAGCATTCCCTGATGCCGGTGCTCAGCGCACTACAACAGCAATGTGGTGACGCAGGGGAATACATTCATTACGGCGCGACCACGCAGGATATCGTCGATACCGCCACCGTTTTACAGCTGGCACAAACCCTGAAAGCGATCGTCCGTGACAGTACCGCCGTGGCGAATGTGCTGAAATCTCTGGCGTGCGAGCATCAGTACACGCTGATGGCTGGCCGCACCCACGGCATGCAGGCGCTGCCGACCACATTTGGTTTTAAAGTCGCCGTCTGGCTGGATGAATTTATCCGCCATCTCGACCGCCTGGACACCATCACGCCGCGCCTGCTGACCGGCAATATCAGCGGAGCGATCAGTACCTACGCCGCACTGGGCGAAGCGGGTCCGGAAGTTGAACGCCGCACACTGGCGCGCCTGAACCTTAATACGCCGAATATCGGCTGGCAGGCCGCGCGTGACCGCTTTTCTGAATACGCCTCGGTGGCGGTGCTGATCAGCGGCACGCTGGGCAAAATTGGCAACGAACTTTACAACCTGATGCGCACCGAAATTAATGAAATCGAAGAACCATTCAGCAGTGGAAAAATCGGCTCCACCACCATGCCGCACAAACGCAATCCTGCAGCCCTCGAAGGTCTCGCCAGCCTGACCCAACCGTTGTTGCACAGCGCATCTCTGATTTATCAGTCAATGCACGTGGAGCATGAACGTGATGCGATGAGCTGGCGCGCCGAGTGGATCACACTGCCGGAAATCTCGATTTATCTCTCTGCCCAGCTGCAAAATGCCCAAGCGATTCTCTCCGGCCTGACGGTCAATAAAGCCCGTATGCTGGCGAATTTACAGATGCAGGACGGCCTGCTGCTGTCCGAAAAAGTGATGTTTGAGGTCGGTAAAAAACTCGGCAAACAAACTGCACATCATCTGGTGTATGACTGTGCCATGCAGGCGTTTGAAAAACGGCAATCATTTAAAACTGTTCTGCTTGCGCATCCGGTGCTGGCAGCCAGTATTACTGAACAGGATCTTGACTACTGGTTAGATCCGGCTCATTACACCGGCTGCGCCGCGCAAAAAGTCGATGACGTCATCCGTTTTGCCGTGCAGTCCGGTCATCTGAGTTCTCCTGAGGAGCACGGGTTATGACGCACCATTTCAGGCGTCTGACGCTGGATGATAAACACGATTATCTGGCGCTGATGCTGGCCGCCTACGCGCCGATTAAAGCGCTCGGGATTCAGTTTGATGCTGCCACCGCCGATCTGGCACGCGTGACGCAACATCTCGACGATCATGCGGTGTTTGCGCTGTTTGATGACCAGCGAATGGTCGCTTCTGTCACCTTGCGTTTCCCGTGGGGCGCAATACCGGGGCCGATGGGCCTGCCGCATATTGGCTGGTTCGGCACGCATCCGGACTACACCGGTCAGAGCCTCGGCAAAAAGCTGCTGGGCTGGCTGGAAGACAACATTCTGATCCGCGAACTGAAAGCCCCGGCATACTCCCTCGGCACCGCCACCAGCCATCCGTGGCTGCGCGACATGTACCTGAAACTGGGTTTTCAACCGGTCTTCGAAAGAGACCTCGGCAAAGGGCATATCACGCTGTACCTGAAAAAAATTCTCGATGAAAAAAGCCACACCCGCTGGCTGGAACGTCAGCCACCTACAGGAGTTTAAATGTCAGATATCACGCAAGACCATCAGCCTGTGGCGGCGTTCATTCAGGATTTCCGCCACCACATGCACCGCTATCCGGAACTGTCCAACGAAGAAGTTAACACCACCGCCAGCATCCGGGAGGCACTGGAGAAGTATCAAATCCGCGTGTTGGATTTGCCGCTCAAAACCGGTCTGGTAGCAGAAATTGGCGGCATCAATCCCGGTGAACTGGTGGTGCTACGTTCTGATATCGATGCTCTGCCAATTGAAGAACAATCCGGCGTGGATTACACCTCGCAAAATCCCGGTGTGATGCACGCCTGCGGCCACGATTTCCACACCTCGGCGGCGCTCGGCGCGGCGATTTTGCTGAAAGCGCAGGAAGAGTCGCTTTCCGGCACGGTGCGCATACTGTTTCAGGCGGCGGAAGAAACCGGTCACGGAGCCCCGGCGCTGATTGATACCGGCGCGCTCGATAACGCCGCCGTCATTTTCGGCATTCATAACGATCCCTCTTTGCCGGTCGGCGTTATCGGCAGCAAAGACGGCGCATTAACAGCGGGCGTGGATCGCTTTGCGATCGCCATTTCCGGTACCGGCAGCCACGCGGCACGTCCGCACGAAGGCAACGACCCGATTATTATCGCCGGACAGGTGATTTCCGCACTGCAAACCCTGATCGCCCGCAACGTGCCGTCCGCACACAACGCGGTGATATCCATCACTCAGGTTCACAGTGGCAGTACCTGGAACGTAATCCCGGATTCCGCCTGGCTGGAAGGCACTGTCCGCACCTTTAATCAGGATACACGAGAACTGATCGAGCGCCGTTTCCGGCAGGTTCTCGCAGGCATCGCTGCGGCATTTGATACCGACATCAGCCTGGACTGGCAGCCAGGCCCGCCGTCAGTGGTCAATACGGCTAAGTGGGTGGATTTCGCGCTGGCGCGAGGCGAAGGCTCCGGCTTCGAAGCCCGTCGCGTTGAAGCCAGCCCGATTGGCGAAGACTTCGCGTTCTATCAGCAAAAATTACCCGGCGCGTTCATCATGATCGGCTCCGGTGGTCCTTACGCGCTGCATCATCCGCAATTTCGCGTTGACGATCGCGCCCTGTTTCCGACTGCACATTACCTGTCGCAACTGGCGGTACAGGCACTGCAAACGCTGAGTGCGGAAATTCTCAGCAAAGAAAAAAAAGATTGAATAAGCAGAGACATTTTTCGGCGCAATGACTTCGTCAGCAAGCCATGATCATTTTTACCGGGTGGGGAATGCCCAATATCGGGCATTTCTTTCTGGCGCTGGATACGGCCGCGTTTGGTGATCCCGATGTGTTTAGTTTCAGACGCCCTTCTGGCGCAATTGCATGCTCTTTGCGAGCGTGAACATTTCGTTGATTTATTATCTCCGGTCATTCGGGCCTGAAGCGGGAAATACACCTATGACATTAACGCAGTCGCTGGCGAAACTTATCGTCAGTTCATCCCCTACTCCAGCCGCTCATGAGGCAGCCCGCGAAGGGTTACTGGATTTTCTGGCGGTTACCCTGCCGGTTTTACGCGGCGATTTACCCGATGCAGGGCTGAACAGTTTGCATCAGGTTTACCGCGCTGGCGATCGGGCCACCCACGCGTTACTGCTCGGATATGCCGGTCACGCGCTGGATTTTGATGATTTCCATCCCGACTTTCGCGGCCATCCCGGCGTGGTGATTTTGCCCGCGCTGTTGGCGCTGGCCTCACAACGGCCAGACATCAGCGGCGGGCAGTTTCTCGATGCGTACGTGACCGGCGTGGAAATGGCCGGACGCCTCGGGCTGGCCGCCGGTTCTCAGCATTACAAACTCGGTTTTCACAATACCGCCACGCTCGGCACGATTGCGGCCTCCGCTGCCTGTGCGCGGCTGGTGGATGCCACTGAACGGCAAACGGCGTTGATTCTGGGTTTAGCGGCGACGCAGTCCGCAGGGTTACGTGCGCAGTTCGGTAGTGACGTCAAACCGCTGCACGCCGGGCTGGCGGCTCAGACCGCCGTCATTGCCACACAGCTGACGCTGGCAGGCTTTCACGGCCAGGCAGACAACGTGCTTGACAGCTTTTTATCGGCTTACTGCGCCGGTCAGCAACAGCCGGAAAAACTCATTTCAGACTGGGGCGCGCCGTGGCGGATTGTCTCGCCCGGTCTGGAATTCAAACCCTATCCGACCTGCGGTGGCACGCACAGCGCTGCCGATGCCGCGCGGACTATTCGTTATGACTGGCTGCAAACCGGTCAAGGCACAGATGCACTGATCGGCGCCATCGAACGGATAGAGGTGTCTTTCCCGCCGGGCGGTGATATTGCGGCGTCGGTACGAAAACCGGCAACCGGCGTTGAAGCGCGGTTCAGCCTGGAATACGTGATTGCAGCCTGTCTGCTGCGCGGAGACTTACGCTTAGAGGATTTCACCCCGCAAGCGGTGGAAGCCGACATTGCCGCACTGGCAGAGCGTGTCTCGCGTTGCCCGGATTTCTCCGCACCGCCGGACGAGCTGAACCCCGCTGCGCGTTTTCATCAGGTGACGGTATTCCTGCGCGACGGCACCCTGCTGCAACGGCGTTTCACCCGTCAGCAAAGTCTGGCGATCCCGTTTGATTTGCCGGCGAAACTGCGCACCTGTTTGCCGGATTTCACTGACGCACAGCGGACAGAAATCGTGGCACTGAGCAGGCTGGAAAGCCGCGACAGTCTGCCACGGCTTGCAGAGATATTGTTTGGGAAACGGGTTAAGGAATAACGTTATAAAACAGTCGACAGAAAATGGCGGACACGGACGTTCTCCGTTTCATCCAGCACGCTTTTCGTCGGCCCTGACGCCACAATTTTTCCGCCCTCCATAAAAATGACATTATCCGCCACTTCACGTGCAAAGCCGATTTCGTGGGTGACGATCACCATCGTTATCCCTGAATGCGCCAGCTTTTTGATCACCTGCAACACTTCGCCCACCAGTTCGGGATCCAGCGCGGAGGTCGGTTCATCGAATAACATCACTTCCGGGTCCATCGCCAGCGCACGGGCAATTGCCACGCGTTGTTGCTGGCCACCGGAAAGCTGCTGAGGCCAGTCATCTTCGCGGTTGTCTAAGCCGACCTGCCGGAGCAACGCGCGGGCTTTACTGACTACCTGCTGACGGTTTTGCTTCTTCACCCGCAGCGGTGCATCGATAATATTTTGCAAAACCGTACGGTGCGGAAACAGGTTAAATTGCTGAAACACCATGCCGGTACGGCTGCGCTGTGCGGCAATTTTGCGGCTGCTCAGTTCATACAGCGCGGAACCTTTCTGCTGATAACCGACCAGTTCACCTCCGATACGGATTGTGCCGCCATCGAGTTTTTCAAGATGATTGATACAGCGCAGCAAGGTGGATTTCCCTGAACCAGAAGGCCCGAGGATCACCGTGACCGAACCGGCCGGAATATCGAGGCTGATTTCATCCAGTATGGTATTACCGGAGAAACGCTTGGTGACTTTGCGAAATTCAATGGCCTCACCCATGGCTGGTTTCTCCTGCGCTGAGACTGACGGTGCTGACCGTGCGGGCTGCGCCGGTTTTCGTGACTTTACGTTTTACCTTCCTGTGGCTGCTGCGGCTGAAATGTCGTTCGACGTAATACTGAATCACCGACAGCAACGACGTCAGCAACAGGTACCATAATGTGGCGACCAGCAGCAGCGGGATCACTTCATAGGTGCGCTGATAAATAATCTGCGCCGAGAACAGCACATCCTGTAATGAAATCACCGAAACGACCGCGGTGGTTTTCAGCTGACCGATCACTTCATTCCCCGCAGGAGGCAGAATAGCCCGCATCGCCTGCGGCAAAATGGTGTGGCGGAATATCTGTGACGGGCGGTAACCCAGGGCGCGTGCCGCCTCGACTTGCCCGGTGCCGACGCTCTGAATACCGGCGCGGATAATCTCTGCGGCATAGGCAGACTGATGCATGACTAATGCAATCACGGCGGCGCTGAACGGGCTAATCAGTGAGTTCGCGGAAGCGCTCCAGATTTCACCTGCCCACGGCAGAGAAATCGAAATATTCGGGTAAAGCGCGGCAATGTTGTACCAGAGAAACAACTGGACCAGCATCGGCACCCCCCGGAAAAACCAGGTATAACCCCAGCTGACAGCGACCAGCACCGGATTGGATGACAGGCGCATCAGCGCAAGAACCGTGCCGCCTGCAAAACCAAAAACCACGGAAATTGCGGTCAACTGCAACGTCATCAGTACGCCCTGAATGATTGACGGACCGGTAAAGTTTTCGGCGATTACCGACCATTCAAAACGCGGATTGCTGAGCATGGAGTTCCCCATAGCCAGCAATATCAGCAATACGATCAGGGCGCTTATCCAGCGCCCGATATATTTTTTACCGACGATCCGTAGTTCTTCCGCCTGCTGATCGTGTGTTTCACTGCTCATCCGAAAATCTCTTCATTACGTTTTGACTCTTTGACTGCGCCAAAACCGATGGACCATTTATCGAGGATCTGCTGGTAAGTGCCGTCTTTGATCAGCGAGTTCAGGGATGCCTGCACCGCCTCTTCCAGCCCCGACTGTTTAGGGAACGCCACAGATACAGGCGCATCATCCACATGAATGGTGCCGGTCAGCGTCAGCGGTTTGACCTGACTAACCTGATACGTCAGACCTTCATACGGGCCGAAGAACATCGGTACCCGACCGCTGACCACGGCCTGTACGCCTGAAGGGCGATCCGGGAATACGGCAATCTTGATCGGGGGTTTACCGGCATCAGTACAAATTTTGCTGGCCGCTTCAAGGCGCCCGATCTGCGTAGTACCCGCTCCTGCGCCCACTTCCTGCCCGCACACGGCGTCAAAAGAGGTAAATGGCGCAATGTTTGCGTCTTTACGCGAGATCACCCCCAGGCGCGACGCATCGTAATAACTGACGAAATCGACCTGCTCGAGACGTTTTTTGGTGGCATTGATATTGGATAGCGCGACGTCATAGCGACCGGATTTCAGCCCCGGAATGATGTTGTCGAAACCGCCGGTATCCTGCCAGCGCACTTCCACACCGAGCCTTGCCGCCACGGCATTCATCACATCAATCTCACGCCCGGCGAGCGTTTTATTGTCTTCCTGGAAAAAAGTGGTTGGCGGAGTATTCGGATTAGTACCTGCAACAATATATCCGCGTTTGGCGATGTCCGCCGGAAGCTTACTTTTCAGCGCATCATCAGCGGTGACATGAAAGGTGGTCGAAGACGGAACAACCTGCTCCGCAGCCCATGCAGAAGAGAGATTTCCGGCAATCAGCAAAGGGAGCAGTAATTTAGATAACGTCATAAAGAAGCCTTTTCCTGGTTAAAAGCTGTGAAAACCACAAAAGAGGTGCGGTAAAAGAGGCAAGGCCATCAGAGGGGTTTTATCATTTATAGAGCAACACCCGCCCTGCCTTAGACCTGATTTTGCGGGCATATACCTTTTATTGACAAATGAGAAAAAGAGATAAAGATTTCGAAAAAGTGGGAAAGTCAGGGGCAGACTTAAGGGCTCTTTTAATTCAAATTCAATGTCCACACCGTGGGCTTGCCGCCCACACTGGCCCAAAGGGTTGGCAGACTGATACGCGCCAATTATCGTATGAACCCTGACCGGATTTAACGCCTCAAAATCAGAAAGTTAGTACCATCCGAAAAACGCTGCTAATAGCATCCTGCCGCCACGCACTCATCCTGGTCAAACGCGCGTCATGGCTTCATCACGATCCGGCCAAGCGGTTTCGCTGTCTCAGCAAATTCGTGGGCCGCGGCAGCGTTAGCCAGGGGGAAGATGCGGTCAATGACAACCGTGACGCGCCCTGCTGCTACAGCCTGCAGCATGTCGTCCACGCTTGTTCGAACTCCATGCCTTGCAAAAAGAGGTCCCATGAATACCCCCATGAGCGTCTGGTTAGACTGCATTGCCGGCCATAAGTCGACAGTCAGACTGTTGCCGCCGGCATTACCGACGAAGACCAGACGTCCTTCCGGAGCGAGTGCAGAAAGCGAAACAGGCAACGTCGTCCCCACCGGATCGATGACGAGGTCAACACCGGTACCATGGGTGTACTGTCGGACACTGTCCACGATGTTATCCTTTGTACGATCCACAACATGATCGGCACCAAGTTCACGCAACCGACCTCGTCGCTGCGTTCCGCTTACCACGGCGATGACCGTTGCGCCTGCTTGTGAGGCAAGCTGAACGGCCGCGAGCCCCACGCCACCCGCTGCGGCCTGAATAAGAACGGTTTCTCCCTGCCGGAGCATGCCTCGCGTGAAAAGGCAATGATGCGCGGTTCCAAATGAAATCGGCAATGCCGCCGCTTCTGCCATTCCCACCCCATCGGGTATAAGCCAGGTGCGTTCCGCGGGCACAGCCCAACGTTCCGCATGCGATCCCTGCATGTGAAAAGCAGCGACTCTGTCCCCAACCGTACGGCTTCGGACTTTCGATCCGACGGCAACAACTGTGCCCGCGGCCGCGTAGCCAACGATCCATGAAGGAAGCGGCGGCGGCGTTGAACGGCGGTTGATCAAATCGCCACCCTCAATTGAGATAGCCTCGACAGAAATCAGAATGTCGTCGGGCCCTGTGACCGGCTCCGGGACATCGACATATTTCAGGACGCCGGGAGCGCCTTCCACGTCATAGACCGCTGCTTTCATAAATTTTCCTCTGTCTTATCTTTTGACTGGCGGAAAGCCCCGTCACGCGCAGGGCAGCCTGGCAATCACCTTAATCTCAAACTGGAATCCGTAAAGCCACGTCACGCCGATCCCGGTCAACGTAGGGTAAGGCGCTTCCCCCCAATATTCTGGCAGGATACTCCAGATAGCGTCGAGATTTGACTCGGGATCGACGACAAAGAGGGTCACGTCAACCACGTCACCGAACGTGCAGCCCGCAGCCGCGAGAACAGCATTGAGATTATTGAATGCCAGCCTGACCTGCGCTTTTAGATCGGGCTCAGGCGAACCATCCTCGCGGCTACCAACCTGCCCGGAAACGAACAAGAAACCATTGGATTTGATGGCCGGTGAATAGCGATTGCGCTCATAGAGCGCCTGCCGACCGAGGGGAAAAACGGCTTCGCGTGCTGTCATGTTTGTACCTCTGCAATGGGGCAAAATCAGCCCGGTGAACGTAAAGGCACTTTACAGGTGCGGGATCGGGCGGATAAACAAGCGACTTTGTCCATCATTGTTTGTAAAATCCAAACAATCGGTGAAAAGGGGGGGTAAGGAATGGATCGTTTCGATGCGATGCGCGCCTTTGCTCGCGTGGTGGAAGCAGGGAGCTTCACAAAGGCTGCCCAAACGCTTCATATGAGTAAAACCACGGTGACGCAGCTCATTCAGCAGCTGGAAGCGCGCCTGCGCGTCAAGTTGCTCCATCGCACCACCCGCAGGCTCGGCGTGACTGCCGATGGCGCGGTCTACTACGAGCGCGTCATCCGCCTGCTGGCGGACATGGAGGATGCTGAAAACAGCCTGTCCAGTGCGGCGATGACCCCCAGGGGACGGCTACGGGTGGATGTGCCCAGTCCGCTGGCCCGCCTCGTCCTGGTACCGGCGCTACCGGCTTTCCACGCGCGCTACCCTGACATCCAGTTCGACATGGGCGTCAGCGACCGGGTGGTGGACCTGATCGGCGACAACGTGGATTGCGTCCTGCGCGGTGGCGACATCAACGACCAGTCCCTGATCGCGCGCCATGTCGGCGATTTGCAAATCGGCGTCTACGCCGCCCCTGGCTATGCGGAACGCCTTGGCGCCCCTGCGCACCCGCGAGAGCTGGAAAACACCGACCATCGCATAGTGGGATTCTTGTCCTCGCGCACCGGTAAGATTGATCCTCTGGTCCTGCGCAGTGGGAGTGAACATATTGAAATCACAGGCCGCTATGTACTTGCCGTGGATGATGGCAACGCTTACCTCGAAGCGGGGCTCGCTGGCTTAGGTGTGATTGCGCTGCCAACCTATATGGCGGCAAAACATAGGGCCAGTGGCGCTTTAATTCCATTATTTGAACAATGGCGTATCAGTCCAATGCCATTGTACCTGGCGTTTCCGCCAAACCGCCATGTCAACGCCAAACTGCGTGTTTTTATTGATTGGATCGTTGAATTGATGCAGCAGCATGTTCCCAATTCCAATAATAAGTAACGCCATCCCGGTCAGAGGATCCCTGTTTAAGAAACCCGGCAGCCATCGCGCAGCCGGGATCACCCCCTGCGGTGCCAGCGCAGCGCGTCGACCACCAGCGTAAACGCCGCCGGAAGATGCTGTCGGCCCGGGTAGTAAAGATAGTATCCCGGGAAATGAGGGCACCAGTCGGCAAGTAGCGGTACCAGTTCCCCCGTGGCGATATATTTCGCCGCTAAGTCGTGAGGAACATAGGCAATCCCTGCTCCGTCCAGCGCGGCCTGAATCATCAGAAAGGTATTGTTAAAAACGGTTTGCCCATCAACGCGAACGCTGGTCTTTTGACTTCCCTTTTCAAACTCCCAGGCGTAAAGCGCGCCATGGGTGGGCAAACGCAAATTAACGCAGTTATGCGCCATCAGATCCTCAGGACGTCTTACTGCCGCCCTGCCGGCAAGATAAGCGGGGGCGGCAACCACCGCCATCTGCACATCGGGCGTGATGCGCACCGCAATCATGTCCTTATCCACCTGATCGCCCATCCGTACGCCGGCATCAAAACGCTGGGCGGCAATGTCGGTCAGCTCGTACCCGACGCTGAACTCAATATGAATATCCGGGTATTGCGTTAATAAAGGCCGCAGACGGGGCCACAGCACGGTGACGATGGCATGATCGTTGGCGGTAATGCGTACCGTTCCGGCGGGTTTATCTCGTGAAGCGCGCAGAGAAGCCAGTTCAGCTTCGATTTCATTCAGCCGCGGCGCCAGAACGGCCAGCAGACGGTTCCCGGCATCGGTTGGCGAAACGCTGCGCGTGGTGCGGATTAACAGCCTTACCCCGAGACGCGCTTCCAGAGCCAGCAGCGTATGGCTCAGCGCTGACCGGGAAACACCCAGAATCGCGGCCGCCCGGGTAAAGCTGCGCTCGTGAGCCACCGTGGCAAAAGCCTGCAGGTCGTTGAGTTTTTCTTTGCTCATCATTGGTGAATTTTGTGCACCAGTGTATTCATATTTGCGCATCTTATCATTTAATCAAACCTTCTCTACACTTTGTTCAACGAGTCGTAAGGGGCCGCTTAAAAGCCCGAAACTGAAATGTGGAGACATCATGAACCAACAATTTGACGGTAACGGTATCTTCCCCAGGGGGGAGAAAAACGAGGCCTATGCGCAGTATTTTCAGGGTACCAGCTACCTGAATATGCTCTCCACGGAAGGGGTCAATATCGGTAACGTGGTCTTCGAGCCCGGCTGCCGTAACCACTGGCATATCCATCATAAAGGCGGGCAAATTTTACTGGTGACCGGCGGTCGCGGCTGGTATCAGGAGTGGAATCAACCGGCGCGCGAGCTTACCGCTGGGGACGTCGTGAATATTCCCGCCGGCGTCAAGCACTGGCACGGCGCGGCCGCCGATAGCTGGTTTGCCCATATCGCCGTTGCCGTCCCTGCCGAAGGTGCGTCTAACGAATGGCTGGAGCCGGTCGCCGACGACGCCTATCGTCAACTGCCTTAAACATCGAAACAGCAGGGCTCGCCAGTTAATGCGCCCTGCTCTCATTCGGCGGTATGCGAAAATGCATCTTCGACTAATTGCCCGAGCCCCGGGGAAAACCGCTCATCGCCAGCAGCGCGCTTTGCAGCGAGGCGCTAAACATCTCCCCGTGAGATAGCCCGGGATAGGGCCACCAGTTGACCGCCACGCCATTTTTCTTGAGCAGGGAAACCGTCTGCAGAACGTTGCTCCGGATCTCTTCTGCCCCTGCGAAAGAGGCCCGCTGGGTCGCAACCGCCCCCTCCATCAGGTACAGGGACTTCCGGTTAAACGCATCCGCCTTCGCCGCGGCCATTTTTGCTAACAGCGAGGCGTTGCCCCGTCCCAGAGAAGGACTGGCAGAAAAATAGATTTGGAAGCGGGATGACGCCAGCCAGGCGTCAATGATGAATAATCCGCCATAGGAGTGCCCCCAGATAGCCCGCTGCTGAGGGTTGATAGCGATCCCGCGCTCAACTTTTTCCACGATTGTATTTTCTAATAGCTGGCGAAATGCCTCGCTGCCGCCGCTCTTCCGTCGGTCCCATCCGGCGTCGGCAGGATTCTCCTCTACTTTCGGCCGGTAGTCATAAGCGCGGGCGGGCTGATCGAAGGGCAAATTCGTTTGATAGCCGATGGCCACAATAACGGGCGGCGTTTTTTGCGTAAACGTCTCAAGCAGCGAGTCGGACAACCGGTCCATCACCGCGTTGCCGTCCAGGGCGTACAGAATCGGATACCCCTGCGCGGGCGGCGCCGCGTTCGGTATCGCCGTCCAGACCTTATAATGCCGTTCGCCATCAAGGGAATCGAAATAAGCAACGTTGAAGTGATAATACGCGGAGCCGCGGTCGGCGATATTCGGCCCCAGCGGGCGCATATCCGGCCTGGCGTAAGCGTTAATGCCATAAAGCGTGGAGACCAGCGCGGCGATAAAAATCCGCCCTTTCGGCGGAGAAGCAAAACAAAACTTGCGAAGCGACATCGGTTGATTGTTTCCAGCACACCCTTGGTAGTGATAATGATTGCTAATATCAATCTCAATTGCAAGCAACGAGGTTATCCCGGGAACGGCGCGTTGCGCCTGCCCGGGGAACCCATCATCACATCACGGGTAGCCCGGCTCGCTCTGCGCTTAGCCGGGCTACCGGGAATGCCGCGTTCTGCTCAATATCAGGCCGTACGCCATCTCCGGGTCAGCGGCTTCTCGACTTCCACAATCAGGAACATCACAAAACCGATAATAAAGGTGATAACCCAGTAGCGGAACGGCAGCGCTTCGGTACCAAACAGCATCTGCATAAACGGCGCGTAGATAATCAGCAGCTGCAGCACCAGCAGCACCCCGCTGACAATCCAGATCCCCCGGTTCGCCAGCAGCCCTTTACTCAGCGAGAAGCCGTCCGCCACCCGGCAGTTGAGCATATAGAACCACTGGGCGGTAACCAGCGTCTGCAGCAGCACCGTGCGGATAAACTCAGGCGAATAGCCGCGCGGCTGTAGCCAGGCTTCAAGCACAAAGGCGCTGACGGCAATCATCGAACCGACAAAAATCACCCGCCAGATAGCAAAGCCGTCCATTACGTGCAGTTTGGGATCGCGCGGCGGACGCCGCATGATGTTCTTCTCGCCCGCTTCGAACGCCAGGCCGAACGACAGCGTGGCGGAGGTCGCCATGTTCATCCACAGGATCAGCACCGGCGTCAGCGGAATTAAATTCCCCGCCAGCAGCGCGATAATGATCAACAGCCCCTGCGCCAGGTTGGTCGGCATAATGAAGAGAATGGTTTTCTTCAGGTTGTCGTATACCCGACGCCCTTCCCTGACGGCGCTGGCGATGGTGGCGAAATTATCGTCGGTCAGCACCATATCCGCGGCCTCTTTGGTCACTTCGGTGCCCTTAATCCCCATCGCGATACCGACATCGGCCTGCTTCAGCGCCGGGGCGTCGTTCACGCCGTCGCCGGTCATCCCGACCACCTCTTTCCTGCTTTGCAGCGCCTGCACCAGGCGGAATTTATCTTCCGGGCTGGTACGCGCGAAAATATCGAATTTCTGCGCCGCTTCGCTGAGCTGGGTATCGTCCATCACCTCCAGTTCTCTGCCGGTGATGGCGTTTTCCGCATTGCCGATCCCCAGCATCTTGCCGATGCTCATCGCGGTTTGCGGGTGGTCGCCGGTGATCATCTTCACGCGGATCCCGGCCTGCAGGCAGTCGCCGATCGCCGTAATCGCCTCCGGTCGCGGCGGATCCATCATCCCGGCAACCCCCAACAGAATGACGCCCTGCTGCAAATCCTCATGGCTAAGCTCCGTTTGCCCGTCGGCTGCCGGTTTCCACGCCGCCGCCACCATCCGCAGCCCTTCCCGCGCGTACTCTTCGATTTTCGCTTCCCAGTAAGGCTGATCGAGCGGCGCCAGGCCATGGTCGGTTTGCTGATGCTGACACAGACGGAACAGGACATCGGGCGCGCCGGTAATCAAAATCATCTCTTCATCGCCGATGCGGTACAGCGTCGACATATATTTATACTGTGAATCAAAGGGGATTTTGCTGCGCAGCTCGGTGTTGACCGTCGGGAGCGGGACTTTCGCCGCCAGCACCTTCAGCGCCCCTTCGGTCGGGCCGCCGGTAATTTTCCACAGCCCGCTTTCGTCTTTGATAAGCTGACTGTCGTTACACAGATCGATGGTGCGCAGATAGCGTTCCAGCAGCGTGCCGGGGACAACGGTTATCGGATCGGGCTCATCGATCGGATGAATATTCCCTACCGGTTCGTAGCTGTCGCCCTCTACGCGATAAACGTTATCAGCGGTAATAACGGCCTTCACCGTCATCTCGTTCATGGTCAGCGTTCCGGTTTTATCCGAGCAGATCACCGTCATCGCCCCAAGGGTTTCCACTGTGGGCAGCTTGCGGATAATCGCCTTCTGACGGGCCATGGTTTGCACGCCGAGCGAGAGGATTATCGAGATAATCGCCGGTAAACCCTCCGGCACCGACGCCACCGCGAGGCTAATCAACGACAGCATCAGCTCAGAAACCGGCATATCGCGGAACAGCAGGCTGAAGACAAACAGCGCGGCCATCATTACCAGAATGATGATAAAAATGGCTTTGCCGAGCTTATCCATTTGCACCAGCAGCGGCGTACGGTGTTTTTCGATATCCGACATCATCTGGTTAATATGGCCCAGCTCGGTATCGCCGCCGGTGGCGACCACCAGGCCTTTTCCGCCGCCCGAACTCACCGTGGTGCCGGAAAACAACAGATTGGTACGATCGCCTAGCGGCAGTTCGCCGCTGAGCGCCTCGGTGCTTTTCTCTACCACCGTCGATTCGCCGGTCAGAATCGCCTCTTCCACCCGCAGGTTATGCGCTTCGATCACCCGCAGGTCGGCGGGAATGCGATCGCCTGCGCGGATGACGACGATATCGCCGGGGACCAGAGCGGTTGTCGGGATCGTTTCATGGTTGCCCTGACGAATAACCACCGCCTCGCTGGAAAGCATGTTGCGAATGCTCTGAAGCGATTTTTCCGCATTGCTCTCCTGGATATGGCCGATCAGGGCGTTAATCACCGCCACGCCGAGGATCACCAGGGTATCCACCCAGTGCCCCATGACCGCCGTCAGCAGCGCCGCCGCCAGCAGCACATAGATCAGCACATCGTTAAAATGCGCCAGAAAGCGCAGCCACGCCGGCTTTCCCGCTTTTTGCGGCAGCGCATTTTCGCCATACTGCTGCAAACGCGTCGCCGCCTCGGCACCGCTGATACCCTCCGGGGTGCTGTTGGTGCTGGTCAGGGTTTCTTCTACGGAGAGCTGATAGAACGGGCCGCCCGGTTTTTCTTTATTCATAGTTATCTCCTCACTCCTGTAACGGAAATCAGGACAGCCTCAGGCCGCCCTTAACGCACCACAAAAACCGGAACATGGGCATAGCGAACGATTCCTGCCGCCTCCGACCCCAGCAGATGCGTCTGAATATTCGGGTTGCGCGAACCGATGATCACCACATCCGCTTTCAGTTCATCGGCCAGTTTGGTCACCTCATCGCGAATGTTGCCGCTGCGAATGTGAATCTGAATATCCTTTTCCGTCAGCGCGAGTTTCTTGATCAGCTCTGCCAGCTTTTCCTTAGCAGTATTAATTAGATAGTCCTCCATTTTTCGTGCATCGGAAATAAAACCGCGCGTCAGCACCGGAGAAAAAGAGGGAATGATGTGTACCAGATGAATCTGTCCCGAAGAGCTTTGCGCAAGGAATTGGGCGTGGGACAAGGCCTTGTCCGCCAGACCGATTTCAAAAACATCAACCGGCACGAGGATATTTTTATACATAGAGACAATCCTTTTATTACCTATAAAAAAAGGTGGTGAAAACAGCCCGGGCAATGGCGCTGAGGAAAAGTTCTCAAGAACAAAATCTGCAAGACGTGTAGGTATAATTAAACGTAGCACACCACGATAAACATTATTAAGTCGCCAATTAATATATTGAAAAATATCACAGAGTCAGGCGCAGCCAGACAATTCGACTACAAACCCGGTAAAATCGTCGCCATCGCCGTAATTTTTGCTCTTTTTAACATTTCCGTTTTACTACGACTATCCTCATTATCAGTGGCTTGTTCGCTTTCTGTCACCCCACAATAATTATTACGATAAGAATTTACTTAGCTAAGCGTTAGCGCTAAAGGAGGAACGATGTTCGGTTACAGTCTGTTTCGCCTGAGCCTGTTTATTGCCCTGGCAATAATCGCCTGTACGGCTACCGGTTTAATTACCTATTTCGTTGTCTCGGCCCTCGCTGAATAAAACCAGCGATTGTGAATAATATGTAAAACATAGCCTTTTACTTCGAGGGGAATACAGTGAACCGTTATTTTTCTCTCATTCCGCTTGTTATTTTAATAACAACGGCTTGCGATCGGAAAGCGCCTGAAATTACGCCGTTACCGCGGATGGTCAAAGTCGCCGAGGTGGTGGCTATCGGTGATGCGCAGCAGCGCGTATTTCCCGCCCGCATTGAGTCCGGGGACTCCACCGATTTGTCTTTTAAACGCGGCGGCCAGATTGAATCTCTTGATGTCCGTCAGGGAGCCGCTATTACTCAGGGGCAGACCCTTGCCCGCCTCAGCGCCCGGGAAGCGCAGCAGCGCGTGAATGAACGGCAGACCGCCGCTACCCTCGCCCAGCGGCAGTTCGATCGCTTCCAGACGCTGGCCGGGCGTCAGGCGATTTCAAAGGCGGAAATGGATATCCAGCGGGCCAACCGCGACGCCGCTAACGCCGCGCTGAAAATCGCCCGCGAAGAGCTGTCGCAAATGACGTTGACCGCCCCGTTCAGCGGCGTTGCCGCCAACGTGCCGGTACGTAACCACCAGGTTGTCGCCGCCGGACAGCCCATTGTGACCCTGACGCGAAACGATCTGCTCGACGTGGTGTTTAGCGTTCCGGAAAACCTCTTTACCGCGCTGGATATTCGCAACGCGCAGTATCGTCCTGTCGTCAAAATTAACGCCATGCCGGATCGCCAGTTTACCGCCGACTACAAAGAACACACCGGCAGCAGCGACAGCAGCACGCTCACCTGGCAAATCATACTGACTATGCCGAGGCCGGCCGACTTCCCCGCGGTGGGCGGCGTTAGCGGAACGGTGACAATCAACCTGGCGAACCTGCCCGCCAGCGCCGGACAAAACGCGGTGGTGGTGCCGGTTGAAGCGGTGTTTAACCCGGATAATCGCCCGCGCAATGAACCCCACGTCTGGGTGGTACAGGGAAGCGGCGACCAGCTCAAGCTGGAAGAGAGAAAAGTCGGCGTGGGCCCGGTGACCTCTCAGGGCGTGGTGATTACCGAAGGGCTCAGCGTCGGCGAGCGCGTCGTGGCGGCAGGCGTCAGCGAATTACATGCGCAACAGCCGGTTCGTATCTGGACGCGTGAACGAGGTTTGTAATGGATATTTCCCGCCAGTTTATTAACAACCCGGTCCGCGTCTGGCTGACCATTTTGCTGCTGGGCATCGGCGGGATCTTCGCTCTGCTGAATATTGGCCGCCTGGAAGATCCGGCGTTTACCATCAAAACCGCGGTGGTGGTCACCCACTATCCCGGCGCGTCGGCGCAGCAGGTGGAAGAAGAAGTCACCCTGCCGCTGGAAAACGCGCTGCAGCAGCTGCCGTATCTCGACAACGTCAGCTCAATTTCCTCCAACGGTCTGTCGCAAATTACCGTCAATATCGCCTCGCGCTACCACTCCCGCGAGCTGCCGCAAATCTGGGATGAACTGCGCCGCCGGGTGGGCGACGCCGCCCGCCAGTTCCCTCCCGGCGTCGCCGCTCCGTTTGTGAACGACGATTTTGGCGATGTCTTTGGCTTCTTCTTTGCCCTCTCCGGCGAGAGCTTTACCAACCCTGAGCTGGTTCGCTATGCCGAGCAGCTGCGTCGTGAACTGGTGCTGGTCCCCGGCGTCGGCAAAGTCGCCATCGGCGGGGCGATCCCCCAGCAGATCAACATCGATATCTCGCTGGCGAAAATGGCCGCCCGCGGAATCACGCTCAACCAGCTGGCGGCGATACTGAGCAGGTTGAACGTGGTGTCTAACGCCGGTGAGATTAAATCCGGCAGCGAATCGATTCGCCTGCATCCCACGGGCGAGTTTGCCAACCTCGACGAGCTTGGCGACCTGTTAATCAGCCCGCACGGCTCGGCAACGGCGACGCGGCTGCGCGATATTGCCACCCTCTCGCGCGGGCTGAGCGAATCGCCTTCCAGCATTTACCACGCCAACGGCCGACAGGCGGTCACTATGGGGGTGTCGTTTATACCCGGGGTTAACGTGATTGACGTTGGCCGCGCGCTGGAAAGCAAGCTGGAGCAGATGTCGGCGGAAAAACCGGCCGGAATCAACATTGACCTGTTCTACGATCAGGCGGCGGAAGTCGCCCATTCGGTCAACGGCTTTATCACCAACTTCCTGATGGCGCTGGCGATTGTGGTTGGCGTGCTGCTGATCTTTATGGGCGTACGCAGCGGCATTATTATCGCCCTGTCGCTGGCGCTCAACGTGCTCGGTACGCTGCTGATCATGTACCTGTGGGGTATCGAGCTGCAGCGTATCTCGCTGGGGGCGTTGATTATCGCCCTGAGCATGCTGGTCGATAACGCTATCGTCATCGTCGAAGGCGTGCTGATCGCCCGCCAGCAGGGGTCAACGCTGCTCATGGCGATTAACTACGTGATCCGCCGTTCGGCGCTGCCGCTGCTGGGGGCCACGGTGATTGCCATTCTCGCCTTTGCGCCGATTGGCCTGTCGCAGGACTCAACCGGGGAATACTGTAAATCGCTGTTCCAGGTGCTGCTGATTTCGCTCATGCTGAGCTGGTTCTCGGCGCTGACCATTACCCCGGTGCTGATTAAATGGTGGCTGTTTAAAAATCAATCACAGCCGGTAGCGCGGGCCGACGCCAACCCGTACGGCGGGCGCTTTTACCGTCTGTACCAGCAGGCTCTGCGTGCTCTTCTGCTGCGCAAAACCATTACGCTGACCGTCATGGCGGCGCTGCTGGCCGCCGCTATCTGGGGATTCGGCTCGGTGCGGCAAAACTTTTTCCCCTCGTCAAACACGCCCATTTTCTTTGTCGATCTCTGGCTACCCTACGGTACCGATATCGCGACCACCGAAAAGATGACCAGCGATATTGAGACCACCATTAACGGCCAGCCGGGCGTGGTCACCACCGTGGCCACCGTAGGTCAGGGCAGCATGCGGTTTATCCTCACCTACAGCGGGCAACGGCAGTACAGCAACTATGCGCAGATCATGGTGCGCATGGACGACCAGCGCAGCATTGCCGCCCTGACGCAGCATGTGGATCGCTATATTGCGCGCAACTACCCGCAGGTAAACGCCAGCACGAAGCGCGTGATGTTCGGTCCCTCCGGCGACAGCGCCATCGAGGTGCGGATTAAAGGTCCGGACCCCGACCGTCTGCGCCTGCTCGCCAGCCAGGTTGGCGATATCCTCTCCGCGGACCCGGCCACCGACGGCGTTCGCAACGACTGGCAAAACCGTAGCAAAGTTATTCGTCCGCAGTACTCCCCCGCGCTTGGGCGCGAGTTAGGCGTTGATAAACAGGATATTGATAACGCCCTGGAGATGAACTTCTCCGGCAGCCGCGTTGGATTGTACCGTGAGGGGGCCGACCTGCTGCCGACGATCGTCCGCCCGCCAGCCGCCGAGCGCCAGGACGCGAATCACCTGAATAACGTGCTGGTCTGGAGCCAGAGCCGCCAGCAGTATATTCCGCTCAGTAACGTGGTCAGCGGCTTTCACCTAGAATGGGAAGATCCGCTGATTCTGCGCCGCGATCGCAGCCGGGTGCTGACGGTACAGACCGATCCCGACCCGCTCAGCCACCAGACGTCGGGGGATATCCTGTCCCGCGTGAAGCCGCAGATTGATGCGCTCGCTCTGCCGCACGGTTACAGCATTGAGTGGGGTGGCGATGCGGAGAACTCCAGCGAGGCGCAGCAGGGGCTGTTTACTACCCTGCCGCTGGGTTACCTGGTGATGTTTGTCATCACCGTCCTGATGTTCAGTTCGCTGAAAAATGCGATCGCCATCTGGCTGACCGTGCCGCTGGCGCTGATTGGCGTAACGCCGGGCTTTTTAATCACCGGGATCCCTTTTGGGTTTATGGCGTTAATCGGTCTGCTGAGCCTGAGCGGAATGCTGATCCGTAACGGCATCGTGCTGGTAGAAGAGATTGAACAGCAGAAACAGGAAAAAGCGCAGCAGGAGGCGATTATTGATGCCGCCACTTCGCGTCTGCGCCCTATCCTGCTGACGGCGTTCACCACCGTGCTCGGCCTGGCGCCTTTATTACTCGACGTTTTCTTCCAGAGCATGGCGGTCGTTATCATGTTTGGTCTGGGTTTTGCTACTATTCTGACGCTGCTGGTTCTGCCGGTAATCTACGCCTGTTTCCACAATCAGAATATGAAGCGACAACCATGAACAGTACCGGATTAAATATTATTAAAACGCTGGGATGCATGACGGCGGTGACCTTCTTCACCATTTACAACACCTGGGATAGCTATGATTATGACTATCACTGGATCCTCGGGTTTTTGACGTTTATTTCCACTATCGCCACGCCGCTGTTTTTTGTGGTGGCGGGATATCTGGATTCACAGTCTCGCCACGACTCACAATGGCAGTTGGGCAAAATCAAAAGCGTGGTGATCGTCTTTCTGTTCTGGATGACGGTGTACTATCTCTGGGAGCCCTACCAGCGCGGCTATCTTATCCAGCCGTGGTTTGTATTTGCGTTTATCGTCATTTACACCTTTCACCCGGTTATCGAGTGGCTCAGCCAAAGACGCACAGCGTTCTTTGCCGCGGTGTTCACGCTGCTGCTGCTCTCGTATGGTTACGATCTTTTGTCCGCGCTGTACCCGGATGTTCATGCGCTGAGCCTGGCGCCGCAGTACCGCCTGTGGACCTGGCTGCTGTTTTATCTGACCGGTCAGCTGTTCAGCGACCCGCTGGTCGCCGACTGGCTCAGGCGAGAAAAAGTGGTCAAAGGCGCGATGATCGCCATTCCGTTTATTTACCTTTTTACCTGGTTTTACGAGCGGCATTTCTTTTTCGCCCTGTTTAAGGCCGACAGAAATGCGTTCATTCTGACCGGTTCACAAATCTATATTCTGGTGGTTGCGCTGGTTATTGCCGCCAACGGCGTGCGGTTTCGCAAAAACAGCGAGTTTAAAGAGACCCTTCTCGCCACCATTAGCAAAACGATGACCGGCGTCTATATTCTCCACTACTCCGTTTTTCACCTGCTCACCGCGTTTATCCCGATTAACTCGCTGGGGACAAAATTAATGCTGATTGTCCTTACGTTTATCACTTCGGTACTGATTTCGATGCTCGCGCTGTCCAATTCGGTGGTCAAAAAAGTGATTACGATTTGACGCTCGCCGGTTCAGGTCATGGCCGCCTGCGCATTTAAAAACCGTAGCGCAGCCAGGCAAACAGTACGTTGCCGTTATTATAGGTGCCGGGAATATAGGTGAACTGCACGCTCAGACGGCGGTAGCTGGCGGAGAAGAGCGGCAAAATAATCGGCAGAGGTACGTAGTTGGCAAAGTCATCGCGGGCGGTGATCCCGGCGGTGACGCCAAGACCCAGGCGAAAGTCACGACGGCTATCAAGATACCAGCCCTTTTCCCAGCCGTAGCCGACAATCGGCTGCCACTCGTTGTGCGAATCTTTGAACATCATGGCGTAGAGCGAACTCCAGTTACCCTCCGCGTTATATCTGGAAACGCCGAAACCTCCGCCCCACGGCATTTCATTATAGTTATCCGTTTTCTCTTTATCGTACATAAAGCGGTTGTGCCAGCTGAGAAACGGCAGATATAAATCGTAGTTTTGCGGCTCATTCCAGGTCTGCGAGACGTCGTTTTTCAACCAGCTCCACCAGCCGCTGATGCGCTGCTCGCCATAGACCTTCGTTTCAGCCTGTACCGACAAGGCGAAAATAAACGCTATTCCCCACGCTAGCCGCAGACAACGTCGCATCGTTTTATCCTTAAAGAAAGTCGCCCGGTGTTCATTCAGTTTGGGAACAAAAAACAGGCTTTGCAAATATCAACCAACAAATTTTCTGCACCGTCCCGGGCTAATTGCAAGTCCAGTTAAACGCCCGTTTCAGGACAGAGAGCGCCGCCGCGGTGATTTCATTTCCTTGCCGCTGGGATTATGATGGCGCTAATTATCCTTTCTGCCCGCAGTGATTGAGAAATAGATGGACTTCATCAGCATTATTATGTCGGCGGGGAAAACCTCCGTCGATGTGGCGCTTTATACGCTGTTGCCAATCATGGTCGTCATGCTCATCGTGATGAAATATCTGGAGGTCCGCGGGGTACTGGACGCCATCGTTCGCTGGCTCGCCCCGCTGCTTAAGCCGTTCGGCTTAACCGGGATGAGCGCTTTTGCCCTGATTCAGATGAATTTTGTCAGCTTCGCCGCCCCGCTGGCGACCCTCGCGATTATGGATAAACGCGGCGCTTCGGACCGGCATATGGCCGCCACGCTGGCGATGCTTTTCGCCATGGGTCAAGGCAACGTTTTCTACCCGTTAACGCCCTTCGGCCTGCACTGGCTGGCCTCAATCATCATTTCGATTGTCGGCGGGCTGTGCGCCGCCGCGGTCACCTGGCATATCGCCGGCCGCAGGCTATCGATGGTTGAAAACGTGCGGGCCGACGCGCTGCCTGAGGCGGAGCAAAATAGCCAGGGGATTATCGCCGTTATCAACAGCGCCGGTGCCGACGCCATCCGCCTGGCCCTCGGCGCGGTGCCCATGCTGATCCTGTCGCTGGCCATCGTCGGATTTATGCAGGCGGCAGGCCTGATTGAGATGCTTCAGCGCCTGCTGCTGCCGCTGCTGCTGTGGCTGAATATTCCGGTTAACTTCGTGCTGCCGGCGCTGGTCAAATGCGTTGCCGGCGGTACGGCCTATTTCGGCGTGGTCTCCGAGCTCGTCCAGCAGGGTAAAGCGACCGTAAGCCAGATCAACGCCTCGGCGGGCCTGCTAGTGCAAACGTTCGATCTTCCCGGCATCGGCATCTTTCTGGGCGTCAGCTCGCGCTTCGTACGCCTGTTCCGCTTCGCCGCGATTGGCGCTATCGCCGGGATCGCCATCCGCACCGTGATGCACCTCACGCTATTCTGAGGCCGCCTCCTGCGAACGGAGACAGGCAGCGATATCCGCCTGCTCGCTACAGGCGATATGATGGTTAATGCGCGCCATCATCCACGGGAAAAACGGGTTGGACGTGACGCGCATCAGCGTATCCAGCCCGACGCTCAGGGTTGAGGTTTCCCCGCGTAACGAGATCGTGCCGATGCTGATCCCGTAGCGATTTTTCTCCGCCGGTTCGCGGCCATAGAGCGAGTCGGTCAGAGGGAACGGCACCGCCACGTGCGATAGCGAATACATATCCTGCGGCCAGGCGATATTCAGCGGCGTCACGGTTTCGCTTCGCATCCCGGCAAGCGTGGTGCGAGCCACCGTCTCGTAGGTGTCGGGCGCGGCGTTGGTAATCACCGTGGTGCCGTAGGGCCGAGGCGCCGGCGGCAATAACGTATTCACCGCCGAATAGAGCGAGGGACGAAATAGCGCGCGCAAATTCGCCGCCTGGTTAATGTCGAAAATCACCAGTTCGCTACCGTTATCCGGCAGATAACGATAGAGCGAATCCACCACCGCCCGGGTGCTCACCGTTGAATCCATCACCGACTGAAAAGTTAACACCGGCGCCAGTTCAGAAAGCCGCTGACGCTGCGCTTCCTGCACGATTTGCTGCTGCAGCGCCTGCGACAACAGCCATGACTGCCTTGCCGCCTTCACCGGGAACGAATTGTATTTATAGGGATTAAACTCCGGGACGACGTTCAGCCACGCCGCGCGGGCGAAAGCCGGGAATACAGAAGGCAAACCGGCCAGCCCGGCAAAACGCGCAAACGCGGTAACGCCAATCATCGGCGACAGCAGGATGACCTGCTGCGGCCGGCGCAGCGATTTATCCTCAAGGCTATCGAGGGCGTACTTCAGCGCCAGCGCCCCGCCGTTGGAGTAGCCAACCACGTGCAGCGGCGCGTCATCCCCCGCCAACCGCGTCGCTTCGCGCACCGCAAGCCGGGTTGTCGCTATCCACTCTTCGCGGTCCACGGCGGTGAGCGCGCCGGGGGCGGTACCGTGTCCAGGCAGCCGCGGCGCGACGGCGACAAATCCCAGCTGCTGATAGCGCTGCGCCAGATAATGTACGCTGTAGGGCGAATCCGTCAGGCCGTGCAGCAGCACCGCCGCGCCGCGCGGTTTGCCCTGCGGCAGCAGAATAAAGGAGCGGTTCCAGTCGGGATGAAACTTATCCGGATAGACCAGACTTTGCGCGTAAAAGCGGTTAATGGCCGTTTTTTCATCGTCGCTCAGCGTGTCGGTAATGCTGCTTTTCATATCGCGGAAAATCGCCGCTTCCCGCGTCTGGTATTCGGCAAAAGTGGCGCGGTCAATCTCGCTGGCGCTCATTTCATTCGCCGTCCAGGTATGCCAGCGGTGCAGCGCCGGACCGCGCTGCGATTCGTAAATACGGCCAATAAAAAAGACGATCACGACCACCAGCAGCCCAATGATGGCTTTTTTCGCCACCGAGACTAATCTTAATCCCGACTTATTCAGCAGCCGGGTAAAACGCATCATTGCCATATTTCTGTCCGAATTATCTCTTTAGCTGCCAGGGTGGGCTATTATGCAGAAGGAATCCGATCCTGCGATTCACTTATTAAACATAGACTAAACCAACCGCCTGTTCTTATTGTCAGATGAGGAGCAAACATGAATTATCGCCGGAGTGTAACAGGTCAGGAATAAACAAATGGAATGGTGGATTAAGAAACTACGCGAGGCCTCGACGTCTACACATACCCACGCGGTTCTGCAAAGCGGCCAGCTAACCATCATTGCGGAACTCACTTCCTGTGGCCGGCGTCTACAGGAGGGCGATAAGCTGACGCCGTTGGCTAACGCGCTGTACTGCATTAACGACAATAAGTCGATCACCCTAAAAGTGCTCAACGCCACGCATTTCAGCGCTGAACGCTGGGGCGCCATCGCGAATATCACCGCGCATTAATCGACATCCCCCAGCATCAACTGGTTCTAATCTCAGTACTTTCTCAACTAAGCGGGTTAAATTGTCCTGCGCCTTTTTCAGTCTGTGACATACTAAGCAAAACGTCAGCAGAGCAGAAACAAGGAGTACGTCATGAATCAGAAAGCCGCCAGGCTGACCCCAGAACAGGCGCTTACGCAGCTCGAAGCGCTCTATGAAAAATCGGTCAATGCGCTGCGTAAAGCCCTCGGCGATTATATTCACCATAATATCCTCCCCGAGAATAGCGCCCGTGCGGAAGGACTGTTCGTTTACCCGCAGCTGTCGGTGTCGTGGGACGGAGCGGAACATAAAGCGTTAAAAACCCGGGCCTGGGGTCGCTTCACCCATAGCGGTTGCTATACCACCACCATCACCAACCCTAAACTGTTTCGCGCCTATCTGCTGGAGCAGCTCACCATGCTGTATCAGGATTACGATGCCGCGATTACCGTCGGGCTGTCGCAGCATGAGATCCCCTATCCGTACGTTATTGATGGCTCTGAACTCACGCTCGATCGCTCAATGAGCGCCGGCCTGACGCGTTTTTTCCCCACCACCGAGCTGTCGCAAATTGGCGATGAAACCGCCGATGGCCTGTTTCATTCGACGGAATACTATCCGCTTTCCCACTTCGACGCCCGCCGCGTCGATTTCTCGCTGGCGCGCCTGCGCCACTATACCGGCACGCCGGTTGACCATTTCCAGCCGTATATGCTGTTTACCAACTACACCCGCTACGTCGATGAGTTCGTGCGCTGGGGCTGTAGCCAAATTCTCGATCCCGAGAGTCCCTATATCGCCCTCTCCTGCGCGGGCGGGATCTGGATAACGGCGGACACGGAGGCACCGGAGGAAGCGATTTCCGATCTGGCGTGGAAAAAGCACCAGATGCCCGCCTGGCACCTGATAACCAAAGACGGACAGGGGATCACGCTGATTAATATTGGCGTCGGCCCGGCAAATGCCAAAAATATCTGCGACCATCTGGCGGTGCTGCGTCCGGACGTCTGGCTGATGATTGGCCACTGCGGCGGCCTGCGTGAAAGCCAGAATATCGGCGACTACGTGCTGGCCCATGCCTATCTGCGCGACGACCACGTGCTGGATGCGGTGCTACCGCCGGATATCCCTATTCCGAGCATCGCCGAAGTTCAGCGCGCGCTCTACGACGCCACAAAGCAGGTCAGCGGCATGCCGGGCGAAGAGGTAAAACAGCGGCTGCGTACCGGAACGGTGGTCACTACCGACGATCGCAACTGGGAGCTGCGCTACTCGGCCTCAGCGCTGCGCTTTAACCTCAGCCGCGCGGTGGCTATCGATATGGAAAGCGCAACCATTGCCGCCCAGGGCTATCGCTTCCGCGTTCCTTACGGCACCCTGCTGTGCGTCTCCGATAAACCGCTGCACGGCGAGATTAAGCTGCCGGGACAGGCTAACCGATTCTATGAAGGGGCCATTTCCGAACATTTGCAGATTGGTATTCGGGCGATTGACCTGCTGCGCGCCGAAGGCGACCACATGCATTCGCGCAAGCTGAGAACCTTCAACGAACCGCCGTTCCGCTAAGCGCTGATATCATACGAGCAGAATACACTCAGTCCGGATCGCGTGAAATATTTACGCGGCCACCAGCCGGACTGAGCGTTATAAAATAAAGCGTTTATTTTCGTTAGGGGTAAAAATTTCTCAGAACACATCCATACGGGATATCCGCGCAATATTATTATTGCTATGCCAATTAAAAAAATAAACATTTTATTAACATATCAGCATCATTTGCCCCGTGGTCATAAAACGCCCAGCCAGGGCCTGATTAACACTTGAATTGAGTCTTGTAACCTCTTAAATTAATTAGATAAATTCACACGGAACAAAAAAGCGGTACAAAATAGCCAGCGCCAGGGAGAGATTAAAATAATCAAAGAGTTACCTATGGGCGCTACTCTACTCTGGAATCATCCTTTAATAGCGACAGGTTATTTGCAACAAATACCTTGTTACTAAATTACCAGAGATAAAATTGCGCATGTCGACAGTAAGCAACCATGGATATGCTTATCTATCGCGACCGGCAATGTACTATTTTCGTAAAAGTATGGACGACAGCTTTATGAAATTAACCGTAGGGAATATCCGCCTGTTTATTTTATTAGCAACTCTTTTTTTCTGGACTGCCGCGATCGGGCTAATTTCCCTTATTGTATCCTGGTTTTAAGACCCTGATGGTGCGCAGGGAATGTTCTTGTGCCCCGGCGTTGCCACCATCGTGGCTATGGAATAGGAAAGCAAAAAGCCCGCTTAAGTTTCCTTAAGCGGGCTTCTTAAATATGGCTCCTCTGACTGGACTCGAACCAGTGACATACGGATTAACAGTCCGCCGTTCTACCGACTGAACTACAGAGGAATCGTTTGAACGAGGCGCATATTATCGATGGCGCCCCACCTTGTCAAAGGCTGTTTTCACATTTCAAACCGTTTGCCGAATAATTCTCCACTTTGGGCGAAAAGTCCCGTTTCGCCCACCGCATGTTACGTTTCTTCAACCTGCGCGCGGGTCTCGTCGGCCTGCGCTTTCGTTCGCGGATACTTCCACAGCCAGCGCCCGCTGACCATCCGGCAGTAAAACAAAACGCCGCGCACCGCCCAGTCAAGCACCATACCCAGCCAGACGCCGATCACCCCCATTCCCAGCACAATCCCCAGCGTGTAGCCCGCCACCACGCGACAGCCCCACATGCCGAGCATTGAGACCCACATGGTGTAACGCACGTCACGCGCTCCTTTAAAGGCGCACGGCAGCGTCCAGGCCATCGCCCAGATCGGCATAAAGAAGGCGTTCAGCCACAGCAGCTCTTTCACCACCACTTTGACGTCCTCTTCGCTGGTATAGAACGAGGCGATCAGGCCGGCAAGCGGCGCGGTTCCCCAGGCGATCGCCGTCAAAATGATGGTCGACAGCCAGAAGACGTGCCACGCCTGACGCTCCGCCTGAGCGATCTGCCCTTTTCCGAGGCGTCGGCCGGTGATAATAGTCGATGCTGAACCGAGCGCGTTCCCCGGCAGGTTGATCAGCGCGGCCACGGAGAAAGCGATAAAGTTACCGGCAATCACGTTGGTCCCCATCCCGGCAACAAACATCTGCGTCAGCAGCTTACCGCCGTTGAACAAAACCGATTCAATGCTGGCGGGGATCCCGATGCCCATCACTTCCCAGATAATGGCGAAGTTAAACGGCTTAAAATAGCTCTTCAGCGAAATGCGCAGCGCCGGGTTAAAGCCGATCATTAGCACCCAAATGGTGGCCACCGCGCCAATGTAGCGGGCAATCGTTAATCCCAGCCCCGCCCCGACAAACCCCATGCCGGGCCACGAGAAAATGCCGTAAATCAGGATGCTGCTGATAATAATATTGAGGATATTCATCCCGCCGTTGATCAGCAGAGGAATTTTGGTGGTCCCGGCGCCGCGCAGCGCGCCGCTGCCGATCAGGGCGATTGCCGCCGCCGGATAGCTCAGCACCGTCAGCTCCAGATAGGTCAGCGCCAGACCCTTTACCTCTTCTGTCGCATCCCCGGCGACAAAATTAATGATTTCCGCGCCGAAGGCATGGATGACCGCCGCGAGAATAATCGAGAACAGGGTCATTATCGCCAGCGACTGGCGCGCTGCCGCCCTTGCCCGCCGCCGGTCCCGTTTGCCCAGGCTAAACGCCACCACCACGGTCGTACCGAGGTCGATGGCGGCAAAAAAGGACATGATCACCATATTGAAGCTGTCGGCCAGGCCTACGCCCGCCATGGCCTCTTTACCGAGCCAGCTGACCAAAAAAGTACTCAACACGCCCATCAGCAATACGCAGGCGTTTTCCAGCAAAATGGGGACCGCAAGCGGGCTGATTTCACGCCAGTAGAGGACACGATAGCTCTTGCGTTTTTTAAACCAGGACGTGCGTTCGACGGACTGGCGTAATGCGGCGGTGACGTTCAAGGGAGACCTTAGTGAGAAAAGTTGAAACTACATTTCAAATGATGATAGAGAAAAGCTAATCCTGCAAAGCATTTTTCCCGATAAATTGTCGATAATGGCGACAATTTGTTGATGGATGCGCCAGTTGAGCCTCGGACGGCGAATAGATGTTTGACAAAAGTTTTTTCGCCGCTAAGATACGACTCCACAACGATTCCTCTGTAGTTCAGTCGGTAGAACGGCGGACTGTTAATCCGTATGTCACTGGTTCGAGTCCAGTCAGAGGAGCCATATTTGAAAAGCCTGCTTTTGAAGCAGGCTTTTTGCTTTTCTGCGTCCTGCGTTAACGTAAAATTGCATCCAGCCTGGCAAGCACGTCATTTACCACAGTGTCTGGTATGCGTTCCAGCCGCTTGCCGTTCCGGGCAGTCATATCAATGGTTCTGGGCTGGTCGCAGCGAATAACGCCCAACGTTTTTGTCCCTGCCCCTTCCAGTGAAACGGTGAAACCTGCCGTGCGAGCAAAGTTTCCGCCGCTGGTGATGGGAACAACAACGGGTAACCGGGTCAGCTTGTTAAACGATGCCTTCGATACGATAAGCACCGGACGTTTTCCGCTTTGCTCGTGGCCTGCAATCGGATCCAGTGAAACGAGCCAGATTTCCCCTCTGTCCATCTACAGGATCTCCTTGCCCACCGCAGGAGCATCAATCCATTCCCGATCCTCTTCGCTCATTTCGGCGTGCGGATCGCACTGCGCCAGCAGCTCCTCAAGAGAATAATGAGGCCGTTTCTGGGGTTCAATAATCAGGCAGCCATTATTAATGGTCATGCCGACTTCGCTGTCCGTCGACAGCTCCAGCGTTTTGAGCACGGCGGGAGGAACCGCCAGCATGATGGATCCGCCGACCTTTTTCAGGCGAGTGGTATACATAGAGCACCTCCGAATATTATATTTAAATATAACATCTACGGCAGGCGATGCACAATTATTCATCAGATTCATGGTGATTTCCTTTTCGTAATAAAGCGTGAAGAAAGCCGTTATCCATCGAAGGACAGTACAGGTGGGAACGAAACGCGTAACTAAGAAGGCTGATAATAGAAAACTGTTTTTGCGGTTTAAAGGATTATGGCGGTTCAGGTAAACGAAATGCGAGGCGGCTTCCGGATCGGAGCTGCTTCGTAGGAGCATCAGCGGCAGCGTGAAGGCCAGATTTTTCCAGGCTCGAAGTCGAACGCTTCAGCAATCAATCTTTCGCTATTGGGCCAGCGGTGGTTAAGCCCATTTGCCAGCGTAGAGGACGCCAGGCAAGCGCTGACAGCGACGTTCCCCGCTTTTTCAGCGCCGCAATAATGTCGGCGGGATGCCAGTTCTGTTGCATCATGCCGTCACCTCGCCGATAAATTTCACGCCCTCAGATGTGCGTAGCCAGCGCGGGGCTTTCATCTCCGCGACGAAATAATTGATCAGTTCATACAGCAGGCCGCTAAGGTGTTTCTCCATTTCAGAGTAAAAGCCTTGCCCTGCCAGCATCTGTGTCAGAGAGAGACAGTAGTGACAGAGCTCTGTGCATTCAGGCTCGAAACGAGGTGAATTTGCAGGGAGAGTGTCAACGGTCAGGCTTTCAATAAGATGGGGAGGAACGGGTTCTAACAACGTGGGCTGGAGCAGCGTCAGACAGGCATTGAGTCTGCTACAGAGCGCCATTTTCAGTGTGGGATCGTTGCTTTCAATCAGGGTTTCGGCGAATTTTTCGCAGCGATCGGCCACTACGGTGAAATCCGTGGCGGCACTGAAAGGAACGGAAAGTAACTCTCCGGGTGACTTAATGAAAGATGGAGTGAAATCAGGCATAAATGCCTCCGTGAAATTTTTTGAGATGACCACATAAAGTGGTGCCGGGAGGCTCAAGACGGCTTCACGAAACCGCGGACTTATTTCCCCGAAGGGTGTTGTATTAGTCGCCCTCCCGACTTTGATCGGGCAGCATACTCCCTCCGTCCGTAAGGACGGAGGGTATAAAAAAGCCAACACTGACGGGGTTGGTTTTGGCCGCGTGAAAGAGGTTTTGAGTCCTCGTTTACTCGGATATCAACGATTGGAGACTGACGGCAAGAGGGTTTTGTGGAAGGAGGATCGCAGATTGTTATAAAAGAGAGACCCGCAGAGCCAAATTCAAGCGTATAACACATCAATAAATCATCCAGTAAATGAATGTATCATAAGCGTTGTTTTATAAAGAGAAATTAACATTAAACATTGAAATGATACCCGATCGGCGTAACATGAATTTGCTGAAATTTTACTCTTCGATAACCTGACATGGATGAGGTGAAATGTGAGTGCCCCTTTATTACGTTCCTACAATGCCGTTATTGAATACACCCTTTCTCAGGCAAAAAAATCCAAAACGTCCCGTCGTATCGCAGGATTTTGCCAGCTTCAGGGGCCAACAGGTAGCGGGAAGACGAGCTCGCTTTATCGTCTTGGTTATGAAGACAACGCGCTTCCGGCACTGGAATCCATTAAAAAGGCAGGCTTTCAGGCCATTCTGGTTACCCACCGCTGGAACATACTGCACGATATTTATGAAAAAACAGCGGAGCATAAAGACAGTAACGGAGAGCCATTCAGGGTCAGTGTGCTTTATGCACAAGAGGACCAGATTGTATCTGCCGTTGAAGCAACACCTTTACCTCATGAGACAAATATTTCTCCAGCTTCGTTGCCCAACCCTTTTACGTCTATCGATGAGCTGCATGCCAGTAATCTGTTTGCCAGTAAAGATATAGCTGAAAAATTGCGCAAAAGTTGCAACAATATACTCCGTATCAACAGAACGCTAAAAAACTATCCCTCCCAATTTCGGGCTGCCATAGCCAGTGAGAAAGAAGCGTTAATCAATTCGTGTACAGCCATAGAAATAACGCTGATTCAGAACATTAAGTCTCTGGATAAAGAGTTCAAAAAGCAGAAAGAAAAATACGGCGAAATGAATGAACTTACGCAGGCAGCGAAGCAACGGCTCGATGATTTCCGTCGTCATGCCTGGGTTAGACGCATTCTTCCCGCCATTGCCTGGCGTGACGAAAAGCAACATCTGCTGATCATGACAACCCAAAAGCTGGTTTCATCATTTTTCGATGGGCGGCGCAAAGTACGTATGTCCAGTAAAGAGTTGCGTAATCACATCATTTTTATTGACGAGTTTGATTATCAGGCCGAGGTATTGCAGGAGTATCTGGCTCAGGCCCAGTGGGTTCAGGAGCCGCCAGAATGTCTGGGCCAGTTGCTGGATGGGGGGCGCAGGTTGTTGCAACGTATGCAGCATGTTGCAACGGAGCCAGCTCCGATGATCCGTGTACGCCTAGCTGAGTTTCTTGAAAATCTGGACAATACATTAGTTAACAAAGATATCGATTTAACACACGCCAGATCATTGGTTATGCCACTACAACAATATCTGACAGGTGAGTCATTCGGTGAGCATTACTTATTTCGCTCTGATCATTTAGTCACCAGCGAGCGGCTCATTATGCGAAAAGCGGAGCATGGATATGAAATTATAAAACCCAACGCTTTACCTCAGGACAATGAGTCAATAATTGATATCAGCGATTTTTTACGTCTGATGGAAAAGTTTATTCGGCAGTTTAACCTGATGCTAACAGATCTGACAGCCAGTGAAGACGAAGCGCATGAATACATAAAAAAGTTAACCCGACTTCTGTTTGACCCGGTTAATGACTACAGACCGTCATATTATGGCTCAACCCTGCCAAATATGTCTCGGTTTTTGTTACCACGTACCGATCTGCCTGAACTGCGGGAACTAAGAAAAAGTAATATTTTGCCCAATACACATGCCAGTATTTTTGGGTTAACTAACTGGTTGCTGAAACAAAATATTGCGGATACCGATATCGATCCATTACGAATACAGATCAAGCGTGCGTTCTTGCCAACAACAGCAGAAGGTTTACTACTGTCACTAGCCAGCCGTAATCTCGTTTTTGCACTATCGGCCACATCATATATTGAAAGGGCCTGCAACCACTTTGATGTCCGGTGGATAAACTCAGCCTTACGCTATATTGCAGAAGCACGTAACCCTACAGTTACGGAAAGCTTTCTCGGAACTACTTTTGAAAACCGACCTGATTCTTGGTTTAAAGAACCGATACCCTATGTTCAGACCGATGGTGACATTCAGTTACAGAATACCGCGATTGAAGAGATCAATAGCAGCAAGGAAAGCATCAGAAAGACACAACTGAATACTGAAATCCATGATTTTAATAAAATAAAGAACAGCCCGCAGTCAGCCGATCTGCTCGCTTCTCTGCCCCCCGATTTTTTCCAGAATGATGATGAACCTTCAACAGATTTCGAATCAGAATATCGCCAGAATGTTCTACTTAAACTGCTTGATGTGCTGGATCTGGCAGGAAAAAGACCTCAGCACCGAGGGCATCTGGCTTTTGTTAATTCCATATCTTATTTAAGAAAATGGCTAACTGCTGCAATAGCGACACAAAGCAGAGATTGCCTCACATGGTTAAAGCTGGATCCGCCTTTATCCGACAACCTTCTAAAGAATTTTACTGATGTGTTTATCCCGTTGACCATACATAACAAGCCCGCACTAATCTGTCTGTTAACCGCAGAATGTCAGAAAAAAAAGGGCTTCAGTGAAGCCTATCAGGCCGCATTTGCGTCCGGACGTATTGTTATTGTGCTGACACAAACTGCCTCCGCCACCAACGGTATAAATCTGGATTTCAGCTTGCCACAATCCGGCAAAAATATGGATTTGACCTGTTTATATTTACTGGAATCACGGCATTATTACTTTTCCGCTTTCCAGACCAGTGCAGATAGCAATGATGATATGGCACATGCAGGCTTCCAGTTACGCAATCTGGAAAAACTACTCCGTGCAGGAGAAATTTCACGTAAACAGCATCAGCGCTTCGTCCTGCCACTGATGCTGAACCGGAAGAACGAAATTTCCCGATTAAACGGAGAGTATAAGAGAACCAGCGATTATATAAAAAATACGGCAGCCAATGTTCAACAGCAGGTTGGTCGTATTGAGAGAGCCTGGTGTGAAGTACCCAACGCTGAAATTCATCTTGATTCTGAACTGGCAAAACATCTGTCCCGCTTTGCTTCACTGCCTATTTATACATCAAATCGTCGACAGCTTTCGGCACTCAATCGTCAATTACTGGATACACTTCGGGAGCGTGATGAACTGACACAGAACAATTTCTTCAGCCAGCTCATGACGCCGACACAACCTGGAAAACTAGCATTGGATTATATCGATCAGCGGCTGGTTCCTGCTATTCGGTTATTACGAGAACAGTCAACACCAAGAGATGACATCCCATTACTCTGGCGACAACTCGGTAAAGCAGTACTTCAACATGATTTAGCCTGGGAACCAGGAAAAACGCTTTCGACATTGATCTTGAATTATATAAATGGGCTTGCTTTGAAAAACCGAAATTAGCTAATACTGACGGCAAAATCTGGTACTCCCCACAGACATGGCAGTTTTTTGACAAAGCAGCAGAAGGGCTGCGCCAATACAACCCTCAGAGACTGTACCAGTATATCCAACGTCATCCTGTCATTACTGACTGGTTCAACCGTAAAGGTTACAGAACGTCTATTATGCCCTTCGCGAACGATTTGGAAGAACGTTACGCATTTCATCCACTAGTTGTACAACGCCTACTGATGGGACGTCTTGGAGAAGAGGCTATCCGGGCGCTTCTTTATTCAGAGAGCATCATTACCACCAGCCAGGTGAGCAATCACCGTCTTTTTGAGCAGTATGATTTCAGCATAAAAAATTCTGATTATCGTGTGGATGCTAAGTTTTGGAGACAAGATACTCTCGATAAGGCAGATGAAGAATATCAACAATGGTTGGCGTCTGGCGCAAATCAAGAGCATACCCCTCTGGGTTTGAGTAAAAAACTGGCACAAATTCGCGCTATCGAGGGTAATAAAACCAAATTGGTCATCGCCAACTTTGTTGCTCCACATGCTGATAGTCAATTACTGGGTTTCTCTCACCAATTAACCCCTGTTCAAAATCCTTATGATGCGGACATTCTGGTTCTCGGCGGATGTGTAACCCCGGACACTATTTCAGTGGAAACACCCGGATTCGGGCAACTCAAAAAAATCATTAATCAAAACATTATGGAAAGAGCATAACATCATGGCGAAACGTAATGACGAAATATTCCGTTCTCTCCCCCTTTCACACATGATTTACCGGGACAATGAGATCGATCGGGAAAAAGCTGAAAAAATGGTTGTCTATCATTATCCGTTAAGTAAAAACTATCGCTGGAAAGAATGGCAAACCCAAATTGATGATGAGTTAGGTGGACGTTATTACCCTTATTTGATGAAGTCTCATAAAGATCAATTTGGACTATACGTTGCTTTGGACTCTGAGCAGGATAATCCACCAGTAATAAAAAATGGTGATGGGATTATTGTTGAACCAACGCGTGTCCATTACAAGGCTATGCTGAATCCCGTATGGATCCGGCTTATCATGCGTAAAGTCTCCGCCTTTGGTTCGCATTGCAAAGGGAGTCATACTCTGGGATGCCCATTACTACAGACTGACGTCTGGAAAAGTAAAAACAGCTTCGGTATCAATGCAATTAGTCTGGACTGTCGCACTCAACAAAGAAGTGATAAAAATATAACTGAGGTTATATTATTTCATAAAAACGTCCCACTACGTCCAGTCGATATAAAAACCGAATCATTTAATATTAATCAACCATTATGGATATATGATAAAAATAATGTTCTTGTCCGCTGGAAAGCGGAAAAAACGACAAAACCTAAATCTCAGATTTACCGGGAAGTAGCCAAAAAAAAAGATAAACGCAAGCTACGCCCTTTTCTCGACCTTTCGTCCTCAACCTCACTTAAAAATAGCTGGCCCTGGATCCTTCAACCCGTACAAAATGAATTTATTGAGCAAGCAAGAAAATTTGGCTTCGGATTATCTCCAGTAGTACTTAAGTTACGCCCTTTACCGCTTAAAACAAAATTCAAAACAACTGACAAGGCTAAATTCCCAAGTGTACAGCTTGACAAAGAGATAAAGGTTCTTGATCTACGTTTTTCGAAAAATGTATCCCCACAATATATTGTTAATAACATTCAGTCGCTGCTGAATGAAAAATATCCTGAAGCACGCATGTCATTACTGCCCGATATAAAACCGGATCAGATTGTGAACATAGAAATTGATGGATCACAGTGTCTACTTGTTCTGCTGGATCAGACTCCGGGTATCATTGACGATCGCTATCCATTGACACAAACATTAAGAACAAAAGTTGCCTGCCAGCATATTAATGTTAATCCTTTTGATCTCACAAGCGACTCAGTTGCAGATAACTTACTAATAGAACAGTCTACCCTTGACGGTGACACGAAGCTTATTCCTACCACAGATTCTCGTTACTATGATTATAGTATCAGTGATTTTGAGAAAAAAGCGGTTCAGGAATCTTTGGCACGTAATGTTGAAATTGTATATAAAGAGTTAGTCCTGAAGCATTTGCTGCTATGCAATGAGACCAAAATTAGTATAACGCTTCCACAACAGAAGGATCTACTCACTAACAGTCTCGCTGTAATCACTAATGGCTGTTTGTTTACTGTTAAACAAGACCGCCCAATAATATTACCTTTCCATCCAGCTATGCCAGATGCTGTTTCTGCCTGTGATAATATACTCCGTTCATTTGATACCTCTGTAACAGCACTACTCGCTTTGCTTAACGAAAAGTGGCCTTACCATTATCGCCCCCAGGATATTACACAAGGGATTTGGAATGAAGCAGAGAAGTTGACTCGATTTATTAATCGATTGACGGTGATAATTCACAAAACGGAAGAGGTGACTATCCTCCTTCAGGATCCACAATATGGATCACCTCATATGCTTCCGGAGAAATTAAACGATTTAATGACTATTCTTGATTCTCAACGGCAACAGTTCCCTCTTAGTCAATGGTTATTACCTGAAATGGATGAACTAACTTTTCATATAGACCAACTTACTGAAGAGGGTGAATTATCCGATACAAATAGAAATACGTTGCTTCGTGAACTAGAATTGCTGTGTGAGCTATGGAAATGTGCTTTGAAAAAATATTATTCTGACAATGAATTCAATGTCACTTATGATATTTTAAAAAAATATGTTTTTTCCCAATGGCCTGAGAAAAAAAATGCGCTTATGGTGGGAGTTGCTCAAAAATCAGTAAAAAGAGCCAGTACATCATTAATAGCATCATGGAATAAATTATTATCTCGTGTCTTCGATTTACCTTTAGGCGATCCCCGAAACTGGCTCAAGAACGTACCGGGTATTACACGACTCTGGCATGACCCAGAGCAAAATTACGTCATTGTTGGCAGTCTTTCCTCCCCTCAACCTATTATTCAACGTCAGCCCAGTATTCGCCAATGGCATGCATTGCAGGGAGAACTTAATTACGAACTTCTTGCCGGACTGGTTGACGTTGATTGGGTCAGAATGAATCAACTAGCGGGCAATCCCTGTGTGGCTACGCTTGTGCGTCGGTGGAAAGAATGCCAGGTTCAGCCGGATGATGTGCGTGATGTATCAATGACAGAGTAAAGTTTCAATGCCTCAGGTAATAATATAGAATCTGAGGTATTGTGAACAACCAAGCTATTAGAAGGATGAAGCTCACATGCAATGTAATAACATCAGCTTTGTCGATATCCTATAAACAGATTGAGGGACGCATGCGCATTCATCAGGTTAAAATAAAGAATTTCCGACTTTTAGCTAACGTGGAGCTTGTATTAGAGGAACAGACGACAGTCATTGTTGGCCGAAACAACAGTGGAAAAACATCGCTCTCAGAGATAATATGCAGATTTTTAGCAGACGGTAGTGCGACTTTTCAACTCGAAGACTTTTCCAGTAATACAAAATAGCGTGATAAAATCAGTTTTTCATCCCGTCTATTTTCACCCGCCGTTTCACATGCTATTGCTCCAGGATATTTTTATTCATCGACATCACCCATGTTATAAATGTTCTCAGGGGGACCGGGATATGTTTGCGGCTCGGATAGTAAATATTAAAATGATCGGCAGGATAACGATAATCAGACAGTAAGCGGACAAGCCCGCCTTCTTTAATTTTATCCTGAACCAGATTCTCATACACAAAGGCAATACCTAATCCAGATTCCGCAGCCTGTATCATCGCCGCATCGGAATCCATCACCAGATCGCCCTTCACAGCCACTTCCGTTATAACGCCCGTAGCGCTAATAAACTCCCAGCGGTACAGATCCCCACCTGGAAAGCAACGATTAATGCATCTGAAATTAACGAGATCTTTTGGTGAAGAGGGTGCGCCGCATTTTTTTATAAAATCCGCACTCGCCACTGGAATAAGAGATAGCGGTTCTCCAAAGGGTATGGCAATCATATCTTTAGGCACATCTTGCGTATAGCGTATACCCGCATCAAATCCTGAATCTATAATATTAACTTTTCTGTCCGTGGTGAATAACTCAAGTTTAATATCCGGATACTCATTTTTGAACGGTGCGAAGTAACGTTGAAAGAAGAGATCCAGCACAATGCGTGGCAAATTTAGTTTCACCACTCCTTCCGGCTTTGCTCTGTGCTCATTAAGGTTATCAATCACCCGCCTGTAGTCATTGAGCACAGGAGTAACGTCATTCAGAAACTCCTCGCCGATAGCGGTCAGGGAAAGACTGCGCGTAGAACGATTTAAAAGCCTCGCGCCCAGTTTCTCTTCCAGATTATTTATGGCAATAGTTAACGTTGGTGGAGAAATATTCAACTCTTTTGCTGCCTGACGAAAACTTCCATGCTTCACAATAAGAATAAGCATTTCTACATGTTGCAATTCGGGAATATTTTTCATTGTTAACATCCGTAAAATACTGCATTAGAAAGAGATTAATTGTTGTGAATGGAAAAGGGAAGTATATATTTCAGCACATTGTACGAGTGAGGAAAATAAAATGGAAACACGTTATCTGGGAAAGAACAAATTTCAGGTGTCGGCATTAGGTCTGGGTTGTATGGGAATGAGTTTTGCCTATGGCGGAGCCGAAGAGTCGCAGGCAATTAACACCATTCACGCTGCGGTTGATTTGGGCGTCACCTTCCTTGATACCGCAGAAGTTTATGGCCCATTTGAGAATGAAGTGCTGATCGGAAAAGCAATCAAAGGCGTTCGCGATAAGGTACAGATTGCGACCAAATTTGGTTTCCGCATTCTTCCTGGCGGTCAGGGGCTTGAGCGTATGGCCGGCGTTGACAGCCGTCCTGAACATATCCGCGAAGCGGTAGAAGGCTCCCTAAAACGTCTCAACGTCGAGACTATTGATCTCCTTTATCAGCACCGCGTTGATCCCACCGTCCCCGTTGAAGACGTAGTGGGAACAATGGCAGATCTGGTCAAGGAAGGGAAAATTCTCCATATCGGACTTTCCGAGGTCTCTGCCAATACTTTGCGCCGGGCCTGTGAAGTTCATCCGATCGCCGCCGTTCAGACCGAATATTCTCTCTGGACCCGCGAGCCGGAAGAAAACATTCTCAAAACTTGCCGCGAATTAGGGGTAGGATTTGTGCCCTATAGCCCGCTGGGTCGTGGATTCTTAACCGGCAAAATCACCGATCGGTCCGGCTTCGCCGAGGATGATTTTCGGCGCAATCTTCCTCGCTTCCAGCACGATGCCATGCGGAAAAACCAGCAGCTACTCAGCCAGCTGCGGGATGTGGCCGATAAATATCGCTGTACCCTGGCCCAGCTCGCTCTCGCGTGGGTGATGAGTAAAGGCGATGATATTGTCCCCATTCCCGGCGCGCGCCAAATCGCACATTTGCAGGATAATGCCGGCGCAGCCAGCCTGGCTATTTCCGATGTTGATATTAAACTCATCGATCGCATCTTTACCCCTGACAATATTCACGGATTAAGATATACCCAGGGTGATTTTCATTTAATCGATAAGTAACATCCTGCTATAAATTCTCCCGCCTTTCCGGCGGGAGCTAAGGTTTACCGTCTCGCGCACATCTCTCCTCCACCGCGCCAGTTTGCTGGCGCCACGCGGTAACCTCCTCATCAAGCCAGGCCTTAAATAGAACGGCTTCGTTTTTCTGCTCTGCGCCCTGCGATGAAACCAGCCAGTAAGGCCACGGATAAGGGGCGGTGAAAGACGTAAGCTGTACCAGCTCACCTCTGGAGAGCGCATCCTGAACTAAAGAGCGGCGTTCCAGCGCGATACCTTTACCGAGCCGGACGGCCTCCAGTACCAGGTTTGAGTCGTTGATGCACAAACCGCCTGGCACAATCTCTCTTTCAAGCCCCGCGTTGATACACCATGCTTTCCACGACTCCATGGAAAAGATAATGTTGCTCTTCGCTATCTCTGACGGCGTACGGGGGAGCACGCCGCCGTTATAGGTTGGCGCGGCCACAACGATAAGCTGATCGGAGAAAAGGTAATGGCTCTCCGTTCCTTCCCAGTCGCCTTTTCCCATGCGTATAGCCAAATCCGCCCCTTCCTGCTGCATGCTGGTTATCGCCAGGCTCGCCTGTATTCGCAGCGAGATATGGGGGTATTTCTCCCGAAATCGTTCCAGGCGAGGCAACAACCAGTGGCAGCCGAACGAGGGCACCATCGCCAGGGTCAGCTCCTGCCTGCGTGGGTTGACCTGCACCAGCCGGGTGGCATCAGCAATATGGTGCAAAGCCTCGCGGACCTGTAAGGCATAGAGCCGCCCTTCTTCATTAATCTGCACGCCGCGGCCGTGACGGATAAACAGCTTGAGGCCGACCATCTCCTCCAGCACTTTAATCTGCTGGCTGATGGCTGAATGCGTAACGTGTAGCTCTTTCGCCGCCAGCGTCACGCTGCCGAGACGCGCCACGGCTTCAAAACTACGTAAACTCGCAATAGGGGGAAAATCCGCCATGTTACCGCTCCCACAACCTGACGCGTAAAACGTGACCCACAATCTGTCAGTAATACTAACCCAACCCGTAAGATACTGAAGATATTCGCCATGACGAATTTACTGTACTGTTTCTTCACCGCCGGCAATGAAGCATTAACCCCAGCCTATTTCACCAGCACAGGAAAACAGGAATCATGATGAAGCTTATTGGCATGATGGATTCGCCTTATGTAAGGCGCGTGGCGATTTCCCTTGAACTCTACGGCGTCGAGTTTGCAAGTCACCCGCTGTCCGTATTCAGCAGCTTTGAAGCCTTTTCCAGGATAAACCCTGCGGTCAAAGCGCCGACGCTGGTGCTGGATAACGGAATTCGCCTGATGGATTCGTCGCTGATACTCTCTTATTTTGAAGCCCAGGCCGCCCCGGGGCGCAAGCTGCTGCCGGTCGCGCCGGACGCGCTGGCAAGCGATCTGCAAACGCTGGGCTTTATTCTCGCCGCGGGTGAAAAGGCGGTACAAAATGTCTATGAACACAATCTGCGCCCGGCGGAAAAGCAGCATAATCCGTGGATAGCGCGCATCACGACTCAGCTGCTGGCTGCCTGCAGGGAGTGGAACAGGCTGCTGGAGGAGCGTCCGGCGGCCGCGGTTCCCGATCAGGTGGCCGTAACGAGTACGGTTATCTGGACCTTTATTCAGTCAACGATCCCTCACGTGGTTCATGCGGGAGACTTTAATCATATCCGGTCCGTTGCTGAATTATTTGAAACCCATAGCGCCTTTAAAAAACACCCCTTTAGCTAAAGCATCAGCTCAATGCGATGAAGCTAAACCCTGAACGTGAATCGCCACGGCAACCGATAGCGCCCGGCAACCGCGGGCGCGTTATCCTGATGGAAGAAATCGCCTGGCGTGAGGGAAAGGGTTAAAAACCGCTACCGGCGTGCAGTGCTGCACGACCAATCTCCACCGGCATCCCTGAACGGCGTTCAAGCGCCTGCTCCGCGTGATTCACATCCACCCCCTCGCCCTTCACAAAGGCCTGAATCGCCGGCGTGATGGGGAGCGGCACCTTCCGGTCCGATTCATACTCCGCGCGGTTACGCGACAACGGTTCGTGAACTTCAACCCAGAGGCTGCCGTCCGGCTCGGCGGTATACTTCACCGGCTGGTCGATGATTTGCACGCGCGTCCCGACCGGAACGGTATCAAACAGGTATTTGATGTCGTCGTTACGCAGGCGGATGCAGCCCTGGCTCACGCGCAGGCCAATGCCGAAATTGGCGTTGGTGCCGTGGATCGCGTAGAGCCTGCCGATGTAAATCGCGTACAGGCCCATGGGATTATCCGGCCCTGCGGGCACAAACGCGGGCAGGCTTTCGCCACGGCTGGCGTATTCACGACGGGTATTGGCGGTGGGCGTCCAGGTCGGCGCCTCCTGCTTACGCTCCACGGCGGTGACCCAGTTACGCGGGGTTTCGCGTCCTGCCTGGCCAATGCCAATCGGCAGAACGTCAACCGTTGTGCCATCGGGCGGATAGTAGTAGAGACGCATTTCGGCCACGTTGATCACGATCCCGTTGCGAACCGTGGCGGGCAGGATAAGCTGCTGCGGGACCACCAGCGTGGAGCCCGACTTCGGCAGGTACACGTCGACGCCGGGGTTGGCCTCAAGCATATTACTCAGGCCCTGACCGTACTGAGCGGCGAAGGCCTCCAGCGGCTGGGTATTGTGTTGCGGAATGGTGATGGTCAGCGGGCTGCCCACCAGGCGGCTTCCTTCCGGCGGCAACGGATAGCTCACCGCCAGAGCGCTCTGGCTGGTGAGGATCATAATAAGAGAACAAAGCAGTTTCACACGCCGCACAATTTCCCTTCCTTTGTGGCGATAATCGTGAATGAATTATAGCTTCGTTTACTCTTTCATATCAGATTTATCATCCTGCTAAATCTGATAATCGATTGCGGCCTCTTCCGGCTCCATCGCCTGACGTTTAATTTCCTCCAGCGACAGCCCCGCGTTACACAGTTCAATAAAGCGCCAGACGTAATTTCGCTGCAGCTGACCGCGCTTCAGGCCCAGCCAGACGGTATTGGCATCGAACAGATGGCGGGTATCGAGACGCGTAAAGGTATCAGATTCCCGCGCGTCGCCTGACTGCTCCGCCACCAGCCCTACGCCCAGCCCCAGCTCGACGTAGGTTTTGATAACGTCGGAGTCCTGAGCGCTTAATACGATATCCGGCATCAGCCCTTTACGGTTAAAGGCTTCGTCAATACGTGAACGCCCGGTAATCCCCTGGCGATAGGTAATGAGCGGCCAGCGGGCGATGGCATCGAGGGTTAACGGCGTCACCTGGGTCAGCGGGTGATCTTTGGGGACCAGCAGGCTGTGGTGCCAGCGGAACCAGGGGAAAGCCACCAGCGTCGGGTCGTTGCTCAAGCGCTCGCTGGCGATGCCGATATCCGCGCCGCCGTTGTGCAGCAGCGCTTCAATTTCCTGCGGCGTCCCCTGAACTAATTCAAGACGTACGTCGGAAAAGAGTTCGCGGAAGGCTTTGATCACCGGCGGCAGGCTATAGCGCGCCTGGGTGTGGGTGGTGGCGATGGTTAAGACGCCGGACGCATCGTTGGTAAACAGGTCCGCCAGGCGACGAACGTTGCTGGCTTCATTCAGAATACGCTCGGCAATCGACAGCAACGCTTTGCCCGGCTCCGTCATCCCCAGCAGGCGTTTGCCGCGGCGGATAAAAATCTCGATCCCCAGCTCTTCTTCCAGTTCACGAATATGACGGCTGACGCCCGATTGCGATGTATAGAGCATATTGGCGACTTCCGTCAGGTTGTAATCCTGACGGGCCGCTTCACGAATAATTTTGAGTTGCTGGAAGTTCACCCTTTCCTCCGGGCTATCAGACATAATATATGCACTATTGTTAAAGTCTGTTGTCCCTGCTAACAAATAATAAAAACCAGCAACTTATTCCATTCAGGAATATAGCCTAACTGACTAACAATAATTCACGGTTTTCCAGCGACGGACGGCTCACCAGCGACATTAAAATTTCCTTAACCGCCTGCGCCTGCGGCGACAGACTGCCGCGTGCCGACATATTGACCGACAGCGACAGGCTCATTGACGGCGTGCTGATGCGCGCCATCCAGCCATTCGCCGCGCTGCACAGCGAACGGGCGGCGGACTCAGGCAGAACGGTGACGCCCATGCCGCTGGCAATAGCCGCCGTCAGGGTGGTAATGGATTCAATTTCGCCGATAATTTTTGCCGACAGTCGACGCAGAGTGAAGGCTTCGGTGACCCTTGCGCGAACGGCGCTGTAATCACGCGGCAGGAACAGATTCATTTCCGCAACCGCCGTCAAATCCACGCTCTGCCCCGGGCAATCCCGGGTTCCGACCAGGTAGAGATCTTCCTTCAGCAGCGGCTGACTGACGATCCCGGCGACCGGGGAACGTTCATAGAGCACGGCCATATCCAGCTGACCGTCGATAAGCTTATCGTTGAGGATCGTTCCGCTGCTTTCCTGCAGATAGACCATAACTTCCGGCAGCTCGTTACGCACCGTTTGCAGCAGCGGCATGGTAATGGCCGAAGCCGCCGTGCCCGGAGCCAGCCCAATTGACACCTGGCCGCTTAGCGTCTGACCGACGTTGTTAACCGCCAGCTGCGCCTGCTCGCACTGGCGCAGGATAGTCCGGGCGTGGGTGTAAAGGATCTTGCCCGCTTCGGTCGGCGTCACGCCGCGCTTGGTGCGGATCAACAACTGCTGGTCCAGCTCGCCTTCCAGGGTCGCAACCTGCTGGCTAAGCGCCGGTTGTGCGATGTGCAAGACTTCAGCGGCCTGGGTCAGACTGCCGATATCGACGATTTTCACAAAATACTTCAGTCGTCTTAAGTTCATTTTGCCTCCTGTAAGGAACACCAGTACCAACACTGGCCGTTTAGATGCAGAAGGTTTTGCAATTTGCTTGCCAGCTTTTTTGCGGGGACGCAAATGCCGCTGCAGGCCGCGTAATAAGGGATACTGATAGCAAACCGCGATTTTGTTGCCCGGTAAGCGGATTGCGGTATGCCCCATTAGGGGTATAAATGCACCGCAACGGTGCATCCGGCGGCGCAATGCCGTAAAAACAGGCACTCTGCTGAAATTGTCAGCAAACGAACAAGTTAAGGTGATTCAGGCTTTGACAAGGGGGATGGTCATCGTTAATATGCGCCCCGTTTACACGATTCCTCTGTAGTTCAGTCGGTAGAACGGCGGACTGTTAATCCGTATGTCACTGGTTCGAGTCCAGTCAGAGGAGCCAAATTTAAGAAGCCTGCTTTCGAGCGGGCTTTTTGCTTTCTTACTCTCTCATTTCAGCCAGATCGTCTTCTTTAGTAACCCCCCGCACGCGTTCTGCAACCGCCTCACTCCTCTGGCTGTAACAGAGGAAAACCCCATAACTTATTAATATCAATTGTTTACGCAAATAAACGAGGGTGAGTACAGGCTGCGGACGATCCAGCCATTTTTCATCTTTTGTATCTTAATATAGCGTCCCGAGTCCGGATCGGGGCTAAAAAAGACTTTTTGCATCATTCCCTCGATCATATTGTCGGCTTTCCGCTTCGAGATGGTCGTTTGGGTTAAGTGGTAAATGTTATTAGCTTTCTTTGCATAGATGAAATGATACGATCTTTCGACATTGTACTTGACGTTATCGACTATCACTTTTCCGGAAACGTCAAAATAACCGCTGTTATTTCCCCGCATCAGCAAGAAAGTTTTAAAGTTTGCATCAAAGCCAAATGAGCCCGATTCAATTCGCAAATTTGCGGAACAATCAAAATCGTTTTGCTGATGAAAATGATTTATCAGCCAGCCGCAAACAAAAACAGCAAATAAAATTGACAGCAGAACATAAACGCGCTTTACCTTAACGTTATTCAGGAATTTCATAATCAGGCCTATAGTAGTTCTCACATGAATACAGCGCACCTGGTTTTATTTTTGAGTAGATACAGTGGGCCAAAAAAATCCTTCCCTCATTGGCTTTTAATACAGATTCCGAAATATTAAAGTAAAAAACGCTGTTGCCTAAGCACACCATTTTCTGTTTTGCGATCAGCTGGCGGACCAGAACCATCATCTTTTGCTGTTGCTCATTCGGTATGGCGTTAAAAGTTCTGACCGGGCAAGAATCAATGCTTCCCAGATAATAGCCTTCATCCTGGCCGGCCGCAAAAATCAGGCGATATCGGTCGGCACTCACGCTCCAGAAAAGGATAACCAACACAAATAGCGCAAGCAGCGCATAGCCAGACTTTTTTGCCCATCCCGCAGAAAATTTACGTGTTCCCTTATGTGTACAGCCGCTGCTGCTTAACGCAATAGCTTCCGCATCGTTTTCATTACGTATGACAGGGGCTGAATTATCCACCCTCTCAATCAGTATGCTCGCGGACACCATAAACCCAACCCGGGGCACGGTAACGATAATCTCCTCGACACAGCCCATATTCCTGAAGATGGCTCTCAGGTCAGAAATATATTTATTGAGGCTATGGCTAGAGGTCCGCAGCCCATGCGCATCCCAGACTTTTTCAAGTATCTCGTTCCTGTAAACCACATGCTCCCTGTGGTCTAAAAGGAACTTAAGCAGGCGGCTTGTGGTGGCTGTCAGCGTGACGCATGAGTCTTCATCGAGCCATATCAGCCCATCATCGCTCCTGAAATGGATCGTTCCTTGAATTTTGTAGATCATAAACCAGCCTTACAAATAATCCTCAGTCGCACACAATCCGCACATCAGGCACATGCGCAGTATTTTATACTGATAACAACCTTAACTTTATTGTAAATTGAATTTTAACACCTAAAAACCAATAAAAGAGAATACATATAACTAAAAAAAAACACAATGCTATTATTGCCTTCATCGAAACACACGGCGTAACCAGGCCCATCTGAGCTAACCTTGCGCCTGAAACAATATAGACCACCAGAACATCATTCGGGATGTATGAGCTGAACGCGTCCTGAAGCTGTGAGAACCGAGGGGATAAATGATGATTAAATAATACCATCACGCAATTAACTACCTGATACATGAAATGACCAGGGATGATATTTTCACCGCCTGAATTAGCGTCCTGAAGACAGCGTAAAAGCGAGAATCCGGACACCTCTATAGGGATATACGCAGGCAGATAAAAAGAAATCTGATTGGCTAAAGATAAAGATGTCAGACATTTATCAAGGAATGTTCCCTAAGAAAATTCCAATACAAAGAGTGTGCCTATTGTTCAGAGCTTAATGATAACTCAACCCTATCATTTTTAATTTACAAAAACCTATAAAAAAACAAATTATAAACCTTTAACGCCATTTACAATGAAAATCACAAACAAAACACCCACAAAATGATAACTTTGTAGTGGTTACATCTTTTAGAGCCTCAGCTGCATGCCTCATTGAGACGGGTGATGTTAGATTACTCTCAATTCGCTGAATGGTTTTATTAACGATGAGTTAAAGGTCAACCCAAGGATGAGATCGCGTTCAGATATGAATCTATCAACTAATATTTTATCTAAGGATAAATATTTCACTCTGGGCCTGATTGAACTGCTTGGAGTAGAGTTTATTGACAATTTCTTTTTGATTATAGATTTGGACTCTAACGACCTTTCGGGTTCGGAGTGGATTTATTTTTCAAATAAAAACATTGTTGCCTTCGCATCCAGCGACTTAGCTTTTTATAAGTCCGAGCCATTTGAAAAAATAACCGTACTGGACAAAAAAAGTAATACCAGAAGCATCCTGAATTTCTTTTTAAAGAAAGAAACTTCAGGAAACTATCATACAAAGTACCGGCTAAGCCTGCGTGAAAAGCAGATGTTAAGCATGTTAAGCAGAGGGGAAAGCAACCAGGAGATCGCAGAAGAGTTTGGCGTGAAACTTAAGACTATTTATACGCACCGCCGCAACCTGATGAATAAATTAGGTTGTAAAAACAGGATTACGTTTCAAAAGTTATTTTTCAACAATAAATGTTTTTTTAAGTGAAGCATAGCTTCAGGATTATTCATAAACAGGAGTTTTATCATGAACAAATTAGCACTTATCGTTATTTCAGCACTGTCCCTGAGTTCTGCTGCGGCTCTGGCCGATACCGTTACGGTGAACGGCGGTACGGTGCATTTTAAAGGGGAAGTGGTTAACGCGGCCTGCGCGGTTGATGCCGGTTCTATCGACCAGACCGTTCAGTTAGGCCAGGTTCGTTCTGCAAAGCTGGCGACCGCAGGCAACACCAGCACGGCTGTCGGCTTCAATATCCAGCTGAATGATTGTGATACCACCGTCGCCACCAAAGCCTCCGTCGCGTTTACCGGCACGGCGATTGACAGCGCCAACCCAACGGTACTGGCCCTGCAGAACTCCGCCGCGGGCGGCGCGACTAACGTCGGCGTACAGATCCTTGACCGTACCGGTACCCCGCTGGCGCTGGACGGCGCCGCCTTCGGCGCGCAAACCACGCTGAACGATGGCACCAACGTTATCCCGTTCCAGGCTCGCTACTACGCGACTGCCGCAGCCACTGCCGGTACCGCTAACGCTGACGCCACCTTTAAAGTGCAGTACGAGTAATTTTTTCATCAGGCAGGGAAGCGCGTCGGGCCAGGACGGCCCGTTATCCGAATAAGAGTGAGGGTGATAACGATGCAAAGAATGAAGTCTGGTCTGTTGATTTTATTGCTCCCACCGCTGGCGCTGGCAGGAAACCAGTGGGACACCATGCTGCCCGGCGGGAACATGCGCTTTCAGGGGATAGTCATTGCCGAGTCCTGCCGCGTTGAAGCGGGCGACCGGCAGATGACGGTCAAGATGGGGCAAATCAGCAGCAATCGGTTTCATTCGGCCGGGGAGGACACCAACCCCGTCCCCTTCGATATTCACCTGCAGGAGTGCAGTACCGCCGTGAGCCAGCGCGTTGGCGTGGCGTTTCACGGCGTCGCCGATGGTAAAAATCCGGACGTCCTCTCGGTTGGCGAGGGTCCGGGGATCGCGACCGGCATTGGCGTTGCCCTGTTTGATAAAACCGGCAGTCAGATCCCGCTCAATGCGCCCGCAGGGGCATGGACGCAGCTGCACACGGGGCCAACGACGCTGCATTTTGTCGCCAAATATCGTTCCACCGGGAATCAGGTCACCGGAGGAGCGGCAAATGCTCAGGCCTGGTTCTCCCTGACCTACCAGTAATCAGCGCCGGTAACAGGAATTCACCGTGAGAAAGAAAGAGATAAGCATGAAAAATAGACGGGCTACCACGCGCGGGATGCGCGGTTTACTGGCAGGACTCCTGCTGCTCTCCACCGCCGGTTTTACCGCTCAGGCACAGGCCGGCGTGGCGCTGGGCGCGACCCGCGTGATTTATCCGGCCGGGCAAAAACAGGCTCAGCTGGCGGTGACCAATAACGACGACAGCACCTATCTGATCCAGTCATGGGTAGAGAACGCCGATGGCGCGAAAGACGGGAGCTTTGTCATTACCCCGCCGCTGTTCGCCATGCAGGGGAAGAAAGAGAATACCCTGCGCATCCTCGATGCCACCAACGGCCAGCTGCCGCAGGACCGGGAAACGCTGTTCTGGATGAACGTCAAAGCAATCCCATCGATGGATAAATCAAAGCTCAGCGAAAACACGCTACAGCTGGCGATTATCAGCCGTATCAAGCTTTATTACCGCCCGGCCAAACTGGCGCTACCGCCGGATCAGGCCGCGGAAAAGCTGAAGTTCCGCCGCAGCGGAAGCTCACTCACGCTGATTAACCCAACCCCTTATTACCAGACGGTCACCGAGCTCAACGCCGGAACCCGGGTGCTGAAAAATGCGCTGGTCCCGCCGATGGGCGAAGCCAGCGTCAGTTTACCGTCCGATGCAGGTCGCGAGATTACATACCGGACGATTAACGACTACGGCGCACTCACCCCGCGTATGAAAGGCGTCATGCAGTAACTGACCGGGGAGCAGCGCTCTCCCCCTGAACGAAAAAAATAACGATGGCCGGGCGACTTTGGACCGGAGGGACTATGTCACATCTGAAATATGGACTCGACCACTTGGGCTCCCGGCGAATGACTCCAGGATCTGCGCGCGTATTCGCGCAGATCCCCCTTGCCCTTTTACTTTCCTCACCGGCTTTTTACGCGCAGGCGGAGCTCTATTTCAACCCACGCTTTCTGGCGGACGATCCCGCCGCCGTGGCGGATCTGTCCGGTTTTGAAAAGGGCCAGGAGCTGCCGCCGGGTACCTATCGCGCGGATATCTACCTGAATGACGGGTATATGACCACCCGCGATATCACCTTTAATGCCGCTGAAAAGGGCCACGGGCTGGCCCCCTGCCTGACCCGCGGACAGCTGGCCAGCATGGGCGTGAATACCGCGGCCATTGCCGGAATCGACGTGCTGGCGGCGGATGCCTGCGTACCGCTAACCGAGATGATCAAAGACGCCACCACCCGCTTTGATGCCGGGCAGCAGCGGCTGTATCTGACCGTGCCCCAGGCGTTTATGGGCAACCGCGCCCGCGGCTATATTCCGCCTGAGCTCTGGGACCACGGAATTAACGCCGGGCTACTGAACTACAACTTCACCGGCAACAACGTGCACAACGACGTCGGCGGCAGCAGCAACTACGCGTACCTGAACCTGCAGAGCGGGCTGAACCTCGGCGCCTGGCGCCTGCGCGACAACACCACCTGGAGCTACAGCAGCAGCGGCAGTTCGACGACCAATGAAAACAAATGGCAGCATATCAACTCGTGGCTTGAGCGTGATATTACGCTACTGCGTTCGCGCCTCACGCTGGGCGATAGCTACACCAACGGCGACGTCTTTGACGGCATTAACTTCCGCGGCGCGCAGCTAGCTTCCGACGACAATATGCTGCCGGACAGCCAGAAGGGGTTCGCCCCGGTCATTCACGGGATTGCCCGGGGCACGGCTCAGGTATCGGTCAAACAGAACGGCTATGAGATCTACCAGAGCACGGTGCCGCCCGGCCCGTTTACCATCAACGATCTCTACGCCGCGGGCAACGGCGGCGACCTGCAGGTGACCATCAAAGAGGCCGACGGCAGCAGCCAGGTGTTCACCGTCCCCTACTCGTCCGTTCCGGTGCTCCAGCGCGAGGGCCATACCCGCTATGCCGCTACCGCCGGCGAGTACCGCAGCGGCAGCAATCAGCAGGAAAAACCGAAATTTTTCCAGGGCACCCTGCTCCACGGCCTCCCGGCGGGCTGGACGCTGTACGGCGGCACCCAGCTGGCGGACCGCTACCGCGCCTTTAACCTCGGCGTGGGGAAAAACATGGGGGAGCTGGGCGCGCTGTCGCTGGATATCACCCAGGCCAACGCCACCCTGCCCGATGACAGCGAGCATCAGGGGCAGTCGGTGCGTTTCCTCTATAACAAGTCGCTGACGGATACCGGCACCAATATTCAGCTGGTGGGCTACCGCTACTCGACCCGCGGCTACTTCAGCTTCGCCGATACCACCTACAACAGGATGAGCGGCTACAACGTCGAGACCCAGGACGGGGTGATTGAAGTGAAGCCTAAATTCACCGACTACTACAACCTCGCTTACAACAAGCGCGGCAAAGTGCAGCTTAGCGTCACCCAGCAGCTGGGGCGCACCGCCACGCTCTATCTGAGCGGCAGCCACCAGACCTACTGGGGCACCGGCAAGGCCGATCAGCAGCTCCAGGCAGGACTCAACGCCGCCATCGACGATATCAACTGGACGCTCAGCTACAGCCTGACCAAAAACGCCTGGCAGCAGGGGCGCGACCAGATGCTGGCGGTCAACGTCAATATTCCGTTCAGCCACTGGCTGCGTTCCGACAGCAAGTCGGCCTGGCGGCACGCCAGCGCCAGCTACAGCATGTCCAACGATCTGAACGGCAGAACCACCAGCCTCGCCGGGCTGTACGGCACGCTGCTGGAGGGCAACAACCTGAGCTACAGCATGCAGACCGGCTACGCCGGCGGCGGTGAGGGCAACAGCGGCGGCACCGGCTACGCGGCGCTGAACTACCGCGGCGGCTACGGCAACGCCAACGTCGGCTACAGCCGCAGCGACGGTATCAAACAGCTGTACTACGGCCTGAGCGGCGGCGTGCTGGCCCACGCCGACGGCGTCACGCTGAGCCAGCCGATGAACGACACGGTGGTGCTGATCAAAGCCCCCGGCGCAGACAACGTCAAAGTGGAAAACCAGACCGGGGTTCAGACCGACTGGCGCGGCTACGCCGTGCTGCCCTACGCCACCGAATACCGGGAAAACCGGGTGGCGCTGGACACCAACAGCCTGGCCGATAACGTCGACCTGGACGATGCGGTGGCCAGCGTGGTGCCGACCCACGGCGCCATTGTCCGCGCGGAATTTAAGGCCCACGTCGGGCTCAAGCTGCTGATGTCTCTCATCTACAACGGAAAGCCGGTTCCCTTCGGCGCGCTGGTGACTTCTGACGGCAGCCAGGCCAGCAGCATCGTCGCCGATAATGGCCAGGTCTACCTGAGCGGGATGCCGCTGGCGGGCAAAGTGCGGGCGAAATGGGGCGAAGGTCCGAACGCCAGCTGCGAGGCTGACTACAGCCTGCCGCCGGAAAAACAGAACCAGCTGCTGATCCCGCTGTCCGCCGAGTGCCGCTAAGGAGACCATGATGAGAAAAACCCTGTATCTGCTGAGCGCCCTCGTATCGCTGGCGGTCAACAACGCCGGCGCGGCGGACAGCACCATCACCATCAGCGGCTACGTTCGGGATAATGCCTGCGCCGTGGCGGGTGAGTCGAAAGATTTTACCGTCGACCTGATGGATAACGCCGCGAAGCAGTTCCATGCGGTTGGGGCAACCACGCCGCTGGTGCCGTTTCGTATTGTGCTGTCGCCCTGCGGCAGCTCGGTTACCGCGGTGAAGGTCGGCTTTGTTGGCGTTGCCGACAGCATCAATACCGACCTGCTACAGCTCGACGGCGGCGCCTCAGCGGCGGCGGGGATGGGCGTGCAGATCCTTGACGCGCAGCAGACGGCGCTGCCGCTCAATGCCGCATCGTCAGCGATCCCCTGGACCACGCTGACCCCCGGCCAGACCAACACGCTGAACTTTTACGCCCGGCTGATGGCCACCCGGGTACCGGTGACCGCCGGACACGTTAATGCAACCGCAACATTCACGCTTGAATTTCAGTAACCGGAGGCGCTGATGAACCCGACCTATTCCGGATGGCTGCTGGCCGCGATGCTGGCGGCGTCCTCCCCGACGCTACAGGCCGCCGACGTCACCATTACCGTTAACGGCAAAGTGGTGGCCAAACCCTGTACCGTTTCCACCGTTAACGCCACCGTCGATCTCGGCGATCTCTATACCTTTAGCCTGGTCTCCGCCGGCGCCGCTTCGCCCTGGCACAGCGTGGCGCTCACCCTGAGCAACTGCCCGGTCGGCACGTCGCGGGTCACCGCCAGCTTCAGCGGTACGGCGGACGCCACCGGCTATTACAAGAACCAGGGTACCGCCGGCAACATCCAGCTTGAGCTGCAGGATGAGGGCGGCACCACGCTGAACACCGGCGCGAGAAAAGAGGTACAGGTCGACGACGCCACCCAGTCCGCCAGCTTCCCGCTACAGGTCAGAGCGCTGACGGTCAACGGCGGTGCGACGCAAGGAACTATTCAGGCGGTGATTAACGTCACCTATACCTACGCCTGAGCCAGGAGAACAGAGTAATGAAAAAGATAATCACCCTGCTGTTAACGCTGCTGCTGGCGGGCTGGTCGCTTAACGCCTGGTCGTTCGCCTGTAAAACCGCCGCCGGGGTGACAATCCCCATCGGCGGCGGATCGGCGAACGTTTACGTGAACCTCGCGCCGGCGGTCAGCGTCGGGCAGAACCTGGTGGTGGATCTCTCGACGCAGATTTTCTGTCATAACGACTTTCCGGATTCCATGATCGACTACGTAACGCTGCAGCGCGGCTCGGCCTACGGCGGGGTACTGTCGAGCTTTTCCGGCACCGTCAGGTATAACGGCATCAGCTACCCGTTTCCAACCACCAGCGAAACGGCGCGTATGACCTATAGCTCCATTGTTGATAGCCCCTGGCCTACCGTCCTCTATCTGACGCCCGTCAGTAGCGCAGGCGGCGTCGCCATTTCCGCCGGGTCGTTGATCGCGGTCCTGATCCTGCGTCAGACCAACAATAAGGATAACGACGACTTCCAGTTCGTGTGGAACATTTACGCCAACAATAACGTCGTGGTGCCAACCGGCGGCTGCGACGTTTCTGCTCGCGATGTGACGGTGACGCTGCCGGAATATCCCGCATCCGCCGCCATTCCGCTGACGGTTTACTGCGCGCAAAACCAGAATCTCGGCTATTACCTCTCCGGCACCACGGAGAACGCGGGCAACTCGATATTTACCAATACCGCCTCAGCGTCCCCTGCCCAGGGGGTGGGCGTTCAGCTGACGCGCAACGGTAGCGTCGTACCCGCCAACAGTACGGTGTCGTTAGGCAACGTAGGCACCTCGGCGGTCAGCCTCGGATTAACCGCCAACTACGCGCGCACCAGCGGGCAGGTGACCGCGGGTAACGTGCAGTCGATTATCGGAGTGACTTTTGTTTACGAATAATCTCCCGCCCCCCGGCGGCGGGCAGCCGCTCGTCGCTATCCTGTCGCCCTGTTCGCTGGCTGCCGAGGGGCTGAGCGGGATAATAGCGAAGGGAGGAGCCAGGCCCGTTGTGCTGCCCCCGGAGACGCCGCCCCTGCCTGCCGGCGTTCGCCGCGTGGTGGTGTTTCTCCCGGAAGGCCCCGCCGGGCTACTGGCAACCCTGAAGCGGGCCGCCGCGCTGCTGGCGCGGTCCCCCACGCCGCTGCCCATGCTGTTCCTGAGCCGCAGCCCGGCAAGCTGGCTGTGGCCCACCCTGGTGCATCAGGTCGCAGACCGGCGTTTGCTTACCGCCGTACGGGCCGCCGCTTCCGATTTGCCGGTCCCCTGCCTGGCGGCGCTGCTGCGCGACGCCGTGCTCGAAGAATACCCCTCTCTTGAGCAGCTGGCAGAGGATGAAACGCGAGCGCTCGGCAAGCGCCCCGCCGGGATCACCCGGCCGGAGCTGGACGCTATCCTCGGTTTACTCTGCGGCTACCGCGCCAGCGCTCAGGCTCAACGCCGCGGCATCAGCCACAAGACGCTCTACAATCAAAGAACCGCAGGATTAAAAAAAATGGTGGAACACCACCCTGAAATGGCCGCCCGCTTTCCCGGCAGCCAGATAAGAGACCAGAAAAGCGAGAGCATCGCCGCCCTTTCCGCTTTCGAGCGTGAACTTGTCCATGCGATCCACAGCCGCCAGATTTTTCCGGTATTTCAGCCCATTACCGATGAACACCATCAGGTAAAGGGAATGGAGATCCTCTCCCGCTGGAACCGAAACGGCAGCGTGCTGGCTGCCGGCGATTTTTTACCGCAAATACGCTCGGAATATGCCTGGCTGGTGCTCACCGCGTTTGTCCTTCAGGAAGCGGTGCAGAATATTAATCAGCATTCCGGCGAGTGTTATTTCGCCGTGAATATTCCCGCCGCCGTCGCCGGCAACGAGAACCTGCTTCGCATGATGGAAACCGCGCGCCAGCAGCTGCGTCAGCCGCACAGGTCGCAGAGGCTGGTGCTGGAGTTTGCTGAAAATACCGACCTCAACGGTCACGGCAAAATCGCCGAAAATATCGCCCGGCTGCAAAAGCGCGGCTTCCCTATCATGCTTGATGACTGCTTCTCGCAAAGCAGCGTAATGTTTCCGGTGCGCACGATGAGATTCAGCGCTTACAAGCTGGATATGAGCATCGTCAACGATATGCAGCGCGATCCGCACGCGCTGGCGCTGATCAGAAGCCTTATCTTCTACTGCCAGCTGACCGGCAGCCGCTGTATTGCCGAAGGCGTAGATAGCCTGGAGAAATTCAACAAACTGCAGGCGCTGGGAGTCGACCGCTTTCAGGGCAACTACCTCTCGGCGCCGGTAGGCAGGGAGAACGTGGCGGAGCTTCTTCAGCCGCTTTCGGGCGAGGCGGAGCATCGCGCCGGCATCGCGATACCGGTAACGCCCGATGGGAAACATCGGGCATTGGCGATACATCAGCGCAGCTCCGGCCAGTAGCCACGGTTGGCGGCGATCAGTTCATCAAGGATAGCTTTTGCGACCGAAGCGCTGGGTACCGTTTTGGACAGGGTCATCGCCTGCCAGAGCTTCTGATAGCTTCCTTCAACCCAGGCATCGACCACCAGTTTTTCAACCGCCACCTGCTGCTCCATCATCCCCTTTTGAAACAGCGGGATCTTACCCATCGCCAGCGGCTCGGGGCCATTAACGCCCACCAGGCAAGGCACTTCAACCATCGCGGTCTCGTCAAAATTCGCGATAGCGCCGTTGTTTTCCACAATCAGCAGCATTCTCTCCTGGGTGTTAAAGGCGATGGCGCAGGCGAGGTCGACGATAAAGGTCGCATGCGCCCCGGCATGGAAATGCGCCTCTTTGGCACTTTGCCGGGCGACGATCTCTCTGGCCATATCAAACACCTCCTTCTCTCTCCCCGCCATCACTTCATTGGCGCGAGTAAAGTCAGGGTCTGAATGGGCAACCTCATAGTCGGCATAAAAATAGTACTTCAGATAAGTATTGGGTAACGTATCGGTATCCAGCGCAAAAACGTCCTTCACCTTTTTGAAGGTCTCAATCCAGCTCGGCGCTTTATGCTGAAAATCCTCTTTCGGACTGCAATAGCCCAGCTCGGCAACGTGGTTTTTTAACGCCGGCATTAAATCGTTGCCGGCCTTATCGGTAATGCTGGTCCACCAGCCGAAATGGTTGAGACCAAAATAACGGACGTTCATCTCTTTACGCGATTTCAGCCCGAGAATATCGGCGAATAACCCTTCAATAGCCACCGGCATATCGCAGATATTAATAATTTTGGCTGTCGGGCGTAGTCGACGCGTGGCCTCGGCAACGATCGCCGCCGGATTGGAATAGTTGAGCATCCACGCGCCCGGCGAATACGTTTCCATGTAGTCAACCAGCTCAAGGACGCCGGCGATAGAGCGCATACCATAAGCAATACCGCCCGGGCCGCAGGTTTCCTGGCCAATCACGCCATATTTAAGCGGAATTTTCTCGTCTTTCTCGCGCATCTCATAGAGGCCGACGCGAATATGCGCCATCACGAAATCGACGCCCGTAAAGGCTTCCTGCGGGTCGGTGGTGAAGCTAAAAGCAACGTGCGGATAATGTTCAGCCACCAGAATCGCACAGGCTTCGCCAATCACGCGCTGGCGATCGTGATGATTATCATAGAGACGAATTTCGCTTAACGGAAACCTGTCCATATTTTCCAGCAGCATCATAACAATCCCTGGGGTATACGTACTGCCGCCGCCGGCTATGGTCACAACGAATTTATTTTTCATCTTCCACCTCATTATTCATGTACATCTAAATAGCGATTCACGGCATTACGGATTTTATTAACCCCTAAACCATAAATAACCTGAACGTGATTGCCTTTGATAATGACGCTGGTACCGCCGCTGGTCTTCAGAATGTGTTCCTGAATTAATGCGGGGTCCCGCACGTCAACCCGAAGCCGCGTAAAACAGTTCTCGACCGAACAGACATTTTCTTTGCCGCCAAGGCCCAGAATGACCTGCTCGCCGGAAGCCCTGTCAGGCGCGCTTACGCTTGCCGGTTGGTTAGCCCCCTCCCCCTGCTGCTCCTGGCCCGGCGTACGCATTTTGAAACGCAGAATCAGAAACTTACCGATATAAAACATCGTCGCGGTTTCCATTAAACCCAGCGCGACAAACACAGGCCAGCGCGTGAGGTGCGCTCCCGCCGGAATGTTGTAAACAATAAAATCGATAATGCCGTTGGTGGCGCAGACCCGCACATCCAGCAGCCACGCCAGCATCTGGAAAAAACCGTCCAGTAATGAATAAACCAGCCATAGCAACGGTGCGGTAAAGATAAATAAGAACTCAAAAGGTTCGGTGATCCCCACCAGGAATGAAGTCACAATCAAAGGAATCAGCGTGATTTTCAACTTTTGCTTATTTTCCGGCCTGGCGGTTGTATAAAAGGCCAGGGCCATTCCGGCGGTACCGAAAATTTTCACCATGCCGTAGGTGAGAAATCGCGCCGAGTCGCTTAACGGCCCGGCGCTATGGGCAATTTCAGCGAGGAAAATCGGTTTTGCCCCCACCACCGTCTGGCCATCAATCAACAGCTGTCCGCCAATGGAGGTAAAGACAAAGGGCGACCAAATCAGGTGGTGTAGCCCGGTCGGGATAAGAAAACGATTGAGAAAACCGTACAGAAAAACGCCGACGGCGCCGAAGGTTTTCATCACCCCGGTCAGCGCCGATATGCCGTGTTCAACAATCGGCCAGACGTACACCGTGGCGATGGCAAACACGCCGACCAGCGGGATCATTACGATCAGAACCAGCTTGCTGTTGCCGTAGATAGAGAAGGCGCCGCGAAACTCAATGTCGACAAACCGGTTGTGAATAAAGGCGACCGCGTAGCCAAGGATAATGCCAAGAAACACGCCCATATCAATGACCTGGAAGCCAAAAATAAAGGTTTGCCCGCTGCCGTAGAGCTGCGCGTTGCTGCTACCGGCGGCCAGGCGCTGCGTCAGGGTTAGCCAACTGTTATTCGCCGCCAGGTACATAAACCAGGTCATTGCGGCAACAAAAGCCGCTTCCGCTTTTCGGGTTTTTGCCAGCCCGCCGGCCAGCCCGAGGCAAAAGAAGAAGCCAAGATTGTTCATGATGGCCCAGAGCATGCTGGAAACGTATTTCCCCAGCAGATAAAGCGAGCTCTCTTCCGCGACCCAGATTTTATTGGTTGTCATACTAAACAACGCAATCAGCAGACCAATAACCGGCAGATACAAAACCGGCCCAATCATGGCCTTCGAAAAATCCTGTAATTTTTTTACCCCGATCATCCTCACCCCCTGTCCCGCACATCGGCCGTCAGCGCCCGATACATGCGTTTCAGCCTATGCGCCGGCAGACATAATTCAGAGCGGTGAAATCGTCATCTGTGATGAAAGTCATATCTCTCTTGCGGCAACAGATATATAAGTAAAAGCAGATAAATAGATGACAGAGACAAAACAACGCCCCGCAATGATAAAAATACGTTAATTATTAAAAAGATAAAATTATAATCCGCTGACAGAACACACCACGAGAAATCTATAAGTGATATATAAAACAATCGCAGACAGGCTAAAAAATCGCATCAATAGCGATGAATTCGAGGTGGGAGATGCGCTACCGAGTGAAAAAGCGCTGGCCGGGGAGCTACAGGTCTCCGTCATGACCCTGCGCAAGGCGCTCACGCTGCTGGAAAGTGAGAAGCTGATCGTCAAACGCCACGGCAGCGGTTCATACGTGGCGCGTAAGAGCAATTATCGCGGCGGGGAACTTGACGGCTTCAACTACCAGATGCACATCGGCGGCGTCACCAACTATCGCAATAAGGTCATTGAGTTCACGATGCTTGATGCGCCTTTGGCTATCGCACAACAGTTGAAAATTGAGCCGGGAGAGAAGGTCTATTACGTCAGACGCATTCGGATGATTGACGACGTACCTATTCTGATTGAGAACAGCTATATACCGGTGGCGATTTTTCCCTGGCTAAGCGTTGGAAATCTGGAAAGATCGAAATTTAACTATTTCAAGAAAGAGTGCAATATCACCATCCTGGAGAGCCACCGCAGCTATACCCCGGTTCTGGCCACCCGGGAGCAAGCAGAGCTCTTACAGGTTCCACAAAACAGCCTGCTGCTACGGGTGCAGTCGATCAGCTATGCCCATAACAATACCATTGTTGATTTATCCGATATTTACCAGAATACCAACAAATACAATGTTAAACATATTACGCGCCGCTAAATACCGCGGGATACGGCTGACGCAGGCCACCGAGAGCCGTCCAGCGTCAGCTGACGATAGACGACAGCTGACGATTCTGCGTCGGCAAACGACTACCAGCCGCAGACGTTAGTCTCTTCGTCGGACTCGTAGCCGCGGACAATATTAATCAGATCTTTTACCGCATCGGCCGCCGTCTGCGGATCCTGCAGCTCAGCCAGAGAAGCAAACTCGCTATCGACCGAGACGCCGTTATTATTGTTGGTCACCGTCAATATAAATCCCTTTCCTCCGGCGTTTTCCACCGACAGCGTGGAAATAAGCTCAGCCACGGCCTGGGTGGCAATATCAGGGACATAAAGGGCCATCGGTTTAAGATACACTTTTTCTTTTTTATCTTTATTATTCCCGTTGATCAGCGCTAACGCATAGCCTTTATTTTCACTGTTCATATTATCCCTCGATAAGAATTTTAGGATCAACGTAAAAGTCCACGTTAAATACGGTATCCTCGGTTAACGCCTCGATGCGGTGCCACTTTTCGGGCGGAAAAACGCCAAATTCACCTTCGGCAATGGTCAGGGTTTCCACCGGTTCCGCGCTGGTTTCATCGGCATATCCGAGATAGCGTATCGCCCCTCGCATCACCGACAGGCGCGGATAGACGCCCTGCCGGGTACCGGCATCCAGATGCCGCTTCCAGATTGAGGCCGGCGCCGTCCGCTTCGTCCACAGCGGCGTGCTCCGGGTATGCACATAGTGGGTAGGAATAATGATTCGCTGCATGATTTCACCTCTCTTAACGCACCACATATACGGTCGAAAATGGGAAAATATGTTGCATATGATATACCCTTTTTAATCATTGCGGGTATTATTTTTTACCAATGCGTTTTCCTAACCCTTATTGTACTCATTAGGGATTAGATCTATTCAAAAATAAATATGGGCGATTTTAGATAAACTAGAACCGCCCATATTAAAAGGCAAATTACTTATTTTCAGGTGAACTGAGCGGTCCCGGTTTACCGATTAAATACCCCTGGACCAGGTCACAGCCTAATTTGCGTAAGGACTGCAGCTGCTCTTCTGTTTCGACACCTTCGGCCACGATGCGCATATGCAGGCTTTTACCCATGCTGATAATCAGCCGCACGATATCGAGGTCATCTTTCTGATCGGGAATGTTAATCACAAAAGAGCGGTCGATTTTTATCTTATCGAACGGGAAATAGCTTAGCCGCGATAGCGAAGAATAGCCGGTGCCAAAATCATCAATGGAGATCTGCACCCCGAGCTCGCGCAGCTGGCTCAGGATCTCGAGAGAACGGGTATTTTCGTTAAAGACGTCAGACTCGGTAATTTCCAAATCCAGCCGATACGGATCCAGCCCGGTTGTTCTTAAGATGGTTACCACGGTATCGGTCAGTGAACTGTTCATTAACTGAACCGGCGACACGTTAACCGACACTTTGAGCGGCGACGACCAGCTGGCGGCCGCTTCGCAGGCGGTTCGCAGCACCCACTCGCCCAGCTGATTAATCAGGCCAATCTTTTCCGCTACCGGAATAAATTCGGTCGGCGGGACGCTGCCGCGCAGCGGATGAAACCAGCGCACCAGCGCTTCGTAGCCGTAGATTTCACCGTTCATGGTGTCGGCTATCGGCTGGTAGTAAACCCTGAACTCACCTTTGTTCAGCGCCTGCATCAGGTCATCTTCAAAGGATTTATTCTCCTGCTGGCGCTGAAGCAGTCCGGGACGGAATACCTGAACGTTGCCGGAACCCTCTTTTTTCGCTTCATACAGCGCCAGGTCGGCGCATTTGTATAAATAGTCGGTACGGCTTTCCCCGTCAGAGATCACAATCCCGATACAGGCGCCAATCTGGATCAGCGAGTCGTAAATCTGATACGGCTGGCTGATCTTTTCCCGGATCACCTTCGCCCGCTCCAGCGCCATCTCTTCGGTTAAATCATGGGAAACCAGGGCAAACTCGTCCCCTCCCAGCCGGTAGAGCGTTTCTGACGTTTTGCGAAAAAAGGAGAGACGGCTGGCCAAATCCTGCAGCAGCTTATCCCCGGCATCATGACCCTGGGTATCGTTGACGTCCTTGAAATTATCCAGGTCAAACAGCATTACGACCGCCGAGCCGTTATAGGGCCGCACCTGATTGACGACCTCCTGCAGACGTTGCCAGAAAGAGAGACGGTTGGGCATCCCGGTCAGCGAATCATGATAGGCATCGTACTGCAGACGGCGGTTCTGCACCTGAAGCTTTTCTTTTGAGGCCTGCAGGTCGGTCGCCAGTAATTTCATCCGCACGTGGGCGCGACGCAGGGTGTTATTCTGCTTCAGCATCAACAGCCCGAGCGTGATACAGAGAACAATCAGCAGAATGGAAATCGCCGAATAGATGTAATAGAGATTTTGTATTTTATCGTGGGTCAGATTAACCAGATTAAAATCCTGGGCGAGCGAGGTGGACGCGAGTGAGGTCAACGGCCCGTCCAGGGTACTCATCTCCTGCAGCATCAGCTTCAGCTGCGCTGTCGTCATGGTGTCCAGCTGCTTATCCAGCCGGTCCAGAAGATCAATCAGGCTGTTAACTATCGCCTTACGGTGAGGATCTTTGCCGATAAACTTTCCCAAATCACCCTGCTGCAGCAGCGCAATCTGGCTCATCATAATTTCCAGACGCAGGCGCACCTCATCGTGGTCGCTTCCCTTCACTCCCAGCCCCATCGCGCTGAGTCGCGCCTCGAGGCGCATGTACTCGGAGACTATCTGGGAAACGGACCACGAATCAGTATAACGGGTTAATTTTTGCAGCTCACTTTGCCGCTCATGCACCAGATAAGTAATGTAACCGGTCACAATGAAGAGCGACAAAATAATGGCAGTGAGTATTCGATTCAAGATCAAACCCTTACTCAATTATAATCTTCGAAACCTGCCATGCCGAACGGGAATAATAAATCTGATTCTGCAATTCCGGGCTACTGTCGTAAGGATAAACAATAAATAAGGGCCCTTTATCACGAATGCGCATATATTCGCCGTTCATTTTTAAAGCCAAAATTACCGGAAATTTATGAAAGTCGTCCAGGGGGACAATGGTGGTGTAATCGTTGAGCGCCAGCACCCGGGCTGACTTGCCTTTGGCGCCGACTAAATCCATGAGTTTACTGAGGGAAATGCCGTCAAAGCGGACCTTGCCCGAATACCATGGCGTGGTCGTCACCAGCGTTTCCATCCCCAGCTTTTCTAATGCGGCGACATCAAAAACGGCGGTATCGCCCTCATTCGTATTAGCAATCAGGCCGGAAATAGTTAAAACGGGTTTGCCGACAGGCGCTGGCAGTTTTTCTGCAAAAGCGGAAGGCGAAACCATGACACAAAATAAAGCTGCAAAAATTAAACGCATTTAACTCACCCTTCCGAAATTGGAGACTTGTTAATTGTAAACCATTTAAGTCATTTCTTAAAAGGTGTCCCCGTTGGGTTCAAAAATTAAAATTAAAAACAATAAGCGAAGTCCTAAGCTCGCATTCTGAACGGGCTACAAGGGCGTTCATCCCCCGGCGAAGCAAACGCTTTATGCCTTTAAACGCCCAGAGCAGGTAAAAATCTTTTCACATGCCCTTCTGCGCGGTAGTCTCAGGACAGGCGCGAATTCGGAAAGCGTCTCATTCCAATAATTAAAAACTCAGCAACAGACAGGACAGGTATGGACTCAACGTTAATTTCTCAGCGCCCCGGCAAGGAGGCATGTTCACTCAACCGCGCCCGCAGAGCGGCCTGGGGCAGCTTCGCCGGGGCCGTGGTCGACTGGTACGACTTTCTTCTCTATGGCATCACCGCCGCGCTGGTATTTAACCGGGAATTTTTCCCGCAAATCAGCCCGGCGATGGGTACCCTCGCCGCCTTTGCCACCTTCGGCGTCGGCTTCCTCTTCCGCCCGTTGGGCGGCATTATCTTCGGCCATTTCGGCGATCGCCTCGGGCGCAAACGCATGCTGATGCTGACGGTATGGATGATGGGGATCGCCACCGCCTGTATCGGTCTGCTGCCCTCCTTCAACCAGATTGGCTGGTGGGCGCCGGTTCTGCTGGTCCTGCTGCGCGCCGTCCAGGGCTTTGCGGTGGGCGGCGAATGGGGCGGCGCGGCGCTGCTGGCGGTAGAGAGCGCGCCGAAAAATAAGAAGGCGTTCTACAGCAGCGGCGTGCAGGTGGGCTACGGCGTCGGATTGCTGCTCTCTACAGGGCTGGTGTCGCTGATAAGCTCCTGCACCACCGATGAACAGTTCCTCAGCTGGGGCTGGCGTCTGCCGTTCCTGTTTAGCGTCGTGCTGGTGCTGGCGGCGCTCTGGATCCGCAACGGCATGGCGGAATCCGCCGAATTTGAACAGCAGCAGCGCGAACAGCAGCTGCAGCCGAAGAAAAAGCGTCTGCCGGTCGTGGAAGCGCTGTTCCGCCATCCGGGCGCGTTCTTAATGATTATCGGCCTGCGCCTGTGCGAGCTGCTGACGATGTATATCGTTACCGCCTTCGCGCTTAACTATTCCACGCAGAATCTCGGCCTGCCGCGCGAGCTGTTTCTGAATATTGGCCTGCTTGTCGGCGCCATCAGCTGCCTGACGATCCCCTGCTTCGCCTGGCTGGCGGACCGCTTTGGCCGTCGCCGCGTCTATATCACCGGGGCGCTGATCGGCACCCTCAGCGGCTTCCCGTTCTTTATGGCGCTCGAAAGCCAGTCATACTTCTGGATCCTGTTTTTCGCGCTTATGCTGGCAAATATTGCGCACGATATGGTGGTTTGCGTTCAGCAGCCGATGTTTACCGAAATGTTTGGCGCCAGCTATCGCTACAGCGGGGCCGGCGTGGGGTATCAGGTTGCCAGCGTTGTCGGCGGCGGTTTCACGCCGTTTATCGCCGCCGCCCTGGTCACCTTATCCGGCGGCGCCTGGCATAGTGTCGCTATCTACTTGACCGCAGGCTGCCTGCTCTCCGCCCTTACGGCGATGCTGATGAAACCCAGCCGCCATGGCGAATAGCGTCGATAAGGAGAAATCATGATTCAGGAACCCTGCTGGCCGCTGCGCTTTAGCCACCAGCAGCTACCGGTTGGTTACTTTGCCGATCCCACCCTTGCCGAGCAGCCGCTGTTTGCCCGGGCGGGCGACGGTGAGGCGGTGGCTCAGCTCTGGCAGGCCCCGCAGGGGTTTGTGGTGCCGGGAAGCTACCGGAAATTTGCCGAACTCCCGGCGGTGAGCGAGCAGTTCGCCGGCCAGGGATGGCCGGTCTGGCAGCGCCGCTCCGGCGGCGGGCTGGTGCCACAGGGGCCGGGAATTGTCAATCTCAGCCTGGCCTGGCCGGTCTATCACTCGCTGGGCGAAGCCGCGGAGCCGATTTATCTTTTCCTCTGCGGCCTGTTGCAGCGCACGCTGGCGACCTTTGGCGTGGCCAGCCACTGCCGGGCGGTTAGCGGTTCATTTTGCGATGGTCGCTATAATCTGGCCTGCGGCGAGGGCGAGGAGGTGCGAAAAATAGCCGGCACGGCCCAGTACTGGCGACCGATGGCGGAAGGTCGAGGCCATGTGGTTCTCGCGCACGCGGTGGTATTGCTGGATGCCGACCTGGCGGCGGCTCACCGGGCGGCCAATGATTTCGAAGCCCGGCTTGGCAGCGGGCGGGAATACCGCGCCGATAAAACCGTGACCCTGGCGGAGCTGGTTTCAGAAGGTGCCGATTTGCTGCCCCGCTTTCGCGAGGCGCTGACGCAGCAGCTGGAAAATATCAGCTGAAGGTCGCCTTCAGATAGCGGCTAAACGTCTCTACCGCCCGCGATACGCGCGGCGTGTAGGGGCGAATGACGTACAGACTTTCCGCAAACGCATCCACCGGCCGCCATCCCGGCAGCAGCTCCTGAACCAGCCCGCGGCCAATCGCCTCCCTGGCGCTAAAATCCGGCAGTAAGGCAACGCCCAGCCCCGCCAGCACCGCGTCGCGCAGGGATTCGCTGTTATTGGTGGCAAACGGCCCCTGCACCTTCACGCTCACCCGCTCGTCGTCGCGCTCAAAGGTCCAGTGCGGGCTTTGCGGCCCGCGCGGGTAGGTGAGGCATTGATGCTGACGCAACGCGTCAGGCGAATCGGGGCGGCCAAAGCGGCGAATATAGTCCGCCGAGGCGACCACCAGGGTAGCCGTACGGCACAGCGGCCAGGCCACGTGGGTCTCCGGCAGCAGCTCGCGGCGACAGTGGCGAATAGCAAGGTCGAACCCCTCGCTGGCGAGCGACACCAGTCGGTCGGTCACCTCCAGCTGGAGATGAAGCTGCGGATGCTGGTACAGAAAAGGGGTGATGGCCGGGACCAGCTGCTGACGTGAAAATGCGACCGGTGCGGTCAGGCGCAGCGTACCGCGCAGGGGGCCGCCTTCCTCGTCGCAGGTGCCGGTAAAGATCTCGCGAATCTGCCCAAACGGCTCGTTCAGCTCCGCCACCAGCCGCAGACCATCTTCGCTTAAGGTCACGCTGCGGGTGGTTCGGTGCACCAGCGTTTTACCGGTAACCCGCTCCAGCTCGCTGATTTTCTGGCTGATGGCGGATTTGCTGACCGCCAGCTTTTCCGCGGCGCGGGTATAGCTTTTTTGCTCCTCCAGCACCGTAAGCCAGTACAGGTGGGTCCAGTAAATTTCCGGGCGGATCTCGCGCATAGCAATTGTTCACAGATAAAAACAATGAGTTCAAATATAACGGTTTTTGCCGGCTTCAGCACGGGTTAGCATCTCTATCACTGAGGTAATCCGACAATAAGGACCATCTGCTATGCCATTACTGACGTTTGATATCATTGAAGGACGCAGCGAAAGCGAGATCAAAACCCTGCTGGATGCGGCACATCGCGCCGTGGTGCAGGCGTTCAAGGTGCCAGAGCGCGATCGCTACCAGATTGTTCACGAAAACAAAGCTCATCATATGATTATTGAAGATACCGGGCTGGGGCTGACGCGAAGCCGGGAGGTGGTGGTGGTGAGGGTATATACCAGCCCGCGCAGCGAAGAACAGAAGCAGCTTTTTTATGCCACCCTGCAGGCTGAGCTCCGGGAGCACTGCGGGCTGAGCGGCGATGACCTGATGATCTCGGTAATCAGCAACCATAAAGGGGACTGGAGTTTTGGCTGCGGCGTGGCGCAGTACATCACCGGCGAACTTTAGCCCTGGCGGCGATGGGACTGGCGCACGATGGGTTCCCCGGTGCGCCAGGTCGCCGACGGCCCTTCAGTTACATCGATGAGCCGATTCAACGCCTCTTCCACCAGCCGCTCGCGCCGCTGATCGTAGGTAGTAAGCTGCCATTCCGGCGCCGCCGCCTCATCGATATTATCGAAACCGACAATACCCATCGTTAAATCGCGCTCGCGCAGCGCCTGAAGCGCGCCTATCGCCAGAATATCGTTTTCACAGAACAGGGCATCCACTCTTTCGCCTGCGGACGTCGCGTCCAGATAGTCGCTCATCGCCGCATATCCCCGGGTACGTAAATACTGTCCGGCAACCAGCAGAGTATCAAGCCGGCAACCTGCCTGCTCCAGCGCCGCTTCGTATCCTTCCATCCTCATTAAATGGTGCGAGGCGGTATCCGGCCCTTTCATATAGCCAAAAGTGCGATGCCCCTGCGCCAGCAGCAGTTCGGCAAGCTGTTTTCCGGCAATCCAGCCGTCAATATTGACCACCTGGATTTCCGGATGATCGGTATTACGGCCAATCTGCACCAGCGGAACGCGATGAATTTCAGTGGCAATCGCGATGAGTTCCGGCGTCAGGACCGTGGCCATAAACAAGATACCATCAACCTGGAGCTGGTAAGCCAGCGCCATCGCCGTGCGGGTGTTTTCTTCGTCGGTAACGTTAATCACCAGCGCCATGTAGCCGCGATTCTGCAGCTGGCGGGTCACTTCGTTAAGCAGTAGCACCATATTGGGATTGCGCAGCTCGTCTACCGCCACGCCGATAATATGCGTTTTCTTTTGCGTCAGGCTACGCGCCAGTAAATTTGGTCGATATCCCAGAATATTAGCGGCTTTCATCACCTCTTCCCGGGTTTTGGGCTGGATAGAAGCCCCGGGGGTAAATGCCCGGGAAACCGTCCATTTGGAGACGCCAGCCAGTAACGCAACGTCGCTGGCGGTCGCTTTTTGTCGTTTAGGGGCGCTCATACTCGGTTTTAACGTTCCTGATAAAAAACATCCAATAGAACGTAAAATACAGCAAGATAAAATCCGCTCAACAAAAAACGCGCCGCGTTCTCCCGCCCCCCGGAGGGAAAACGCGGCCCGTTATCACTGACTTAATGTGGCGTTGAGGGCATCAATAGACGTCCGTAGCCCTGCTTCAACGCTCATCGTCAGGTCCTCCATCTCCAGCGACACATAACCGTTATATCCGGTCATGCGCAGCACCGAGAAGAACTCTTTCCACCACTTCAAATCCTGTCCACAGCCAACCGCCACGTAGTTCCAGGTGCGGGTTTTGGTCTGCGTAACCGGCTGGTATTCCAGTAAGCCGTCGACATCCGCCAGCCCGCGTTCAATACGCGCGTCTTTGCCGTGAACGTGATAAATCACCCCTTCAAGCTTACGGGCTGCGGCAATCGGGTCTGCCCCCATGGCGATCAGATGCGACGGATCGAGATTCATGCCGATGATGTCGCCAACCGCCTCACGCAGGCGCAGCAGCGTGCTCGGGTTGTAAACCAACTGGCTGGGGAATTCCTCGAGGGCAATCTGTTCGATGCCGTATTCAGCCGCATGGCGGGTAAAAGCCTGCCACCAGGGAATAGCAACCTCGTTCCACTGGTAATCGATCACGCCTGGCATATAGTCCGGCCAGGAAACCGTCGAGGTGATCCAGTTAGGGATTTTATCGTCCGGCCCGCCGCCCGGCAGGCCGCTCATCATGACTATCTTTTTCACTCCCAGCTTCGCCGCCAGCTCGACGGTACGGTAGCTGCTGGCGGTGTGCTTCTCGCCAAGGGCGCCGGGGGCCAGCGGGTTACCCGAACAGTTCAGCGCGACGATCTCCATTCCGCGCTTTTCCAGCTCGCCGCGAAACGCCGCCAGCGCTGCCGGAGAAGCCAGCAGTTCTTCAGTTTTAACATGCGGACAAGGCGACCAGCCGCCTGCGGTCATCTCCACGCCCTCAATGCCGTACTGCTTGACGCGATCGAGCATTTCCGGGAACGCCAGGCCGGCGAGAACATCGGTACAGAGTGCCAGTTTCATATTCTATCCTTCTTAAATGAGTGTCCTTCGAGGATCTGCATAAACGCGTCTTTGCTGTCGGCGCTGGCCAGCAGCGTGGTTTTCACTTCGTCATCAAGCAGGTCTGCCAGATCCGCTATAACATCAATGTGTTCATTGTTTTTTGCCGCCACGGCGACCACAAGGAAGGCCACTTTACCCTCCCCCCAGCCCACGCCATCCGGAAACTGAAGCAGCTGGAAACCGGTTTGCCGCACCAGATCAATACCCTCCTTGCTGCAGTGGGGCATGGCGACCCCCGCCCCGAGCCAGGTAGAGAGCGCCTTTTCGCGCTCCACCATTGATTCAAAAAAACCCTCGCTGACGTAGCCGCTGGCCTGCAGGGAATCCGCGGCAATACGCAGCGCCTTTTTCTTTGAATTCGCCCGACAGCCAATAAAAATATCTTCTGGTTTCAGAGTTAACATGCGCCTCTCCCTTCGTTAATGGGTCAGCGGTAGAGCGCCGGACACTCCGGCAGAGAGACGGCGTGCTTTTCGCCATCCTTCAGCGACGCCAGGCCGGCATCACATACCATCGCCACGACAAATCCGTCCCACGATGATGGCCCGCTCATCTCCGCCCCCAGGTTTACCCGGTCAACGAAATTCTGCACCTCGCGATCGTAGGCGGTGGCGAAACGTTCCATGCAGGTTTTGGGGATAGCGCGGCTATAACCCTGCGCCGAACGGACGGTGGTAAGTGCCTGTTCGGTCAACGCGCTGATGGCATTTTCGCCAATCACTTCACAGCGAATGTCGTAGCCGTAATCGCAGTTAACAAACAGCTCATCATCAATACGTACGCCGGATTCAGTTTCAAAAATCACAATCAACGGATCCTGCAGATGCGCGCAGGCTCTGCGCGTTTTCTTCTGCGGTTTATCGACGCGCACCGAAACGATATTTTCGTTAAGCAGATAGCGGATAATATCGATTTCATGGGTCGCCGAATCGTTAATCGCCATCTCCAGGGTGTAGCTCTCCGGCACGGAGGCGTTGCGATGGGCGCAGTGGATGAGCAATATTTCCCCCAGTTCACCGCTATCCAGAGTGGCTTTTAGCTGGTTGTACCCCGGGTCGAAACGGCGCATAAAGCCCAGCTGCAGCATACGTTTGCCGTAGGCTACTTCAGCATCAATAATCGCTTTGGCTTCATTCGCGGTCGGGGTTAGCGGCTTTTCGCAAAACACCGGTTTACCTGCTTTAATGGCCGCCAGAATTTGTTCTTTATGTACCGGGCCAATAGAGCAAATAAAGATCGCATCCACGTCGTCTGATTGAATCATCTCGACTGCATCGTAATAGGGCTGAGCGCCATATTCGCGGGCAATAGCGTCGGTCACATTACGATTGATATCGCAGACGGCGCTGACCCTGGCGTTCTGGATAACCGTCTGGAAACGCTGGAGATGGTCGCGCCCAATCATACCCAAACCAATTAAACCGATATTAACTGTCATATATTCCTCCACGTTGCTAAATCAGAATCTGAATTTTTGTTCAATTTGTTCGAGGGTTAACCCGCGGGTTTCCGGCAGGAACTTCACCAGCAGAATCAGCATTATGACGTTGGTAGCCGCGAAGAAGCCGAAGGTCATTCCGCCGCCGTAGCTGTTGAGTAAAATCGGGAAAATAGACTGAATGATGAAGTCAAATATCCATAAACCGAATACCGCAAAACCCATTCCCAGACCGCGCATCCGCAGCGGGTAGATTTCCGCGAGCATCAGCCAGAACACCGGTGCGATCCAACCCTGCATAAAGGTCAGGAACACCAGCATCAGGGCGAGAATGATGTAGCTGGCACCGGTAAAGTTGGCGTGCAAGCCGCTGACGCCATCGACGGTTTCCATATGGAAGAAGAGCTTGAACGAGAGGCCAATCAACACCAGGCTAAGGGTGACGCCGATCTGTCCGGTAAAGAACATTTTCCGTCGGGAATGCCTGCCAATTAACAGCATCCCCAGTAGCGTGGCCAGAATAGAGACGACGCCATTAGCCACGGCGCCGGTCACCGCCGCCGCATCGCCAAGTCCGGTGGCTTTCAGCACCGTCGGCGCGTAGTACATAATGGTATTCACGCCGGTTACGCGCGTTGCCAGCACAATCATCAGGCCGATCAAAATCAGCTGCAGTACCCATTTTCTCTTCAGCTCGTCAACAAATCGGCCATGGTTGATGCCAATCTGGCTCACCTGCTGGATATCGCGGATCTCCTGCTCCACCTCTTCGGGCCGACGAATCGTTTTCAGCACCGCAACCGCTTTGTCTATTTGCCCCTTACGCACGAAGAAGCGCGGAGACTCCGGCATTACCAGCATACCAATCCACAGCAGCGCGCCGGGCAGCGCCGGAATGGCCAGCATCAGCCGCCAGTTGTGCGACATGTCGGGATAGAAATTGACAATGGAAGCGTTGACGGAGTAAGCGAGAAACTGCCCGGTGACGATCATCAGTTCGTTGACCGTCACCAGCCGTTCACGCTGCGCGGGTCGCGCCAGTTCGGAAATATAAATCGGCACCGTCACTGACGCACAGCCAACCGCCAGGCCAAGAATAAAGCGGGCGATTATCATCGACGACATATCCCAGGCGACGGCGGTACCGAGGGCGCCAAAGATAAAAATCACCGCCACCCACAGAATATTTTTCCGCCGTCCCTGTCGGTCGGATAGCCAGCCGCCGCCGACAGAGCCGATTGCCGCGCCGAATAATAAAAACGATGTCACCAGCCCTTCCTGCAGAGGAGTGAGGCCAAGATCGTTTTTCATGAAAATCAGCGCGCCGGAAATAACCCCGGTGTCGTAGCCAAAGCACAGTCCACCGATGGTTGAGACGAGGGTTATTAATCTGATTTTCTTATCATTATCTGTTTTACGACTTTCAGTTATCACATGATCGGTCATTTTGTTGTCCTGTCAGGGATGAGCGTTCTATCGTTTTGTTTTTATGAATAAAAAGATCACATTGCCGAACCAGATACGGCAGGTTCTGGCATCAGGAATACATTTGCACCTTTTTGCACCCGGGTGCATTATTTAACAACTTGTTATACTCCGCCGGATTAAAAAATCCATAAAAAGTTATTTTGAAATATTCATTTCGTTAAGGGCGTCAACTTTTTGCTCATTGAATGGCCAATTTTGTCGATCGCAGTCACGATCCGCAGAGCTTGTTGCTTTCGGGGGGAGAAAAATGCCTGGTTCAGGCTAATGGCCGGGGAGGAAGGCAATAAAAAGGGGAACACGTGGGTTAATCCGCGTTCCCCAGAGAGCCGAAAAGCTCATCAGGATTGCCGGGCGCTGGCGATACGCTGTCTGGCTTTTTGTTCAATATTTTCCAGCAGCTCCTGCACGTCGTCTTCATCGATATCGAGAAACTGGCCGTCCAGCAGGGCCGCATGAATATCATCGCGGGTCACCGACAGGCCCAGCGGTACGGCTTTGGCCTTTACCTCTTCCGCGGCCAGCGGGTGCGGGTAGCGTCGTCCCACCAGGTTGTTGAAGACGATGGCCAGCAGCGCCAGCATCAGGGAATTGAGCAATACCGGCGTCAGAACAAAGTGGTAGCCTTCACTCTGCACCCCCGCCCCGCCGAGGATCGCCGTTAACGCCACCGCCCCACCCGGCGGATGCAGGCAGCGCAGGAAATACATACCGGCGATCGCCAGCCCCGCCGCCACGCCGCAGGCCAGCGCCAGGTTCGGGATCGCCATTCCCACGGTCACGCCAATCAGCGCCGAGAGCACGTTGCCGCCGACAATCGACCACGGCTGGGCCAGCGGACTGCTCGGGACGCCAAACAGCAGCACTGCCGATGCGCCCATTGGCGCGATAAACCAGATATTGACCTCGCCTAACAGCCAGTGGCTGAACATGCTGGTCACCGCCAGTCCCGTCCCGGCGCCGAGAGAGGCCAGAACAATATGTTTTCTGGCAACCGGCAGGGCGTGCGGCTTGAGGCGACCGAGGAAAATGCGGATCCGCGAAAAGAGCGATCCGGGTAAAACGCTTAACATCGTGTAGCTCGCTTACGTCATAATAAGAACTTATGTTTCATTTTCTTTTTTTAACCTTATTTTAACAACCATGTCTTTGTCGTGGCTTTTCGTCATTCATTTTGTGAATGTAAAAACGGCGCGCGCTACGTTAAAATCCCCTCACCTCTGGGTATCAGCATTCTATGGATTGAAGGTCAAACACGTTGAATAACAAGATAAAATTAGAGAAAGAGATCGCATGGGCCAGTCAGAATATGCCGCGCACCCTGCGTCAGGTCGCCGCCCTGCCGGATCTCAGCCAGGTGCGTCTCGCCTGCTGTATGCACCTCGATATGAAAATGATCCCCCTGGTGCAGGGAATTCTGGAGAAAGGGGCGAAGGTTTTTCTTACCACCTGTAACCCAACGACGGTGCAGGATGACGTGGTCGCCTGGCTGGTGGAGCGCGGCGCGGAAGCCTGCGCCTGGCGGGATATGAGCGACGCCGAGTGGCAGCAATCCTGGGAAAAAGCGATTGCCTGGCAGCCGACGCATCTGTGCGAAATGGGCGCGGATATTACCACCCTACTGCATCAGCGCGGGGAGTTTGGCAATATCGTCGCGGGCCTTGAGGCGACCGGCTCTGGCGTTAGCCGCCTGGGCGATATTCGCCCCGGATACCCGATTTTTAACTGGGATGATTTGCCGGTAAAAGAGGGCCTGCACAACCGTCATATGGTCGGCCTGACCGCCTGGCACACCTTTTTCCAGACGACCCACCTGACCCTGCATGAGAAAAAAGTGCTGGTCATCGGCTATGGTCTGGTTGGCCAGGGCGTAGCGGCGGCGGCGAAGGCCTTCGGCGGCCAGGTGATGGTAGCGGAAATCGACCCGGCGCGGAGACTACAGGCGGCCTACGATGGCTGGCACGTCGTTGAATTACAGGAGGCGATTGCCTCCGCGGACGTGGTGGCCACGGCGACCGGCGGTAAAAAAGTCGTTAACCGCCAGGCGCTGGATAAGTCCAAAGACGGGGTGTTTATTCTCAACGTGGGTCACGTGGCGGAAGAGATTGACTGTGAGTACCTGCGCCAGTTCCGTCATGAAGAGGTCATGCCCTATATCAACGCTTACCGGATGGGCGATAAAACCGTTTATCTGATGGCGAACGGTTCAATGCTCAACCTGACCGCGGGCTTTGGCGATAGCCTGAACGCCTTTGACGTGACCCTGGCGGTAATGGCCAGCGGCATTCAGCATATCGTGACCGACGGCATGACGGCGCCGGCGGACGTTTATCTCCTGCCGCAGAGCGTATGGCAAAAAGCGCTGTAAGCACGTGCGCTGAATAATTTTCCCGGAGGCGGCGCGCTGCGCCTGTCCGGGCTTGTATGATTACTCCGTCAGAAAGAACCGGCCAGTTCTCT
>NZ_JBEAFN010000035.1:0-77079 GCF_040061795.1 Klebsiella sp. GN_Kp190
CCTCACCGCCATATTTTAAGAAGAGCTCGTACGCAAGTACGGGCTTTTTTTTCGCCTGTTGCACCCCGACCGGGGTCGCCCCCGGCCATCCAGTGTTATTAAGCGGCGGGACGTTTTTCCCGGTATCCTCCCCTCTCCAGCAGCAGGCTAAAGGACGCCGGCAGCACGGTTAACGTGACGAGCGTCGCGACAATCAGCCCGCCAATGATGGCATACGCCATCGGTCCCCAGAATACCTGATGAGAGATGGGGACCATACCCAGTATCGCGGCGCAGGCGGTCAGAAATATCGGCCTGGCCCGGTGCTCTGCGGCGGCAATAATAGCGGCATCGCTTTCCATGCCCTGAGCCTGATTGCCGTCGACTTCAGTGATAAGTATCACGGCATTGCGGATAATCATCCCCGCCAGCGCGATGACGCCGAGCAGAGCCACAAATCCCATTGGCGTGTCGCCCGGCAGCATGGCCATAACAATCCCCGGCAAGCCGAACGGGGCCATGAACAGAGCCAGCAGCATACGAGAATAGCGCCGCAGCTGAAGCATCAGTAATAACAGCATAATGCCGAGGGTGACGGGTAAAATATTCAATACCGAGCTGTTGCCTTTTTCGGACTCCGCGACCACTCCGCCTTCGACAATGCTGTAACCGGTGGGTAAACCCGCGCGCAGTTGATCCACCGTCAGGCGCAGACCGTTCGATACGCCTTCTGCCCGCATTCCCGGCGCGAGGTCGGTTTGTACGGTGATAAACGGCAATCTTTGCCGACGCCAGAGCACCGGATCGTCCACTCGCCAGGTTGGCGTGGCCACCGCGCTGAGGGGAACTTTTTCTCCACCGCGCCCCTCAACCGTCAGCGATGACAGGGTGGCAAGATTCAATCGCTCGCTGTCGTTCGCCCGCAGCACCACATCAACCAGCCGGTCATTGTCTCTCAGCGATGTGACCGTCGTGCCTGACCAGACGGTATTAAGCGTCTGCGCCAGACTCTGCGATGACACTCCCGCCGCCCGCGCGGCAGTCTGGTTCACCTGCAGGACGATGGTTCTCTCCGGCTCGCCGGCGGTCTGATTTACCTCCCGGGTTAACGGCGAGCGCCCTATCGCCTCGGCCAGACGCCCGGCATACTCTCTGACCTTGAGATAATCAGGCCCGCTGACCCGGTATTTGATCGGCCAGCCCACCGGAGGCCCTAGCTCCAGAGGCGAAACGCGCGAGGTCAGATCGCTGAATTGCGTGGCCAGCAGCGTGTTTAACTGTTCCCGCAGGCGGTCGCGGGCGGCCAGGTCTTTCGCCACCACCACCAGCTGCGCCGTATTTTCATTATCCAGCAGAACATCCATCGGCAGATAAAAGCGGATGGCGCCCGCCCCAATATAGGTCGAATAATGGTCAATATTGCGATTCCCGGCGAGCGCCCTTTCCAGCCTCTCCGTTTGTTTCTCCGTTTCCGTCTGCGAAGCATTGGCCGGAAGCGTCAGGCTGACCAGCAGCTCCGGGCGATCAGATGAAGGGAAAAACTCCCCCTGCATAAACGTGGTCCCGTACACCGACAGCCCCAGCGCGGCCAGCGCAATCCCAAGGGTGGCAAGCCGGTGGCGCAGTACCGTACGCAGAAGTCGTCCATATCCCCGCGCCATGCGGCCCGGGCCTGCGGCACGATGTTTCAGCTTTTCCGGCAGCAGCCACGTTCCGGTCAAAGGGGAGAACAGAATCGCCACGACCCATGAATTCAGAAGCGCCATCAGCACCACGGCAAACAGCGAAAAGCAGTATTCGCCCGCGCTGGATGAGGCAAAACCGACGGGAATAAACCCGGCAATCATGACCAGCGTACCGGTCAACATCGGAAATGCCGTGGTTTGGAAAGCGTACGTCGCCGCCTGCCGTCGCGTATCGCCGGCCTCAAGCCGGGATACCATGGTTTCCACGGCGATCATGGCATCATCCACCAGCAGCCCTAGCGCAACGATCAGGGCCCCGAGAGAGATGCGCTGTAGACCAATGCCTGCCAGCAGCATCCCGGCAAAGGTCAACGCCAGCACCAGCGGGATCGCCGCGGCCACCACCAGCCCGGCCCTTAATCTCAGCGAGACAAAAGAAACCGCCAGCACAATCAGCACGGCTTCCACCAGTACCCGGACAAACCCGCTTACGGCGCCGCTGACCACCGCCGACTGGTCAGCCACTTTAACTATCTCGATGCCGTGCGGCAGCCCGGCGCCGATGGCGCGCATTCTGTTATTCAGCGTCTCGCCAAAGCGCAGCATATTGCCCGTCGGCGCCATGGAAATCGCCAGCCCAACGGCAGGACGTCCGTTAACGCGAAACGCCGCTGAAGGCGGTTCGGCCGCGCTTCTTTCAATCGTGGCAATATCGGTCAGGGGAAGATAGCGATCGTTGATGTGCAGGATGACGGCGCGCAGGCTCGCTTCGCTCCTGAGGGCCCCGCTGACGTTTAGCGTGATATTCTCCTGCCCGGTGCGCAGGGTTCCTGCCGGCGCCACGGCATTCTGGGCCTTCAGAGCGTCCGCAACCTGCTGAATGGTAAGCCCCATACCGGCCAGCCGGGCGGGCGAAAAAGCGATGACTATCTGCTCCTGCGGCTCGCCAAGGAGGACCGTTTTGCCGATATCCGGCACGGACATCAGTTCACGGCGGATCGTCTCCACCCGCTGTCGCACCTCTTCAAGGCTATATCCGTCAGGGATAAATCCGTAAATGGTGCCGTACGTGTCGTCAAACTCATCGTTCACGCTCGGTCCCTGCGCGCCTTCCGGCAGCGATGGCGCAATATCCTGCATTTTTTTGCGGATCTGGTACCAGATCGCCGGGACGTTGTGCGCCGGGGTGTCATCGCGGAGATTAATATAGATAACCGTTTGCCCGGCTCGGGTTTCACTTTCGATATAATCGAGCCAGGGCGTTTCCTGTAATTTTTTCTCCAGGACATCCGTCACCAGATGCGTGGTATCCGTTACCGACGCGCCCGGCCACTGCGCCGAGACTACCGCCGTTTTGATAGTGAAAGCCGGATCTTCATTTCGCGGCAGCAGCGTATAGCTGAGCGAACCGATAACCATAATCAGCAGCATAAAGAAACTGACCATTTGCGGGTTTTCCAGCGCCCATGCAGAAAGGTTAAAGCGATTTTTTGACGGCGCTATTTTCACGGCAGCCTCTCTCCGGCGACGACTTTTTCGCCCGGGCGCAGTTTGCTAACGCCGGCGGTAATAACCCGATCGCCGGGCACAAGGCCGGAGGCGATGATCGCGGAAGAAGCCGTGTAGCTGGCGAGAACGACAACGCGCAGCTGCGCCTGCATCTGCGGGGTAATCACAAAGACGGCCGGTTTATCTCCGCAGCGGCTCAGCGCAGAAGCCGGTATGGCGTACCCCGTCGAGCCTGATGACGGCAGCCTTACCGTGACGCTGGCGCCCAGCGCCATCGCGGCGGGCGGTTTCTTGAGCGTTGCCCTGACGCGCCATGTCCGGGTCTGGGGATCGGCCTGTGGGCTAATATCACGCAAAACAGCATAGGCCTTCACCCCGGCATCGCTGAGCAAAGCAACCTGAAATTCTTCCGCCCTTTGCGCCTCAACCTTAGCGGGATCCGGGATATCAAACACCACATCGCGCGCCTGACCCGCCGCCAGCGTCACCACCGTCTCTCCGGCGCTGACCACCTGACCGGGAGAGGCGCTGACCGCCGTGATAACCCCCTCACCCGGCGAAGTAAGACGCGTCCAGCCCAGGCTTTCCCTGGCGTTGCGCAAAGCGGCCTCGCTGCTCTTCACCCGGGCGCTGGCGACCAGCCAGTCCGCCTGCGCGCTGTCCAGCTGAGAGCGGGCGATTGCGCCCGTGGCGATGAGCTTCTGCATCCGGTTAACGTTCAGCGCGGCGACCCGGGCGGTCGCTCGAGCGCTCTCATCATCAGCCGTCGCGCTGTCCAGCTGATTTCGCGCGCTGGTCTCTTCAAGCGTCGCCAGCAGCTGCCCGTAGTTGACCCGATCGCCGACATCCACCGCGCGCGTCAGCATCCTGCCCGCCGTACGAAAGCTCAGGGCCGTCTCATCATGCGCGTGGATTTCGCCCGTTCTTTCCAGAGCGGGAAGCGTCGCCGGGGAACCCACCACCACGTAGCGCACCGGGCGGGCCGGCGCGGGCTTTTCGGCGCTTTTATCGCCGCAGCCCACAAGCGGTACGATCATCAGGATCAGTACGATCGGCGGCAACAGCGCAAACCAGGATAGCGTCCGTTCTGCGCCGAGCAAAGCGTACACGCACTGACGAAGGGAAAGAACTAACTCATATAACATAACGCCACTCCGTTCGGGAAATGGCGCCATTACATGACACATTCATCGAGAATGGCTCGATGTTGTGTCAAGGGATTATCAAGGCAGGCTGTTTTCTTCTGCGGCGGGAGCGTACGGCAGAACAACGCGAATCTGCAGGCCGCCGCTCGCCGGTAGCGACGCGCTGATGCGCCCCCCGTGCGCCACGCAGATAGCGCGCGCAATGGATAATCCGAGGCCGCTGCCGCCGGAGTGTCTGGCGCGGGACGCCTCCTCGCGGGTAAAACGTTCAAACATATCCGGTAAAAAATGCCTCGCCACGCCGGGCCCGTCATCGACAAAATCAATGGCGTAAGCGCCCTCGCCGCGGCGCAACGTAATTGCCAGATGTCCCCCCCTGCGCCCGTAGCGTACGGCATTTTCCATCAGTACGCTAAATACCTGGCCCATGCGAAAAGCATCGCCGCGGAAGGGACAGGACGGCGACGGCTGAATGGCGATCGTCACGCTCTGCGCGTCCGCCTGCGGCGTTAACCATGCGGCTCGCTCCTGAAGGAGCTCATCCAGACAAAATGGCCGCTCATCGAGCACCAGATTGCCGGCATCCGCCAGGGAAAGCAGATGCAGCTCATCGGTCAATCGATTCAAATGCTGGAGTTGTTTCATCACCATCTCCAGCTGCTGCGGCTGGGTATCAAAAACGCCATCCAGCATGCCCTGCAGACGGCCAATCGCCGCCGTCAGCGGGGAGCGAAGCTCATGCGCCATCGCAACATGCGAGGCGCGGAGTTCTTTATCATAGCGGGCCAGCTGGCCGGTCATTTTGTTAAAGTCGGCAGCAAAGCGGATCATTTCCGCTGGCGCGTCCTCAATCAGCTCCGCCTGGCGGCCAAATTGCCCCCCGGTGACGTCCTTCGCCGCATCACGAAGACGGCTGAACTGCAGCGAGAGTGGACGGGCGTAGCGGAGCCCCATAACGACAATGAAGGGGATCATGACCAGCACCAGCACCGCCACGGTCACCCAGTCCGCCGAGGCGATAGAGGGCGTGGAATAGCTCAATCCCCACCAGGTATCGACAATCTGATGAAAACGCGCCGGGTTGGCCTCCGGATTGCGGCTGAGCGCAATGAATTCCTCCCGCAAAGCGGGCGGCATTTTGTGCATGATCCAATAGTTTTGCACGGCGAAACGCAGCCACATACAGGTGGCGATAACCATCACGCTGCCGATGGCCAGCGCCAGAATGCGCCCGCAAATCCAGCGCCAGAGAGAGGAGTGACGGGTCTTCATCATGGCTGTCTGAACCTGTAGCCCACGCCGCGAACGTTGACTAGCACCCCGGATACCCCCGCCCCCTCCAGTTTTTTACGCAGGTTATAAATATGCGTATCCACCACGCGCTCAAGCGCTTCGCTCTCAGGAAGGCAGCGCTCCAGCAGATACTGTCGCGAAAAGGGACGGACGGGGGCGCGCATCAGCGTAGCCAGAAGCGAAAACTCGGTCGGGGTAAGATCGAGAATATGGACAGGTTCCCCCGGATTGCTGACGGCCGCGACGATGGCAGCGACGTCCACCTCCAGCCCCTGCCAGCGCAGAATGTCTTCCTGCGTCTCCGCTTTGCGGCTCCGCCGGAGCACGGCCTGAACTCGCGCCACCACTTCGCCGGGATGATAAGGTTTCACCACATAATCGTCGGCGCCATAGCGCAGCGCGCCAATACGATCGGGCATATCCCCCATCGCGGTAACCATAATCACCGGCACATCGCTTTTCCGCCGCAGGCTGGCCAGCACCTCGGTGCCGTTCAGCCCGGGCAGCATCACGTCCAGCAGAATCAGATCGGGTTTCCAGCGCTGCGCCATATCCAGCCCAGCGAGGCCATCCACGGTGACCGCCACATCATAGTTTTCCCGGCGTAAATAGGCCTCAAGCACCCCGGCCGCGTCGGCGTCATCTTCAATTATCAACACTCTTCTGGACAACATCTGTTCACCTTGACCGTTTCTTAACACTATCCCGACCGTTCATTGATTTAGCAAAACCATACTGCACCGGCATTCTGCGGCGCGTCCTTATCGACGGCGCCCGCGTCCACGTGGAGAACAGTATGATAGCCAGAAAAATTTCGCCGTATATGGTCGTGCCGTTTTTAATGGCGATAACACCCGGCGCGCGTGCCGATGAAGCCGCCGCGCCTTCCGATGGGCTGACTATCGGGGTGGGCGGAAAATACGCGCCTCGTTACAGCGGCTCTGACAAGCAGAGTTGGCAGGTGGTTCCCGTACTACAGGGGCGGAAAGGCGCTTTCTTTATTGATAGCCAAAAAGGCATAGGCTATGACCTGGCTGGCGACAGCGGTCTCTACTTCGAGCACACGCTCGGTTATGACCTCGGGCGAGCGGAAAAAAACTCAGGCTGGCGCGATGGGGCGAATACGCTGAAGGGGATGGGTAATATTAAAGCCACCATGAATACCGCCTTCGCCGTCGGCTGGTCGGTCACGCCGTGGCTCACCGTTGAAGGTAAGGCTACGCTTCCGCTCACCGACGCCCAGGGCGTGCATTATCAGACCTCCGCAACCCTCCTGCTGCTCCAGAACTCGCAGGATATCGTTGCCCTACAGTCCGCCGCGCTGTTTGGCGACGGCCGGTACGCCAATACCTTTTACGGGGTCGATCAACGGCAGAGCGCCCGTTCCGGCTATCGCCCCTATCGCGCACCCGGCGGATTTTACGGCATCGACAACGCGCTGACCTGGAGCCATCAATATGACGAGCATTGGGGTTCCACGCTCAGCGCCGGCTATACCTGGCTCGGAGAACACGCCGCTGACAGCCCGATAGTCTCACGGCGCAATGAAGGTTCCGTGACCGCGGCAATCACCTGGACATTTTAATCGATCCTGCGCTCGTCCAGACACCCACCGCGTCAGTTGATTAAAAAAACCTGAAGCGCTGTTCACGTGAATGATAAGCTTCTGCAGCGTTACATTTAAATGTTAAGGAAGGAAAATGAGCACCATTGCCGTTGTTGTTCTGACTTACGTTAAACCGCTTGATCAGGTAGACGCCCAGCTTGCTGCGCACGTGGAATGGCTAAAGCAAGGCTATGCTGACGGAATATTTCTCGCTTCGGGGCGTAAAATCCCCAGGTCCGGCGGCGTGATTCTGGCTAAAGGCGATGATATGGATGGGCTGCAAAACTGGCTGAGCCAGGATCCATTTCAGCAATCGGGCGTAGCGAAAGTCGAGATCGTTCCTTTTGAAGCCACGATGGCCGCTCCTTCACTGCAGGCTCTTCTGTAGTGCAGCAAAAACAAAGCCCGGTCACCCGGGCTTTGCAGACGCAGAAGTACTCAGTAGTAGGCTTTCAGCGCGCGCTGGCAAAGCGTTGAGCGCACGCAATCATCGGTTGTAAAGCGCACAATACCCACCATCTCATCCTCTTCAAAACGCGCCAGCGCATCGGTCAGACCCGACCGTACGCCTGAAGGTAAATCGCACTGGGTAATGTCGCCGTTGACGATAACCGTCACGTTCTCCCCGAGGCGGGTCAAAAACATCTTCATTTGCGCAGCGGTCACGTTCTGGGCCTCGTCCAGAATCACCACCGCATTTTCAAATGTACGTCCGCGCATATAGGCGAACGGCGCGATTTCCACCTTGCCGATTTCCGGACGCAGGCAGTACTGCATAAAGGAAGCCCCTAGCCTTCTCACCAGCACGTCATAGACCGGTCGGAAATAGGGAGCAAACTTCTCGGCGATATCTCCCGGTAAGAAGCCGAGATCTTCGTCGGCCTGCAGAACGGGACGGGTAACAATAATTCTGTCCACATCCTTATGGATCAGGGCTTCAGCTGCTTTTGCCGCGCTAATCCAGGTCTTACCGCACCCGGCCTCGCCCGTGGCGAAGATCAGCTGTTTATTGTCGATGGCATTCAAATAATGCGCCTGAGCGTCATTGCGCGCTTCGATTGGCGATGCGTCGCGGCTATCCCGCGCCATGCCAATGGCTTCTACGCCACTCATTTGCACAAGCGATGTGACCGATTCTTCTTCGCGCTGCTTATGGCTTCGCGAATCCTGTCTCAGCACACGTTTGGCCTCACGACGAGCTCTGGTCACTGCTTTTTGTCTTCCCATGGATAGCACCTTGCGTTGTTGGTTTACATCACACGCGCCACGATCGACGCGATTATGCGCACTAACGATTGAGGTTTGGCTTCCTTGTAAGCCATTGCTTGCCTGACGAATTGGCAGAGGGTCACGGCTACGCGCACCGGTAACCTTGCCTGGGTTCTGGTTTTCTTTGATAGAGGAGGAGGATTTTGCGGTGTGAAAATCGCGGCCGGAAGTTGGGCTCCCGTGCTGATAAGTACGGTCTGGGGTTTGACGTTTTCCGTTACAGCAATCGGGCATTCGCGATCTCCATAATGAAACGAGACTACTGCCGAGAACTACCGCGCCTGTAATAAGTACATCAGAAATAATTCTAAGCGCAACTTATTTTTCACACACAGACAACAAATAATTCTCATCGCAGCTGAGGAGAGTTTCCGACTATAAGATTACAGAAAAATGAAACAAGGCAGGAAATACAAAAAATGAATGGAAAAACAGCAGAAAACGCCCTGCCCTTGCGGGCAGGTACGTCAGGCTTCGAGCAGCGATTGCCCGAGATAATGCCGATCGTCGATAACCCCCGGCAGAACAAAGAAATAGCCGCCGCCAATGGGCTTCACGTACTCCTCCAGCGCTTCTCCATTCAGGCGCTTTTGCACCGTCAGGAAGCCTTTTTGCAGATCGTGCTGGTAGCAAACAAACAGCAGCCCCATGTCCAGCTGACCGGAATTGGTCACCCCCAGCGAATAGCTATAGCCCCGGCGCATCATCAGGCTGGATTCGGTTTCCGGGGTACGCGGGTTCGCCAGACGGATATGGCTATCGAGCGCAATGGTATCGCCGTCAGGGTCTTTGCTGTAATCCGGGACATCGTGCTCGTGCTGCATCCCAAGCGGCGCGCCGCTCAGTTTATCGCGGCCAAAAATAGTCTGCTGCTCTTTCAGCGGCGTGCGATCCCAGAACTCAACGTGGAACTGAATAATCCTCGCCGCCTGATAGCTGCCGCCCGTCGCCCACGCTGGCTCTCCCTGGTCGGCGGTGACCCACACCACTTTATCCATTAGCGCCTTATCGGTGCTCACCGGATTCGCGGTGCCGTCTTTGAAGCCCAGCAGATTCACCGGCGTCTCTTTACCCTTGCTGCGCGCGGCGCTGTCGGAGATAAACCCTTCCCGCTTCCAGCGCACGCTGAGCAAATCCGGGGTGTGCTTAATCACATCCCGCAGGGCGTGAATCACCGTATCCTGGGTGTTGGCGCAAATTTGCAGCAGCAGATCGCCGTGGCACAGCGCCGCATCCAGCGAATCGTTCGGAAAACGCGTCATCTTTTGCAGCCTCTTCGGCGCCTGATGAGCCAGGCCGAAACGCTCGTCAAACAGCGAATGCCCCACCGAGACGGTGATCGTCAGATTATCCGGGGCGATCCACGGCCCGAGAATGCCTGAGTCCATCGGCGGCAGCCGCGGGTTCGGCGTCTCCGGCGCGGGACCGCCTTTGGTCAGAAAGGCGATACGCCGGGTCAGCAGGCGAAACAGCCGCTCAAGGTCCGCTTTATCGCTGGCCAGCACATCAAAGGCGACAATCATCATCGACGCCTGCTGCGGAGTCAGCACTCCTGCCTGATGTGGACCATAAAACGGCTGCGCTTCCTGACGCGCATCCGGCGACATCGTGCCCGGAGAGCTATTGTCTTTTGCCGCGTGCGCCACCGGGCAGCCGCCGGATATCGCCAGCGCGCCGCCAAGCGCGCCAATCCCTTTTAACAACCGCCGCCGGGACGGTTGATTAACATCATATTTTTGCTCAGCCATCGCCTTAGTCCAGACCCAGGATCCCGCGCAGCTGGGCCAAATCTTCCGCCAGCGTGGTGATCGGGCCTTTCAGCGCGTTACGATCGGCATCCGTCAGCTTGTCATAGGTCTCAAAGCCATCTTTGGTGCGGTATTTGCTGAGAATGGCGTCCACCTTTTTGAAGTTGGCATCCACCTTCGCCAGCAGCGCGCTGTTCTCTTTTTGCAGCTGCGGACGCAGCAGGTCGACGATTTTCTGCGCGCCGTCAATGTTGGCCTGGAAATCCCACAGGTCGGTATGGCTGTAGCGATCTTCTTCTCCGCTGATTTTGCTGGCGGCCACTTCTTCAATCAGACCGGCCGCGCCGCCGACCACTTTTGACGGCGGAAACGCCAGTTCGCTAATGCGTTTTTGCAGCTCGAGAACGTCAGCATTTAATTGATCGGCATACTTATCCATTCCCTTGACGCTGTTATCGCCAAACAGCGCTTTTTCCAGCCGGTGGAAGCCGGTGAATTTCGGATCTTCGGCTTTTTTCTCGTAGTCATCCTCGCGGGCGTCAATGCTGCCATCGAGATCGGAGAACAGTTCGGCGATCGGTTCAATACGTTCATAGTGCTGGCGCGTCGGCGCGTACAGCGCTTTCGCCTTCTCGATATCGCCCGCTTTCACCGCATCGGTAAAGGCTTTCGTGCCGCTAACCAGCTCCGCGGTCTCGGCGGTGACCCAGGCTTTATAGGCGGTAATAGCTTCACCCAGGCTGAGCAGCGCATCGGCTTTGGCGGCATCTTTGGTCGCCTCGCCGGTCACCGTCAGTTTGCCTTTCGGGTTAGTCAGCAGGCCGCAGGTCATATCATATTCACCCGGCTGCAGGTTGGCCGTCAGCTTTTGCGTAAAGCCGGGGGCGATATTCTCCCGCTCTTCCACCACCATCACCCCTTTCAGAATCTCCCACTCCAGCGCTTTCTGGCTGTGGTTCTGAATGATGAACTGGGTTTTACCCGCCTTCACGGTGACGTTCATCGGCTCGCACTGTTTGTCGGTGACGGTCACTTTGACCTGCGGAATATCGGCCGCCTGGGCGTAAAAAGCCGAGCTGAACAGCGCAGCAAGCGTAAGCTGCAGCGCATTACGACGAAAATGATTCATCATGACCATCCCTTTCGATAAGTATGTTGTCACTATTGCAATCCGCGATGCCCGACTACGCTGCCCGGGATGCGGTGGTTTTTTTACCCGGCGGCGAGACGTACAGCACCAGCGCCGGGATCAAATAGATAAAGTAGACCGCCACTTCGCTGACGGTCGGCGTTTCCTGATAGCCGAAGATCCCTTCCAGCAGCGTGCCGAATAGGGTGTGCGTCGAAATGACGTTGCTCAGGTCGAAGGCGACCGCCTGGAAATGGTTCCACAGTCCGGCCTCATGGAAGGCGCGGATAGCCCCCGCGGCGAGGCCTGCGGCCACCAGTAAAATAAACAGGCTGGTCCATTTGAAAAAGACGGCGAGATTCATGCGGATGCCGCCCCAGTAGATCAGGAACCCTAAAACGATGGCCGTCGCCAGACCGAGCATCGCGCCGATGGGCGGCCAGATTCCGACATCCTGCTGGAAAGCGGCGAGCAGGAAGAAGACCGATTCCAGGCCTTCACGCGCGACGGCGAAAAAAACCATCATCACCAGCGCCCAGCCGTGGTTATTTCCACGCTGGAGGGCATTATCAACCGCCTGCTCAAGCTGCTGTTTGACGTTGCGCGACACCTTACGCATCCAGAACACCATCCAGGTCAGAATGCACACCGCCACCACCGCCACGATGCCTTCGAACAGCTCCTGCTCGCGCTGCGGAAACTCGCCGGTGGTTTCGTTGATAAAAATTCCGAGGCCCAGGCACAGCGCCGCCGCAAGCAGCACCCCAATCCACATGACGCCAATCCAGCTACCGCGCTGGGTGCGTTTCAGATAGCTGGCAATCAGGCTGATAATCAGCGCAGCTTCCAGGCCTTCACGTAACATGATGAGAAATGGGACAAACATGCCAACACCCTTAAATGTGAACCGCAGTCAACTGATGCAAAGATAGGTAAATATTTATGATAGTGATTATCATTACAATAATCAGAAACACAAGTGAAATGTGGAGTGAATGATGACGATTTGTAAATCAGTCGCGAACAAATAATGACTTGCGCGATTATCTCGCAGCCCAGGCCGCTCGGGGCAGGAGGACGGGATTTTTTGCGCCAGATATTTACCCGGCTGCCCAGCTGTGGCTAAATGGCGGCCTTATTGACCTGCGAAATAAACGACATGACTCAATTCTTGCACTTCCTGCTGGCGCTGGTGGTTATCCTCGCCCTTGCCTGGCTTGCCAGCTACGACCGTAAAAAAATCCGCATTCGCTATATTATCCAGTTAATTATTATTGAAGTTGCCCTGGCTTTCTTTTTTCTCCACGCCGAAAGCGGCCTGTGGCTAGTGAAAAATATCGCATCCTTCTTTGAATCACTGCTCGGCTTTGCCGCCGAAGGCACCAACTTTGTATTTGGCGGCATGAGTGAAAAAGGGCTGGCGTTTATTTTCCTTGGCGTGCTGTGCCCCATTGTCTTTATCTCCGCGCTCATCGGTATTCTTCAGCACTGGCGTATTCTGCCAATTTTTATTCGCCTGATTGGCACCCTGCTGTCAAAGGTTAACGGTATGGGTAAGCTGGAGTCCTTCAACGCGGTCAGTTCGCTGATTCTCGGTCAATCAGAGAACTTTATTGCCTATAAAGGCGTGCTCGGCGATCTCTCTTCCCGCCGCCTGTTCACCATGTCGGCCACCGCGATGTCGACGGTGTCGCTCTCCATCGTCGGCGCTTATATGAGTATGCTCGACGCGAAATACGTCGTTGCCGCGCTGATCCTGAATATGTTCAGCACCTTTATTGTGCTGTCGATCATTAACCCGACGCGTCCGGGCAGCGAGGAGGAGATCAAGCTTGAAAAACTGCATGAATCCCAGAGCTTCTTTGAAATGCTCGGTGAATATATTCTGGCCGGTTTTAAAGTCGCGATGATTATTCTGGCGATGCTGATTGGTTTTATCGCCTTAATTAGCGCCATAAATGCCCTGTTCGCCACGATATTTGGCCTGAGCTTCCAGCAGATCCTCGGCTACGTCTTTTATCCCCTGGCGTGGCTGATTGGCATTCCGCTTAGCGATGCGCTGAACGCCGGGAGTATTATGGCGACGAAACTGGTGGCCAATGAATTTGTCGCCATGATTGAGCTGCAAAAAATAGCCGCCAGCATGACGCCGCGCGGGCTGGGAATTTTATCCGTGTTCCTGGTTTCCTTCGCCAACTTTGCCTCTATCGGCATTATCGCCGGGGCGATTAAAGGCCTGAACGAGCAGCAGGGGAATATCGTTTCCCGCTTTGGCCTGCGCCTGGTGTATGGCGCAACGCTGGTCAGCCTGCTCTCCGCCAGCTTTGCGGGGCTGGTACTGTAACCGAAGCGCGTTTGGCCTGTTACCCCGGGGTAACAGGCCCGCGTAGCTATGTAGCCCGGGTAAGGCGTTAGCCGCAACCCGGGAATATCACCTGATTCAAATTAAAAATGTACGCAGACCGGCTGGTCAACGCGCATCACCGACTCCTGAGCAAAGCGTGATTTATAGGTCGTGCGCAGCGCCTCAATCCCCTCTTCGCTCTTCTCATCTTTGCCGTGAATCAGCATCAGCGCTTTGCTCTGCTCGCGCGCCACGGTACCGTCATTGCCCAGCCACTGCCCGCGCGCGTCAAAGACCGTCAGGCCATCGCGAAAGCGCGGCGTCACGTCGCGGTCAACGAACTGCTGCCACTCCTGCGCGGTAATATCCTTCCCGGCCGGACGGCTTAAGCCGAAATAAAGCGTGGTTTGCACCATGGCGTTATCCGCCGGGCAGGCGTTAGCGTCCGCCGCCGGAGCCCTCTTCGCGGCGGGCGCTACGCAGCCGCTTAATATCCCTGCCAGTACCAGCGCCACTGCACCCTGTTTGAAACTCATTTTGCTACCCTCATTGTTATTTGTGCTGAGATATCAGCGTATTTTCAAGCCATTAGCAAGAGGCATAAATAACAAAGCCCGCATTACGCGGGCTTGATGGGGTTGCAGAGGATTACTCGGCTGTCGCGCGCACCGGCGGCGCGGAGTGATAATGGGCGTCCGCTTCGGCGAAGCGTCGCTGCATCTCGGCGGAGGGCGCTTTACCCAGCAGGCTGAAGACCACAATCCCCAGGCTACCAAAGATAAAGCCTGGGATGATTTCATACAGGCCCAGCCAGCCGAACTGCTTCCAGATAATGACCGTTAAGGCGCCGATGATCATCCCGGCCAGCGCACCGTTACGGGTCATTCGTGACCACATCACCGAGAACAGCACCACCGGGCCAAACGCCGCGCCAAAGCCTGCCCATGCGTAGCTCACCAGACCCAGCACGCGGTTTTCCGGGTTGGCCGCCAGGGCGATCGCAATTAACGCGACGAGCAGCACCATAAAGCGTCCTACCCATACCAGCTCTTTCTGCCCGGCATTTTTACGCAAAAACGCTTTATAAAGATCTTCAGTAATGGCGCTTGAACACACCAGCAGCTGGCAGCTCAGGGTGGACATCACCGCCGCCAGAATCGCCGACAGCAGGATCCCGGCAATCCACGGGTTGAACAGAATCTGCGCCAGTTCGATAAAGACGCGTTCAGCGTTCTGATTAACCGCACCGGCAACGGCCGGGTTGTTATTGAAGTAGGCAATTCCGAAGAAACCGACGGCCACGGCGCCCGCCAGGCAGAGGATCATCCAGGTCATGCTGATGCGACGGGCGTGAACGATGCTGTGATGCGAATCCGCCGCCATAAAGCGCGCCAGAATATGCGGCTGACCAAAATAGCCCAGGCCCCAGCCCATCAACGAAATAATCGCCACGAAGTTCAGGCCTTTGAGCATATCAACGTTCTCAATGCTCTTTTGCTTAATCACTTCCAGAGAATCGCCAAACCCGCCGACGGAAATCACCACCATCACCGGCGTCAGGATCAGGGCGAATATCATCAGGCTCGCCTGAACGGTATCGGTCCAGCTTACCGCGAGGAAGCCGCCGACAAAGGTATAAATAATGGTTGCCGCCGCCCCGGCCCACAGCGCGGTTTCGTAGCTCATGCCAAAGGTGCTTTCAAACAGACGCGCGCCGGCCACAATACCGGAAGCGCAATAGATGGTGAAAAATAACAAAATGACCAGCGCCGAGATAATGCGCAGCACGCGGCTTTTATCTTCAAAACGGCCGGTGAAATAATCCGGCAGCGTCAGGGCGTTATTATTCGCCTCGGTATGCACCCGCAAACGCCCCGCCACCAGCTTCCAGTTAATCCATGCGCCTAACGTCAGGCCAATGGCAATCCAGCTTTCGGAAATACCGGAAATAAATATTGCCCCCGGTAGCCCCATCAGCAGCCAGCCGCTCATATCGGAGGCTCCGGCGGAGAGCGCGGTGACGAATGGGCCAAGGCTGCGGCCGCCGAGAATATAATCATCAAAGTTCTTTGTCGAGCGCCAGGCAATAAAGCCGATGAGTACCATGCCAAAAATATAAACAATAAAAGTCACCAACATGGGTGTGCTAATAGCCATGTAAAAATCTCCAGAATTTTTGTCGACAGCGTCCAAATTTGTCGTTTTATCCACTACCGGAACGGGGCAATGGCCTATTGGTTGTATTGGGCGACCGTATCCTGACGGAAGCTTTGTTTTTTCACAAACGATTTAACACAGCATTTACACGAAATGCTTCCGGGACCAAACTTCATTTTGTTATAGGTTGCACTCTCTCACGTTTTTAGCGGTTGCACCACGCAAAAGTGTTAAGTGACGCATAGAAATACCTTATTAGACAGGGGATAAATACCTGCTATTTTCATCATCATTTTTAACATTCCCGGCATTTTTCTACCTGTCACACAATTCTCAATTAACAAGGTTGCACAAAGTTGCAACATGGTAGATATTTCTACGCAACCTCATCTTGGCACGAAGACGTTCTATTACAGGAGTTCTTGACATGGGCACCACCACCATGGGTGTAAAACTTGACGACGCGACGCGTGAACGCATTAAATCCGCGGCGAGCCGTATTGACCGCACGCCGCACTGGCTGATTAAACAGGCCATTTTCAACTATCTGGAAAAGCTGGAAAACGACGAGACGCTGCCGGAGCTGCCGGCGCTGCTGTCCGGCGCGGCGAACGAAAGCGATGAAGCCGGTCATCCGGCTGACGAACCTTATCAGCCCTTCCTCGATTTCGCCGAGCAGATCCTGCCGCAGTCCGTTTCCCGCGCGTCGATCACCGCCGCCTGGCGCTGGGCCGAAACCGACGCCGTGCCGATGCTGCTGGAGCAGGCTCGCCTGCCGCAGACTCTCGGCGAACAGGCGCACAAGCTCGCCTATCAGCTGGCGGAGAAGCTGCGCAATCAGAAAACCGCCAGCGGCCGCGCCGGAATGGTGCAGAGCCTGCTGCAGGAGTTCTCGCTCTCCTCGCAGGAAGGCGTGGCCCTGATGTGCCTGGCGGAAGCGCTGCTGCGCATTCCCGACAAAGCCACCCGCGATGCCCTGATCCGCGACAAAATCAGCAACGGCAACTGGCAGTCGCATATCGGCCGCAGCCCGTCGCTGTTCGTCAACGCCGCCACCTGGGGGCTGCTGTTTACCGGCAAGCTGGTCTCGACCCACAACGAAACCAGCCTGTCGCGCTCGCTGAACCGTATTATCGGCAAAAGCGGCGAACCGCTGATTCGTAAAGGCGTCGATATGGCGATGCGCCTGATGGGCGAGCAGTTCGTCACCGGCGAAACCATCGCCGAAGCGCTGGCCAACGCCCGCAAGCTGGAAGACAAAGGCTTCCGCTACTCCTACGATATGCTGGGCGAAGCGGCGCTGACCGCCGACGATGCCCAGGCCTATATGGTCTCCTACCAGCAGGCGATCCACGCCATCGGCAAAGCCTCCAACGGACGGGGCATTTATGAAGGACCGGGCATTTCGATTAAGCTCTCCGCGCTGCACCCGCGCTACAGCCGCGCCCAGTACGACCGCGCGATGGAAGAGCTTTACCCGCGCCTGAAATCGCTGACCCTGCTGGCGCGCCAGTACGATATCGGTATCAACATTGACGCCGAAGAGGCCGATCGCCTGGAGATCTCTCTCGATCTGCTGGAAAAACTCTGCTTTGAACCGGAGCTGGCGGGCTGGAACGGGATTGGCTTTGTGATCCAGGCCTATCAGAAACGCTGCCCGTTCGTGATTGACTACCTGATCGACCTCGCGACCCGCAGCCGTCGCCGCCTGATGATTCGTCTGGTCAAAGGCGCCTACTGGGACAGCGAAATCAAACGCGCGCAGATGGACGGTCTCGAAGGCTATCCGGTCTATACCCGCAAGGTCTACACCGACGTCTCCTATCTGGCCTGTGCGAAAAAGCTGCTGGCGGTGCCGAGCCTGATCTATCCGCAGTTCGCGACCCATAACGCCCACACCCTGGCGGCAATTTATCAGCTGGCCGGGCAGAACTACTACCCGGGACAGTACGAATTCCAGTGCCTGCACGGCATGGGCGAGCCGCTGTACGAGCAGGTGACCGGTAAAGTCGCCGATGGCAAACTCAACCGCCCGTGCCGTATCTACGCGCCGGTCGGCACCCACGAAACGCTGCTGGCCTACCTTGTGCGTCGTCTGCTGGAAAACGGCGCCAACACCTCGTTCGTGAACCGGATTGCCGACAGCACCCTGCCGCTGGATGAACTGGTTGCCGACCCGGTCGCCGCGGTGGAAAAACTGGCCCAGCAGGAGGGCCAGGTGGGTCTTCCGCACCCGAAAATCCCGCTGCCGCGCGACCTTTACGGCAAAGACCGCAGCAATTCAGCCGGTCTGGATCTCGCCAACGAGCATCGTCTGGCCTCCCTCTCCTCCTCGTTATTAAACAGCGCGCTGCATAAATGGCAGGCACTGCCGATGCTGGAGCACCCGGTGGCCGAAGGCGAAATGCAGCCGGTCGTGAACCCGGCGGAGCCAAAAGATATCGTCGGCTACGTGCGCGAAGCCAGCGAGGACGAAGTTCAGCAGGCGCTGACCAGCGCGGTTAACAACGCGCCAATCTGGTTCGCCACCCCGCCGCAGGAGCGCGCGGCGATCCTCGAACGCGCCGCGGTGCTGATGGAAGGCCAGATGCCGACCCTGATGGGCATCCTGGTGCGCGAAGCGGGGAAAACCTTCAGCAACGCCATTGCCGAAGTGCGCGAAGCGGTGGACTTCCTCCACTACTACGCCGGTCAGGTGCGCAACGATTTTGACAACGAAACCCATCGCCCGCTGGGCCCGGTCGTCTGTATCAGCCCGTGGAACTTCCCGCTGGCGATCTTTAGCGGACAAATTGCCGCCGCGCTGGCGGCAGGCAATACCGTGCTGGCAAAACCGGCCGAGCAGACGCCGCTCATCGCCGCTCAGGGCGTGGCGATCCTGCTGGAAGCGGGCGTACCGCCGGGGGTTATTCAGCTGCTGCCGGGCCGCGGGGAAACCGTCGGCGCCGCGCTGACTTCCGACGAACGCGTACGCGGCGTGATGTTTACCGGCTCAACCGAAGTCGCCACCCTGCTGCAGCGCAATATCGCCAGCCGGCTGGATGCTCAGGGTCGTCCGACGCCGCTGATCGCCGAAACCGGCGGCATGAACGCGATGATCGTCGACTCTTCAGCATTAACCGAGCAGGTGGTGATCGATGTGCTCGCCTCGGCGTTCGACAGCGCGGGGCAGCGCTGCTCCGCCCTGCGCGTACTCTGCCTGCAGGATGATATCGCCGATCATACGCTGACCATGCTGCGCGGCGCGATGGCCGAGTGCCGGATGGGCAATCCGGGCCGTCTGACCACCGATATCGGGCCGGTGATTGACGCCGAAGCCAAAGAGAATATTGAGCGCCACATCCAGACGCTGCGCGCCAAAGGGCGCAAAGTCTTCCAGGCGGTGCGCGAAAACGGCGAAGATTCCCGCGAGTGGACCAGCGGTACTTTCGTTCCGCCGACGCTGATTGAGCTCGACAGCTTCGATGAGCTGAAAAAAGAGGTCTTCGGCCCGGTGCTGCACGTAGTGCGCTATAACCGCAACGAGCTGGACGGGCTGGTCAAACAGATTAACGCCTCCGGCTACGGTCTGACCCTCGGCGTGCATACCCGTATTGACGAAACCATCGCTCAGGTCACCGGCAGCGCCAACGTCGGCAACCTGTACGTCAACCGTAATATGGTCGGCGCCGTGGTCGGCGTGCAGCCGTTCGGCGGCGAGGGCCTGTCGGGTACGGGTCCAAAAGCCGGCGGCCCGCTGTATCTGTATCGACTGCTCTCCAGCCGCCCGCAGAACGCCGTCGGGATTACCCTCGCCCGCCAGGACGCGGAGTATCCGCTGGACGCGCAGCTGAAGACGCTGCTGGAAAAACCGCTGGTCGCTTTACAGCAGTGGGCGGCGGATCGCCCGGAGCTGCAGGCTTTGTGCCAGCAGTTCAGCGAGCAGGCGCAGGCCGGAACCCAGCGTCTGCTGCCGGGGCCAACCGGCGAGCGCAACACCCTGACCTTTATGCCGCGCGACCGCGTGCTGTGCGTGGCCGATAATGAGCAGGACGCGCTCACCCAGCTGGCGGGCGTGACCGCCGTGGGCTGCGAAGTGCTGTGGCCGGACGCCCCTCTGCAGCGCGAGCTGGCGAAAAAGCTGCCGCGTGAGGTCAGCGCGCGGATCCACTTCGCCAAAGCGGAAACCCTGACGACCGAGCCTTTCGATGCGGTTATCTACCACGGCGATTCCGATCAGCTGCGGGAGCTGTGCGAACAGGTGGCGGCGCGCGATGGCGCGATCGTGTCGGTGCAGGGCTTCGCCCGCGGCGAGAGCAATCTGCTGCTGGAGCGCCTCTATATTGAACGTTCGCTCAGCGTCAATACCGCCGCGGCCGGCGGCAACGCCAGCCTGATGACGATTGGCTAAGCCTGCTTCCCGGGTTGCGGCTGATGCCTTACCCGGGCTACCCAACCACAGCCCGCACTATCAGTAGCCCCGGCAAGGCGCTTTGCGCCGCACCCGGGAAAGCAGACGGCACAACGTCAGCTAATGACACCAGACGCAGGCTGTGGTTAATTAAGGCTCCCGGACGGGAGCTTTTTTTATGGGAGTTGACCAATGAAACGCACTTTACTCGCTTTTGCCGCGCTGCTGGCAAGCACCCATGCGCTGGCGGACGAATGCAGCAACGCCAGCAATCAAACGGAAATGAACCAGTGCACCGCCGAGCGGTACCAGGCTGACGACAAAAAACTAAATGAAACGTATCAGGAAGCGCTGAAGCGCGCCTCCGGCAAGCAGCAGGAGTTGCTGAAAAAAGCGCAGCTGTCGTGGATTGCCCTGCGCGACGCCGACTGTCAATTCCTCGCCTCCGGCGCTGAAGGCGGCAGCGTACAGCCGATGCTGATCAACCAGTGCATGTCCGATAAAACCGTCGAGCGCGAATCGTTCCTCGCCTCGCTGCTGCAGTGCGAGGATGGCGATCAGAGCTGCCCGCTGCCGCCCGCCAATTAACGTACGCGAATCCCTTCGATAATCATCCGCTGGACGTTATCGACGGTTTGCTGAAAAAACGCCTCATCGCGCAGCGTCGCGCCGGTTACCGCCTCAACCTGAGTGGCGAAATCGGCGTAATGCTGTGTGGTCGCCCAGATCATAAAGATCAGATGCTGCGGGTCAACCGGCGCCAGCCTGCCGCTCTCGACCCAGCCGGAAATAATCGCCGACTTTTCATCCACCAGCGCTTTCAGATCGCCGGTCAGCTCGCCCATCAGCAGCGGCGCGCCCTGCAGCATCTCCAGGCAGAACAGCCTTGACGCCTGCGGGTGATCGCGGGAAACCTCCAGCTTAAGGCGGATATATTCGCCGATGGCCACCAGCGGGCTGATATCTTCGCGAAAGGCCTTTAGCGGCGCCAGCCAGATAGCCAGAATCTGCTGCAGAACGGCAATATACAGCGCCTCTTTCGACGGGTAGTAGTAGAGCAGGTTCGTTTTCGATACCCCGGCCAGTTCGGCGACCTGCTCAAGCCGGGTACCGTGGATACCAAACTGCGAGAACGCGTCCAGCGCGGCGGCCAGGATAGCCTCTTTTTTCGCGCTCACCGCCTGTGAGCGTTTGCCGATCTTTTTCACGCCGCCCTGTGCCATTCGTTATCTCCTTCTTTTCACGCCATCAGCATAGCAAAAGCCCAGCGCCGACACGACTCTCTGCACCCTGATTGCGCACGACTGCGGTTTTTTCGTGCACCGATTTTGACCATTCAGTCCACTTTTATTGCTGCTATTTTCAGCAACCATCCAGCAACACCTTAATAACATTAGCCTTTGCAAAACTGGCATCGCCTTTGCTTTATCTTTCAGGCGAGGTGATTGAGGGAGATGCAGGATGCAGCGCCGCGCCTTCTTGTTCAACGACATGCAGAGAGGTAGGTATGAAAATTGGTGTCTTCGTTCCGATTGGTAATAACGGCTGGCTGATTTCCACCCATGCTCCCCAGTACATGCCGACGTTTGAGCTCAATAAGGCCATCGTGCAAAAAGCCGAACACTACGGCTTCGATTTCGCGCTGTCGATGATTAAACTGCGCGGCTTCGGCGGCAAGACCGAATTCTGGGATCATAATCTGGAGTCCTTCACCCTGATGGCCGGACTGGCGGCCGTCACTTCGCGCATTCAGATCTACGCCACCGCCGCCACGCTGACGCTGCCCCCGGCGATCGTCGCCCGCATGGCCTCGACTATCGACTCTATCTCCGGCGGCCGCTTTGGCGTCAATCTGGTCACCGGCTGGCAAAAGCCGGAATACGAGCAGATGGGCATCTGGCCGGGCGACGACTACTTCGCCAGCCGCTACGACTATCTCACCGAATATGTCCAGGTGCTGCGCGACCTGTGGGGAACCGGGCGCAGCGACTTTAAAGGCGACTACTTCACGATGAACGACTGCCGCGTCAGCCCGCAGCCGTCGCAGCCGATGAAAGTGATCTGCGCCGGGCAAAGCGACGCCGGTATGGCGTTCTCCGCCCAACACGCTGACTACAACTTCTGCTTCGGTAAAGGCGTGAACACCCCTGCCGCCTTTGCCCCCACCGCCGCGCGCATGATGCAGGCGGCGGAAAAAACCGGCCGCGACGTCGGTTCCTACGTCCTGTTTATGGTGATTGCCGACGAAACCGACGAGGCGGCCCGCGCCAAATGGGAGCATTACAAAGCCGGCGCCGATGACGAAGCGCTGGCGTGGCTTACCGAACAGAGCCAGAAAGACACCCGCTCCGGCAGCGACACCAACGTGCGCCAGATGGCCGATCCCACCTCGGCGGTCAACATCAATATGGGCACCCTTGTCGGCTCTTACGCCAGCGTCGCCCGCATGCTCGACGAAGTGGCGGCGGTCCCCGGCACCGACGGCGTGCTGCTGACGTTTGATGATTTCCTTATCGGTATCGAAGCCTTTGGTCAGCGCATTCAGCCGCTGATGCGCTGCCGCGACCATATCGCCACCATGACTCAAGAGGTTGCCTGATGATTACCCTGCCCGCTCGCCCGGAATCCCTGACCTTTGCGCCGCAGCAGAGCGCGCTGATCGTTGTCGATATGCAGAACGCCTACGCCAGCCAGGGCGGCTATCTCGACCTCGCCGGATTTGACGTTTCCGCCACCCGCCCGGTTATCGACAATATCAACGTCGCCGTGGCCGCCGCGCGCGCCGCCGGGATGCTGATTATCTGGTTCCAGAACGGCTGGGACGACCAGTACGTGGAGGCCGGCGGCCCCGGTTCGCCGAATTTTCATAAATCCAACGCGCTGAAAACCATGCGAAAGAACCCGGAGCTGCAGGGCAAGCTGCTGGCGAAAGGCGGCTGGGACTATCAGCTGGTCGATCAGCTTAAGCCGCAGCCCGGCGATATCGTGCTGCCGAAACCGCGCTACAGCGGCTTCTTTAACACCGCGCTCGACAGCATTCTGCGCAGCCGCGGCATCCGCCATCTGATCTTTACCGGTATTGCCACCAACGTCTGCGTGGAATCGACCCTGCGCGACGGCTTCTTCCTCGAGTATTTCGGTATCGTGCTGGAAGACGCCACCCATCAGGCCGGTCCGGCGTTCGCCCAGCAGGCGGCGCTGTTCAATATCGAAACCTTCTTTGGCTGGGTCAGCGATGTCGCCAGCTTCTGTACCGCCCTTGAGCCCGCCGCGCCGCGCGCCTTTTCCGAGGAGAAACGTTATGCCTAAACAGGTGATTATTCCGCCAGGCACCACCACGCCTATCGCCCCGTTTGTCCCGGGCACGCTGGCCGACGGCGTGGTTTACGTCTCCGGCACCCTGCCGTTCGATAAGCAAAACAACGTGGTTTATATCGGCGACCCAAAGGCGCAAACCCGCCACGTGCTGGAAACCATCAAGAGCGTTATCGAGACGGCGGGGGGCAGTATGGCGGATGTGACCTTCAACAGCATCTTTATCACCGACTGGAAAAACTACGCCGCGATTAATGAGGTCTACGCGGAGTTCTTCCCCGGCGACAAACCGGCGCGTTTCTGCATTCAGTGCGGGCTGGTGAAGCCCGATGCGCTGGTGGAAATAGCCACCGTCGCGCATATCGGGAAGCCGGCATGATGAAGCTAAATGTCTCCCCGGCGCCTTATCCGGGCGCGCCGGTGGTGGTTCTGAGCGCCGGGCTCGGCGGCGCGGGCGGCTACTGGCTACCGCAGCGGGCGGCGCTCGAACCGCACTATCAGCTGGTGAGCTATGACCATAACGGCACCGGTGAAAACGGCGGCCCGCTGCCCGTCGGCTACAGCATGGCGGCCATGGCGCAGGAGCTTAACGCAGCGCTGCAGGCGGCGGGGATTGTGCGTTTTGCGCTGGTCGGTCACGCCCTGGGCGCGCTGATCGGTCTGCAGCTGGCGCTGGACCATCCCGAAGCGATAAGCGCCCTGGTGCTGGTGAACGGCTGGCTGACGCTCTCCCCGCATACCCGCCGCTGCTTTCTGGTGCGCGAACGCCTGCTGCACGCGGGCGGCGCGCAGGCGTGGGTAGAAGCGCAGCCGCTGTTCCTCTATCCGGCGGAGTGGATGGCTTCTCGCCTGCCGCGGCTGGAGGCCGAAGACGCGCTCGCCATCAGCCATTTCCAGGGCAAAGAGAATTTACTGAAAAGGCTGAACGCCCTCAAGCAGGCCGACTTTTCGCGGCGGGCGGCAGCGATAACCTGCCCGACGCTGATTATCAGCGCCGCTGACGATCTGCTGGTCCCGGCCTCCTGCTCCCGCGTGCTGCAGGCGGCAATCCCCGGCAGCCAGCTGGCGGAAATGGCCTGGGGCGGCCACGCCTGCAACGTCACCGATACCGCCACCTTTAACCCTATTTTATGCGACGGGCTGGCCGCGATGCTGCCCGTCCCCCAGGAGAATCTATGAGCGAAGCCATTAGCCCGGCCGCCTGCGCCGCGCTGTTTACCGAGGCCCGAACCCACAACGGCTGGCTGGACAGGCCGGTCAGCGACGAGCAGCTGCGTGAAATCTACGCCTTGCTGAAAATGGGACCGACCTCCGCTAACTGTTCCCCGGCGCGCTTCGTTTTCATCCGCACACAGGAAGGCAAAGAGAAGCTGCGCCCGGCTCTGTCGAGCGGCAACGTTGCGAAGACCCTGCAGGCGCCGGTCACCGCTATCGTCGCCTGGGACAGCGCGTTCTATGACCGGCTGCAGGAGCTGTTCCCTCACGGCGACGCCCGCAGCTGGTTTACCTCCAGCCCGCAGATGGTGGAAGAGACCGCATTTCGCAACGGTTCATTGCAGGCGGCGTACCTGATTTTCGCCTGCCGCGCGCTGGGCCTCGACACCGGCCCCATGTCGGGCTTTGACCGCGAAAAAGTCGATGCGGCGTTTTTTGCCGACGGCGCCTGGAAAAGCAACCTGCTGATTAATATCGGCTACGGCGATCCCGGCAAGCTGTACGCTCGCCTGCCGCGTCTGCCTTTTGATGATGCCTGCCAGCTGGCATAAGGAGCCCGCATGTCTACTGCCGATAAACAAAGCTTTCGCGACGCCATGGCCCACGTCGGGGCGGCGGTCAACATCATCACCACCGATGGTCCCGCAGGCCGCGCCGGCTTTACCGCCAGCGCCGTCTGCAGCGTTACCGACGCGCCGCCCACGCTGCTGGTGTGCCTGAATCGCTCCGCCTCGGTGTGGCCGATCTTCAGCCAGCACCAGGCCCTGTGCGTCAACACCCTGGCGGCCGGCCAGGAAGAGCTCTCGAACGTTTTCGGCGGTAAAACGCCGATGGCGGAGCGCTTCGCCGCCGCCGACTGGCAAACCGGCGCGACCGGCTGTCCGCGTCTGGAAGCGGCGCTGGTCAGCTTCGACTGCCGCATCAGCCAGATCGTCAGCGTCGGAACTCACGACATCCTGTTTTGCGAAGTGGCGGCGATTGTACGCCATCCGGAACCGCGCGGACTGATGTGGTTCGACCGCGGCTACCACACGCTGATGCGTCCAGCCTGTTAACCCTAAACCCAGGATCTCATCATGGCTCTCTTCGATTTTCCTCGCTGGCAGTTAACCTCCCCCTCCGCCGCGTCCGGCGTCGTGGCCCCCGATGAACGGCTGTCGGTCGGGCAAACCGTGGTGATGGGCGTTCAGCACGCGGTGGCGATGTTTGGCGCGACCGTTCTGATGCCAATCCTGATGGGGCTGGATCCCAATCTGTCGATCCTGATGTCCGGCATCGGCACCCTGCTGTTCTTTTTGGTTACCGGCGGGCGCGTGCCGAGCTACCTTGGCTCCAGCGCCGCCTTTGTCGGCGTGGTCATCGCCGTTACCGGCTTCAACGGCCAGGGGCTTAACCCGCACCTTAGCGTCGCGCTGGGCGGCATTATCCTCTGCGGGCTGGTTTATACCCTGATTGGCCTGGTGGTGATGAAAATCGGCACCCGCTGGATTGAGCGGCTGATGCCGCCGGTAGTCACCGGCGCGGTGGTCATGGCGATAGGCCTTAACCTCGCGCCCATCGCGGTACGCAGCGTATCAGCAACGCCGTTCGACGGTTGGATGGCGGTGCTGACGGTGCTGTGCATCGGCCTGGTCGCGGTGTTTACCCGCGGGATGCTGCAGCGGCTGCTGATCCTCGTCGGGCTGATTATCGCCTGCGCGCTGTACGCGCTGCTGGCCAACGGCCTCGGGCTGGGCAAGCCGCTGGATTTTAGCCTGCTTGAGCAGGCGGCGTGGTTCGGTTTGCCGCAGATGACCGCCCCGACCTTTAACGGCCAGGCAATGATGCTGATCGCTCCCGTGGCGGTGATTCTGGTGGCGGAAAACCTCGGCCACCTGAAGGCGGTTGCCGGGATGACCGGGCGCAATATGGACCCGTATATGGGCCGCGCGTTCGTCGGCGACGGACTGGCAACAATGCTCTCCGGCTCGGTTGGCGGCAGCGGTGTGACCACCTACGCGGAGAATATCGGCGTGATGGCGGTCACCAAAGTGTACTCGACGCTGGTGTTCGTCGCGGCGGCGCTGATTGCGATGCTGCTTGGGTTTTCACCGAAATTTGGCGCGCTGATCCATACCATTCCGGGACCGGTGATCGGCGGCGCATCGATTGTGGTGTTCGGCCTGATTGCCGTCGCGGGCGCGCGAATTTGGGTGCAGAACCGCGTGGATTTGAGCCAGAACGCAAATCTGATTATGGTGGCGGTGACGCTGGTGCTGGGGGCGGGCGACTTCGCGCTTTCGCTCGGCGGCTTTACCCTCGGCGGCATCGGGACGGCCACCTTCGGCGCGATCCTGCTCCACGCTCTGCTTAACCGCCGTCCGCGTGAGGCCGGGCAAACCAACGTCACCCCGGTATGAAAGCGTGCGACGCCAGCAGACCCGTACCGGGAAATCCCCGGTCGCGCTGCGCTTACCGGGGCTACAAAACAGCGTCAACCCGTAGCCCGGTTAAGGCGTTTACGCCGCGAGCCGGGCGTTCCTCCCGCTCAGCGGAACCTGCAAAGTGGAAAAAAAACCGCCGACGTGACGTCGGCGGCGAGGGTGATGGGGTCGGGCCCGGGAGATTAACCCCCATCAGCAACAATCCGGCGCGCTAGCTTTCGCGGCTACCATGACTGTTTTTGCCCCCTTTCTTGCCCGCTTCGGAAGCGCGTTGAGGATCGTTTTTAAAGTTCCCCCCGCTATGCTGGCCACCTTTACGACCTGCTTCTGATGCTCTTTCACGGTCTTCGGCAAAGTTGCCGGCACCGCCACGATGGTTTGCCATTACTGACCTCCATTTAGGTTAGACATCATGCTGCATTAGGTGAAACACGAGGCTCTGGCCTCCGCGATACGGGTTGCGTATCACGTGCTTTTAAGGTTAGCGAAGGAAAGCCGTGCCGGGTGGATATCGTCACATTCTGAAATAGATTTTGTATAAGAACTGCCGCTATTACGCCGGACGCGCGCTAAGCGACTCTTATGACAGCCTAAAATGGCGCCGCTGAAGATGTATCTTTTTGCAACAGCCCTGAATGTTAGCAATGTTGTTATAAATCAAATAAATGATTGTTGCATTTGCACTCTTCGCCAGAGGTCTTATCTTTAAAGGTAGCCAGTCGACTGGCTGGCTCATAACGCAACCGAGGAGTGATGCAAATGGCTAAGATTCTGGTGCTTTATTATTCCATGTACGGACACATTGAGACCATGGCGCATGCCGTCGCCGAAGGAGCAAACAAGGTAGATGGCGTTGAAGTGGTCGTGAAGCGCGTGCCGGAAACCATGCAGGCAGAGTTTTTTGCCAAAGCAGGCGGGAAAACGCAAAACGCGCCCGTCGCCACGCCGCAGGAGCTGGCTGAGTACGACGCCATCATCTTTGGTACCCCAACCCGTTTCGGCAATATGTCCGGACAGATGCGCACCTTTCTCGATCAGACCGGCGGCCTGTGGGCGTCCGGAGCGCTGTACGGCAAACTGGCCAGCGTATTCAGCTCAACCGGTACCGGCGGCGGTCAGGAGCAAACCATCACCTCGACCTGGACCACGCTTGCCCACCACGGGATGATTATTGTACCGATTGGCTACGGCGCCCAGGAGCTGTTTGATGTTTCGCAGGTTCGCGGCGGCACGCCTTACGGCGCCACCACCATTGCCGGCGGCGACGGCTCACGCCAGCCAAGTGAAGAAGAATTAGCCATTGCCCGCTATCAGGGGCAACACGTTGCGGGTCTGGCAGTGAAATTACACGGTTAATCTTCAGCAGGAGGACAAGCATGCCGAATCAAGAAGCAAAGGCCCACCGCGTGGGTGAATGGGCCAGTCTGCGCAATACGTCTCCCGAAATTGCCGAGGCGATTTTTGAATTAGCCAATTACGATGAAAAGCTGGCGGAGAAAATCTGGGAAGAAGGCAGCGATGAAGTCCTGCCCCTCGCCTTCGCCAAAACCGACAAAGACTCCCTGTTCTGGGGCGAACAAACTATCGAACGCAAGAACGTGTAGCCAGGACAGGTACGCAGTACCGCCTCCGGGAGTTATTGCATGAGCTTCCCGGAGGCGGGGCGTTGCGCCTGTTCGGGCTACAAGACCAGGCTAAACATCGGCAGCAAGACCCGGATTGCTCCGGGTTTTTTATACTCTGCTACTTCGTGGCCTCGGCCATCGCCTTTTTAAAGGTGTCCATCGGGCAGAAGCCGTTGTCATCGACCGGACAACCGTTCAGCGCCAGCGTCACCCGCTGCGGCGGCGATTGCAGGGTCAGCGCGTCGGCATTGCGCAGCTGTTCGGTACTTTGATACACGTACTCAATCTTCATCAAATCGCGATTGCCGCTCTTATCATGCCAGCGCTGGAACACCAGCTTGCCGCCGATGGGCGTACGTTCGTACTGGTTGTGCAGCTGATAAGGTTTAAAATCCAGCGCCGTCAGCAGCGAGGCGATATTGGAATCGTGCCCCACCAGCAGCGTGACTTTCGCCGCTTTCGCCGCGTCGCCCACCAGCGCGTTATCGATATATTTCACCAGCGGTTTAGCCACGTTGCGCGCCACTTCCGGCGAGGTGAACAGACTGTCCTGATAGCCGTTTTTCAGCTTCGACAGCACCTGCCACTGCTTATCGCTGGCGATTTCGCCCCACGCCACCTGGTCTTTCGGGAAACCTTCGTAATATTGCAGCGTAAAGGCGTCAACCAGCGAGTTGCCGACTTTAAGCGGCCCGGAAACGCCCGGCTCCTGCTGATATTTGGCGCTAAAGGTATCTTTCGCGTCGCTCAGCGAGCACTGCTGCTTCTCTTTGCAGGACGGGGAGTTACGGTAGTCGGTCATCTCCTCCAGCAGCTTATAGCTTTCGCTCAGCTGCATCCCCTGCCGCTCTTTCTCCATCGCCTGCACCGCCTTTTCGCTAAACGCGGCGGAATCGTCAGTGATCACCGGATTAAACGTCGGGTCCATGGTGCCCATTTTTTCCTGATGGTGCACGGTCACGCCGCAGCCGGGAAACGCGCCGGTGATAAAGAACTGCGCGGTGGCGACGGTGCGCTGCAGGCTATTGGCATAGGCGTAGACCGCGTTCTCCGGCGGGCATTCGCCGCTGGTCACCAGCCCCTGCTGCGCCAGCCATTCGCGCATATAGTGCCCCATATACACTTCCAGCACCCCGCCCTTGGTGGTCAGCTGGCCGCCGGGGACATCCCACTCAGGCCAGGACTTCGGCGTTGATTGCTCCAGCACGCTGCCGTTGTTCGCCAGCGGCGCGCGCAGGTTATGGCGGCTCATGATCAGCACCTGCTGAAGCTGGTACCCCTCCGGTGCCGCCTGTTCCTGCGCCTGGACGCCGGCGGAGAGTAAAATAACGCCGGTCACGGCGGCAGCGAGTAGACTTTTTCTCATCCCTTAATCCTCAGTCAGTGATTATCATCGCCTTAATTGTGACAAATTTATGACATTTTTCCGGGCAATGGCTCGCAAAGTGCGGAAAGAAATACGCTTTCCGCCAGAACGAAGGGAGGCTGAAATGAGAGGGAGGGCGTTACTCCGGTAGCGGTACCGCCGCCAGCGTGCAGATAGCCGCATGCTTGCCGCCGCGATGGTCGACGATCAGCACTTTATCGCCGGCTTTTTTTCCTTCGCAGGGTTTTAACACCTGCTCGACAATACGTTCACGAATTGACGGGTGCCCGGCGTCAGCCAGGCTATGGAATGAAGTCAGAATCAACAACGGCCCAATAAGACCGATGATATGCTTGTTAAACATTTATTACTCTCAACCCTATTTAAGCGGGCCAAGGGTAGCAGCCTGTGGGACTCTCGTCTGTAAATTCGCTTAAACGAGTGTAACCCGTTCATTTTTTCACCACACCTTTGCTTTACTCTTCACATTTATTCATGTAAATAATAATTTCAGTGTATTGCTGGCAGTCTATTCTCGTCTGATTCATCGGGTCATCTTTAAGAAATATCCCGATGCTATTATCTCGATATCACGGTATTTTTTCTTCATGTTAAACATAACATTAGGTTAATCTATGTCAGGTATCCTGCTCTTTATCGTCGCGGTGGTTTTGCTGGGAGTAGCCATCTTCAGCCTGGTCTCCTATGTGAAGGATCGGCGCTCTGCACAGCTGCCAACTCATAAGAAAAAGAAATAATACGTCCTCACTATTCTTACCTTCTGCCCCTGCTATCTCTCCCGAGCGCCTGATTTCAAACGAGAATGACAAAAAAGAAGGCAGGCTCAATCGCCTGCCTTTGTGTCGGCGTAAAAAATCGTTACGATTCCCAGGCCTGTTCCGCTTTGGCGCCGTCAAACTGCGGCGGCGGCTTGCGGAAGCGGCGGGTCAGATACGTCAGATACAGCAGCCCGAGGCCCGCCCATATCAGACCCAGCGTCAGCGAGGTCGCCTCCAGGTTAATCCACAGTACGCCCACCGTTAGCGCGCCCACCATCGGCAGAAGCAGATAGTGAAAGCGATCTTTCCAGGTTTTATTAAAACCTTTACGCCGCCAGAAGTGGTTAAATACCGACAGGTTAACGAAGGTAAACGCCACCAGCGCGCCAAAGTTAATCAGCGCCGTGGCGGTGACCAGGTCAAAGAACAGCGCCGACAGCGCGACAATCCCCACCATGATCACGTTCAGCGCCGGGGTACGCCATTTCGGATGGACGTAGCCGAAAATGCGCTCCGGGAAAACGTTATCGCGGCCCATGACGTACAGCAGCCGTGACACGCTGGCGTGCGAAGCCAGGCCTGAGGCCAGGGTATTCACAAACGTCGTGCACAGGAAAATCGACTGGAACAGCTTGCCGCCAACGTAGAGGGCGATCTCCGGCAGCGCCGCGTCCGGGTCTTTAAAACGGCTAATATCGGGAAAAAAGAGCTGCATAAAGAACGAGGCGGCGATAAAAATCACCCCACCGTAGACCGCAGTAAGGAAAATGGCCTTCGGGATCACCCGCGCGGCGTCCGGCGTCTCTTCGGAAAGCGTGGTCACCGCATCGAAACCGAGGAACGAAAAGCAGACTATCGTCGCCCCGGTAATGATCGGGATCAGGTGCGCATTCTGGCTAATAAACGGCTGGAGCGACCAGACGGTGCCCACCCCTTCCCCTTTATGCAACCCCTGCACCACCAGCACGATAAAGACCACCATGATCGAGATCTGCACCAGCACGAACAGGGTGTTGAAGTTCGCCACCAGGTTGACGCTTTTCAGGTTCGCCGCGGTGAGAATAGCCACAAACGTCACCACCCACACCCAGGGCGGCACGTCCGGAAACAGCGCGGAAAGATAAATCTTCGCCAGCAGCACGTTGATCATCGGCAGGAATAGATAATCCAGCAGCGATGACCAGCCCACCATAAAACCGACGTGCGGGCTGATCGACTTCTGCGCATAGGTATAGGCCGAGCCCGCCTGCGGAAACTGGCGCACCAGCTTGCCGTAGCTGATGGCGGTAAACAGCACCCCGGCCAGCGCCAGCAGATAGGACGCCGGGACGTGGCCGTTGCTGATGCCGGAGACGATGCCGAAAGTATCGAAAACCGTCATCGGCGTCAGATAGGCGAGGCCCATCATCACCACCTGCCACAGCTTGAGAGACTTGCGCAGGCGCGGTTTTTCCGCCCCGGAGGCGTTATCGAGAGAGGGATTAATAGACATAGCCATTTCCCCCGCTGCACACCTGGGTTTGCGGTCGTAGAGACCGGGAAACCAACCTGCTTCGCAACGGGGTTAATGGCAAATCAAAAGGTAAAAAGAACCGACGAGCGGCGGTGGCGACGCATTCCATGCGGCCATGACGGCCCCCTTCTCCCTGCGGATATTTAAACATCTGCATCATTTCCTACCTCGTTACACACTGTGTCGTTAACTGAAGCCCCGTTGCCGCCTGCGCTCCTTAACGCGACATCCGGGAATGGCTGGGCTCCCAGCAAAAACGTCCGACCAGGCTCCGCTCAGGCCGCATGATGCTACTCGTGATAATGCTAAAGCGCCCCTCGCGGGGCGAAAATCAGGCGTTTTTCAACATCCACTCGATTTCAGTTTCTGTGATCAGACGCTCAAACTGCAGTAATTCGTCATTTTTACAGGCGTGATAAACGTGGCAGAAGCGTTCGCCAAGCCGCTCGCGCAGATGATCGTTTTGCATAAACTCCCACAGCGCATCGCTCTGGCGAATCGGGAACGGCAGCCCCTCCTGCTCGAGGCCGTTGCCCTCCACCTCTTCCTGTAACGGCAGCGGATTATCCAGACCGTGGAGGATGCCGGCAAAAATCGCCGCCATCACCAGATACGGGTTGGCGTCCGCCCCGGCCACGCGATACTCGACGCGGTGATTGTGCCGATCGCCGCACGGAATGCGCAGCGCCACCGTCCGGTTGTTGTGCCCCCACGACGCCTGGGTCGGCACGTACATTCCCGGCTGGAAACGACGATACGAGTTCACGTTTGGCGCCAGCAGCGCCATCGACGCCGGCATCAGGTCAATCATCCCGGCGAGCGCGCGTTTTAACATCGCGGAATCTTCGCCGTCCGCGTCCGCCAGCACGTTCTCGCCTTTGTTGTTCTGCATACTGATATGGATATGCATCCCGCTACCGGCGTGCTCTTCATAGGGTTTCGCCATAAAAGTGGCGTGCATCTTATGCTTCTCCGCCATCAAACGCACGAGACGTTTTAACGCCAGCGCATCATCGCAGGCGTCGAGCACGTTATCGGTATGGTGGAGGTTGATTTCAAACTGGCCGGGAGAGGCTTCCGCCACCGCGCCGTCGGCGGGGATCAGCTGGAGCTGGGCGATCTCGTCGATTTCGTTAAGCACGTCGGCAAAGTGGTTGAGGTTGTCGACGGAGTAAACCTGGCTTTGGGTATTGCGATCGCCGGTTCCCGGCGCGCACGGCGGCTGCAGGTAACCTTCCGCGTCGCGCTTGCGGTCAAGTAAATAGAACTCCAGCTCTACCGCTACCACGGGGAACAGCCCGCGCTGGCGCAGCTGCTGCCAGAGCCGGTTCAGCACGTTCCGCGGCTCAACGTCAAAGGGAGCGCCATCTTCATCAACCATGGTCAGCAGAACCTGACCAATGTATTCCGGGTCCGCCGCCGACGGGGTTAAGGTTCCCAGCACCGGCACGCAGGTGCGGTCTGGTTCGCCCATCTCCTGGCCGAGCCCCGCCTCTTCCACCACGTTGCCGAGAATATCCATCGCAAACACCGAAGCCGGGAAATAGCACCCCTTCTCCAGCTTGCTCAGGCTGGACACCGGGATCCGCTTACCGCGGAAGCAGCCGTTCAGGTCGGTTAGCAGCACATCAACGTATTGCGTATTGGGGTAACGCTCGAGGTAGCGCTTCACTTCCCAGGTGAATGCGCTGACCCGTCTCTCTTCCGACTGCTGAACAAAATTCTCAACTTCTACGATATTGGTTTCCATGATTCACCGCCGTTGTTTTAGTTTCGGACCCTGAATGGCACTGTTAAATATAATGTCCACCCTTCGAATGTGTATGCAAACAAATTGTTTGTCAAATGTTAAATTAAGTTTGCAAAGGGCTATATCCACTGCTAGATTGAGAAAATATTGAACGAAATGGCCGTTTTACCCGCTAATCCGGTCATAATTTAGTCCACTTTGTGAGGGCGATCATGGAAAATATAATGTACAAGCCAGTTATTGGCGTGGTGATGTGTCGAAACAGGCTTAAGGGTCACCAGACCCAGACTCTGCAAGAGAAGTACCTGAACGCGATTGTGAACGCCGGCGGCGTGCCGATTGCCCTGCCGCACGCGCTGGCCGAGCCGGAACTGCTTTCTGCGCTACTGCCGAAACTGGACGGCATTTATCTGCCCGGCAGCCCGAGCAACGTACAGCCGCACCTCTATGGTGAAAACGGCGATGAGCCTGACGCCGATCCCGGGCGTGATCTTCTGAGCATGGCGCTGATCGACGCCGCGCTCGAAAGGCGCATCCCCATTTTCGCCATCTGCCGTGGACTACAGGAACTGGTTGTCGCCACCGGCGGGACTCTGTATCGTCGTCTGTTCGAGCAGCCTGAGCTTCTTGAACACCGCGAAGACCCCGAACTTCCCGTCGAGCAGCAATATGCGCCCTCGCATGAAGTTCAGGTTCAGCAAGGAGGATTACTTTCTCAGTTAATACCGGGCTGCAACACGTTTTGGGTAAACTCGTTACACGGGCAGGGAGCAAAAACGACGGGTCCACGGCTGCGCGTGGAGGCGCGTTCTCCGGACGGGCTGGTGGAAGCGGTCAGCGTTAACGACCACCCTTTCGCCCTCGGCGTGCAGTGGCATCCTGAATGGAACAGTAGCGAATACGCCCTGTCGCGAATGTTGTTTGAAGGTTTTATCACCGCCTGTCAGAGCTATAGCCAAAATAATTCGAGTTGCAGGAAGGCGGCAAGTGAGGGAATCCCCAGGAGCTTACTGGAGTAAGTGACTGGGGTGAGCGAGCAAAGCCAACGCACAAGCAACTTGAAGTATGACGGGTATATGTTGCTGAAAAACAGCGACTCTGACCACTACCGTTAAGGAAATGCAAATATGAGCGATGACGGACTGGCGCCAGGGAAACGTCTGTCAGAGATCCGCCAACAGCTGGGTCTCTCACAGCGTCGTGCCGCCGAACTGTCTGGGTTAACACATAGTGCCATCAGCACCATAGAGCAGGACAAAGTCAGTCCTGCGATCAGTACGCTGCAAAAGCTGCTGAAAGTCTACGGGCTGTCGCTCTCGGAATTCTTTTCTGAACCAGAAAAACCGGCTGAACCGCAGGTGGTTATCAATCAGGACGATCTGATTGAAATCGGCAGTCAGGGGGTGTCGATGAAGCTGGTTCATAATGGTAATCCGAACCGCACGCTGGCGATGATTTTTGAAACGTACCAGCCTGGAACCACAACCGGGGAGAGGATCAAGCATCAGGGTGAGGAGATAGGCACCATACTGGAAGGTGAAGTCGTGCTGACCATCAACGGTCAGGCGTATCATCTGGTGGCTGGGCAAAGCTATGCCATTAACACCGGCATACCGCATAGCTTCAGCAACACCTCGGCGGGTATCTGCCGAATTATCAGCGCCCATACCCCCACCACATTCTGATTTTTTAGCCTGAGGTTTTCTCAGGCTTTCTTCCGGCCTGCGCCGCCGGAGGCTAACTCCGGCGGCGCGAAGATAACGCAGTTCACCTTGCGCAATGCGGAAAGACTTATTCCGCTGGCCCCGGATAATTCACGCCTGTTAATGGGCAATTTAAACGGTACTCAACCCCGGGGACGCCCTGCGCCCTGAGGGTCTGAAATCACCACTTTTTTATTTTTCCGATTATGTCATTAAGGAGTCATGATGGATTTTCACAACCTGGCTTACTGGCAAGAAAAAGCAAACAATATCGCGATTGAAACGCGGCTATTTATTAACGGCGAATACAGCGCCGCCGCCGATAATAGCGTGTTCGCCACCGTCGACCCTACCGCCCAGCAGACGCTCGCCGAGGTCGCGCGCGGCAAAAAGGCCGACGTCGAGCGCGCGGTCCAGGCCGCCCGCGGCGTCTTCGATCGCGGCGACTGGTCGCAGGCCTCCCCTGCCCAGCGCAAAGCGGTGCTGCATAAATTCGCCGACCTGATGGAAGCCCATCGCGAAGAGCTGGCGCTGCTGGAAACCCTCGACACCGGTAAACCGATTCGCCACAGCCTGCGCGACGATGTCCCCGGCGCCGCCCGCGCGATCCGCTGGTACGCCGAAGCCATCGATAAAGTGTACGGCGAAGTCGCCCCCACCGGCGGCAACGAACTGGCCATGATCGTCCGCGAACCGATTGGCGTGATTGCGGCGGTGGTGCCGTGGAATTTTCCGCTGCTGCTGGCCTGCTGGAAGCTTGGCCCGGCGCTGGCGTCCGGCAACAGCGTGGTGCTTAAGCCGTCGGAAAAATCCCCGCTTACCGCTCTGCGCCTGGCGGGCCTGGCGAAACAGGCCGGGCTGCCGGACGGCGTATTCAACGTGGTGAGCGGTTTCGGCCATGAGGCCGGTCAGGCGCTGGCGCAGCATCATGACGTTGAAGTCATCACCTTTACCGGCTCCACCCGCACCGGTAAACAGCTGCTGAAAGACGCGGGCGACAGCAATATGAAGCGCGTCTGGCTGGAGGCGGGCGGTAAAAGCGCCAATATCGTCTTTGCCGACTGCCCGGACCTGCAAAAAGCAGTTAACGCCACCGCCGGCGGTATTTTCTACAATCAGGGCCAGGTCTGTATCGCCGGTACCCGTCTGCTGCTTGAGGAGAGCATCGCCGACCGCTTTCTCGACCTGCTAAAAGAGCAGGCAAAGGGCTGGCAGCCTGGCAATCCACTCGACCCGAATACCACCATGGGCATGCTGATCGACAATAGCCACGCCGATAGCGTCCACAGCTTCATTCGCGCCGGCGAAGCGCACAGCACGCTGCTGCTGGATGGACGTAAAAATCCGTGGCCCGCGGCGGTCGGCCCAACCATCTTCGTCGACGTCGACCCCGCCTCCGCCCTCAGCCAGGAGGAGATCTTCGGCCCGGTGCTGGTGGTGACCCGCTTTAAAACCGAAGAGCAGGCGCTGGCGCTGGCCAACGACAGCCGCTACGGCCTCGGCGCGGCGGTCTGGACCCGCGATCTCTCCCGCGCTCACCGCGTCAGCCGCCGTCTGAAAGCCGGCTCCGTCTTTGTGAACAACTACAACGATGGCGATATGACCGTGCCCTTCGGCGGCTATAAGCAGAGCGGCAACGGGCGCGATAAGTCCCTGCACGCGCTGGAAAAATTCACTGAACTGAAAACTATCTGGATTGCCCTGGAGTCTTAATCATGAGCGAACATACCACCAGCTATTACGCCGCCAGCGCCAACCGCTATGAGCCGTTCCCGACGCTGGACGAATCGATCAGCTGCGACGTCTGCGTCGTCGGCGGCGGCTATACCGGCCTCTCTTCGGCGCTGCATCTGGCCGAAATGGGCTACGATGTGGTGCTGCTGGAAGGCGCGCGCATCGGCTTCGGCGCCAGCGGACGCAACGGCGGCCAGCTAGTCAACTCCTATAGCCGCGATATCGACGTTATCGAAAAAACCTACGGCCCGGATGCCGCGAAAATGCTCGGCAGCATGATGTTTGAAGGCGGCGACATTATTCGTGAACGTATCCAGCGCTATCAGATTGCCTGCGACTATCGCCCCGGCGGGCTGTTTGTCGCGCTGAATCATAAACAGCTGGAGACCCTGGAAGAGCAGAAAGCGAACTGGGAGCGCTACGGCAATACCCAGCTGGAGCTGCTGGATGCCAGCGCCATTCGTCGCGAAGTGGACAGCGACCGCTACGCCGGCGCGCTGCTGGACCACAGCGGCGGTCATATCCATCCGCTCAATCTGGCGATTGGCGAAGCGGACGCCATTCGGCTCAACGGCGGCCGGGTTTACGAACAATCACCGGTCACCGGCATTCAGCACAGCAGCCCGGCGGTAGTGACCACCGCACGCGGACAGGTCACCGCCCGCTACGTGATCGTCGCCGGTAACGCCTATCTCGGCGATAAGCTCGAGCCGGAGCTGGCGAAACGCAGCATGCCGTGCGGCACCCAGGTGGTCACCACCGCGCCGCTGTCTGAGGATCTGGCGCGCTCGCTGATCCCGAAAAACTACTGCGTAGAAGATTGTAACTATCTGCTGGATTACTACCGCCTGACCGCCGACAACCGTCTGCTGTACGGCGGCGGCGTGGTGTACGGCGCGCGGGATCCGGACGACGTTGAGCGGCTGATTATGCCGAAGCTGCTGAAAACCTTCCCGCAGCTGCAGGGGGTGAAAATCGACTACCGCTGGACCGGCAACTTCCTGCTGACCCTCTCGCGAATGCCGCAGTTTGGCCGCCTCGATAACAATATCTATTATATGCAGGGCTACAGCGGCCACGGGGTCACCTGTACCCACCTCGCCGGACGGCTGATTTCGGAGCTGCTGCGCGGGGACGCCGAACGTTTCGACGCCTTCGCCAGGCTGCCGCACTATCCGTTCCCCGGCGGGCGCAGCCTGCGTATTCCGTTTACCGCCATGGGCGCGACTTACTACAGCCTGCGCGATCGGCTCGGCGTGTAATCCCCCGGCCGACGGTGCCCGCCGTCGGCTATTTTTCCTCGCCGTTGTGCGGCGGAAATCGCTGCTGGAAGTAGTGGCGCAAAAACTCCACGGTGGTACGAATTTTGGCCGAGGTCGCCAGCCGCGACACGTATACCGCCCAGATATTGGCGGGCTGATAGTACTCCGGCAGCAGCTGCACCAGATTGCCGCTGGCGATATTTTCCCTGACGTCCCACCACGAGCGCAGCGCAATCCCCTGTCCCTCCAGGCACCACTGATGGACGATTTCACCGTGGTTAGACGACAGCGGTCCGGTCACCTTGATGGCGTGCTCCCCCTCTTTATCATCGCGCAGCTGCCAGACGCCAAAGGGCCGGTCGCGCTCTTTGATCACCAGACAGGGCAGCGCGGCGAGATCGCTGAGCTGTTTCGGCCGGGGATAGCGGGCGACAAACGCCGGCGAGGCGCAGAGGATGCGGTGATTGCTGGCAAGCTGGCGGGCTATCAGATTGGGCGCGATATCGTCGCCGACGCGAATATCCAGATCGACCCCTTCATTGGCCAAATCCACCAGCCGGTCGGCGACGTCAAAACGGATCTCCAGCTGCGGGTAGCGACGGGCTAGCTCGGAGAGCGCCGGCGCGACTACCCGCCGGCCAAAGCCAAAGCTGCTGATAATCCGCAGCGTCCCCTGCGGCACCTGCCGCACATCGGAGAGCTCATCCATCATCTGGTCGACATCCTGCAAAATGCGTAGTCCCCATTCGTAGATGCGCTCGCCCTCTTCGGTGATAGCCACGCGCCGGGTGGTACGGTGCAGCAGCTGGACGTTGAGCGTTTGCTCCAGCAGCGACACGCGCTTGCTGACGAAAGCCGGCGAGACGCCGAGCTCTTCCGCGGCGGCGGCAAAACCGGCGCGGCGGGCAACCAGCATAAATACGCGTAAATCGTTCAGCAGCGGCAGATTATTCATGATTCGTGTTTTATGTTTCACCAGTTAACGGGATTAATTATGAATCAGTCAATTATAGGATAGCGGTGAAGTCAATTTTCCTTACCTCAAACTGAGAATAACAATGAATAAAACCTTACGTATTGCCGCCATCCCCGGCGATGGCATCGGTAAAGAAGTGCTGCCGGAAGGCGTCCGCGTACTGCAGGCCGCCGCCGAACGCTGGGGGCTGGCGTTAAGCTTCGAGCACTTTGAGTGGGCCAGCTGCGACTATTACGCGCAGCACGGCGCCATGATGCCCGACGACTGGCGCGCGCAGCTGCAAACGTTTGATGCGATCTACTTCGGCGCGGTCGGCTGGCCGGATATCGTGCCGGACCACATTTCCCTGTGGGGCTCGCTGCTGAAGTTCCGCCGCGAGTTCGACCAGTACGTCAACCTGCGTCCGGTGCGCCTGTTCCCCGGCGTCCCCTGCCCGCTGGCGGGTAAACAGCCCGGCGATATCGATTTCTACGTGGTGCGTGAAAACACCGAAGGGGAATATTCCGCCCTCGGCGGCCATGTGAATCCGGGGACCGAGCATGAAGTGGTGATTCAGGAGTCGGTATTTACCCGTCGCGGCGTTGACAGGATCCTGCGCTACGCCTTCGAGCTGGCGCAGAGCCGCCCGCGCAAAACCCTGACCTCGGCGACCAAATCCAACGGTCTGGCCATCAGCATGCCCTTCTGGGACCAGCGCGTCGAAGCGATGGCGCAGCACTACCCGGAGGTGAAATGGGATAAGCAGCATATTGATATTCTGTGCGCCCGCTTCGTGCTGCAGCCGGAGCGTTTTGACGTGGTGGTCGGCTCCAATTTGTTCGGCGATATCCTCTCCGATCTCGGCCCGGCCTGTACCGGCACCATCGGCATTGCCCCGTCGGCAAACCTCAATCCGGATCGCACCTTTCCGTCGCTGTTTGAAGCGGTACACGGTTCGGCGCCGGATATTTACGGCAAAAATATCGCCAACCCGATTGCCACCATCTGGGCCGGCGCGATGATGCTCGACTTCCTCGGCAACGGGGACGCACGCTACCAGGCCGCCCACGACGGTATTCTGGCGGCGATTGAGCAGACCATTGCCAGCGGACCGAAGACGCCGGATATGCAAGGCAGCGCCTCCACCCAGCAGGTGGGCGAGGCGATTTGTCGGGCGATTGTTGAACAAAAGTAGCCCGGACAGGCGCGTAAGCGCCGCCTCCGGGAAAGTGTGCAAGGGTTCCGTTCACTATTATCCCGCAGAAAATGTCTCACCGTGGTAGGTGAACGGGTAAAGGGGGAGAAAACCGTCTCCCCCTTTACAATCCCCGCGGTCCCGCAAAGAAATCGGTGCTGCGCACTGCGCTCACCTCCCGGACCTCAGCCTGCGGTCGGCTCAACTCGACATCGCTGTCTCGATTCGCCTCTGTCCGCCATCCCTGGCGGCCAGCCCTTGTCTTCGGACCTCCGGTTCGCCGATTTCAGCGGGCACCAGGGCATCGCTGCATAACACGTTGTTTCAGAGGCATATCGTAGCTGCAAGAACATCGTCCCGGAGGCGGCGCTTACGCGCCTGTCCGGGCTACCCAATCTGCCTCCCTCAGGCACCGGACCCGGAAATCCCGGGTCGCGGCGTAAACGCCTTACCCGGGCTACTGCCCCACAGACGGCTGGAAACCCGTAGCCCCGGTAAGCGCAAGCGCCACCGGGGAGATGCTCCGGACCGAATTACAGCTCCAGCTCGCGCTGCAGCAGCGCCGCAATCGCCTCGCTGCTCTGCGCCGTCACCAGCGATTGCCGGAACTCCGCATGCATAATGCGCCGCGCCAGCCGCGAGAAAATACGCATATGCTGATCCCCCGCCGAATGCTTATTGAGCGTCAGCATAATCACAAACTGCGCCTCGTCGTCGCCCCACGCCACCGGCTGCGCCAGACGGGCGACGCTGATGGTCGACTGCTCAATATGCTCCGATTTACTGTGCGGAATGGCGAAGCTAAACCCTAACCCGGTGGAGAACACCGCTTCGCGGGCCCACAGATCCGCTTCCAGCTTACGCGGATAGCGGCAGCGCCCGGCCAGCAGCAGATTGTCGGTCATGCCCTTAATCACCTCCTCTTTACTGCGCCAGTCGCTGTTCAGCGTAATGCACTGAGGGGTAATCAGCGGCGCATCCTGCTGGGTCATACGGAACTGGGCCAGCAGGTGCTCGACCTCCAGCGAAGTACGACACTGCATCGCCTGATTCAGCAGCTGACGGCAGGCGCGGCTGTCCAGCTGCGCCAGACGCGCCTTGGTCGCCGGGATCGACGGCGCGCTCATGCTCAGCTCATCCAGCCCCAGCCCCACCAGCAGCGGCAGCACGGAACCTTTGGCCCCCAGCTCGCCGCACAGGCCGATCCATTTACCCTGGCGATGCACCGCCTGAACCGCGTAATCCAGCGCGCGTAAAAAGGCCGGATTGAGGCTGTTGTAGTGGCGCGTCACCCTGGCGTTATCGCGATCCACCGCCAGCAGATACTGGGTCAGGTCGTTGCTGCCGATACTAAAGAAATCAATCTCTTCGCAGCACTGGTCGATGATAAACATCACCGACGGCACCTCGAGCATAATGCCCAGCGGGATCTTTTCATCAAACGGAATCTGTTCGCTGCGCAGCGACTGTTTGGCATCCGCCAGCTGCTCTTTCACCCACAGAATCTCCTCCATCGAGGAGATCATCGGGATCATGATTTTCAGCGCGCCGTGCGCGGAAGCGCGCAGAATCGCCCGCAGCTGAGTGCGGAACAGCGCCTGATACTCCTCATAAATACGCACCGCCCGGTAGCCGAGGAACGGGTTGTTCTCCGCCGGAATGTTGAGGTAGGCCACCGGCTTGTCGCCGCCGATATCCATGGTGCGGATGATAATGCTGCGCCCGTTAGCCGGCTCCAGCGCCTGGCAAAATAGGTTATACAGCTCGTTTTCCGACGGCGCGCTGGGCCTGTCCATATAGAGCATTTCGGTGCGGAACAAGCCTACCGACTGCGCGCCGTTGTTGAAGGCCGCCGACGCCTCTACCGAATGGGCGATGTTGGCCGCCACCTCCAGGCGAATACCGTCTTCCGTACGCCCCGCTTTATCCAGCCAGGCCTGCTGCTGGCGGCGGATCTGCGCCTGCACCCAGGCCTCCTGCTGATAGTAGCGCGCCACCGCTTCATCGGGATTCACCACCACCAGCCCGGCGTTACCGTCAATCTGTACTCGCCGATCGACCCACGGCAGCAGCGCCTCCATATCGACGCCCACCAGGGTGGGAATATTGAACGAACGCGCGAGGATCACCGTATGTGAAGTGGTGCCGCCGCTGCGCAGCAGCAGGCCTTTAAGCAGGGTTTTATCCAGTTCAAGAAACTGACTGGGGGTGAGTTCATCGGCGAGGCAGACGGCCTCTTCCGTCAGCTTACCCGGTGCCGGAAAACGATCCTCACCGTAGATATGCTGCAGAAGCTGGAAGCAGACATCGCGCACGTCCAGCACCCGCTCCTGCAAATAACTATTGCCGGAAGCGCTGAACTGGGCGCAAAAATGTTCGCCGGTCGCAACCACCGCCTCAGCGCAGCTCAGGCCGCTCAGCAGCCCGCCCAGCAGATGCTGGCGCAGCGAGGCGTCGGTGGCCAGAGAGCGATGCGCCTCAAGGATCGCGCTGGCGGTACCGTCGTTATCCAGCAGGCGGAACTCAATATTTTTCACCAGCAGGGTCAGGCCCTTGTCCAGCGCCGCCTGTTCCTGTTCAATTGCGCCCGCTGCGGGCAGCGCGCCTGAATCGCGCAGGTCGAGGGACTTAAGATGGGTGAGCCTGCCGCCCGCGCTGCCGGCGCAGACCGGCTGGGCGTGAAACAGCGTGGGATTGAGGCGCGAGAGGGATTCAGGAACCGGCTGAACGTCCATGGATTCCGCCGTCGGCAGCGGCGCATCGCAGTGCGGGAACTCCTCGCTGATGAATGCTGACAGCGCGTCAAACGCCTGCTGTTCATCTTCGCCGCTGACGACCAGCTGGCAGCGGTCCCCCTTCAAGGTATTGGTGCCGATAATCGCCAGCGCGCTTTTCGCGTTTCCGCGTCCTTCCGTGCGGGTATTTAACCATTCGACCGAAGACGAAAAAGTATTGCACAGGGTTTCTACCAGGCTTGCCGGACGCGCATGCACGCCGTTGGGCAAATCACATATGAATTCAATTACCAGAGCCATCGCCTTCCTCCTGAATAATGCGTATTTAGCCAAAAGGTAAAGAAAGAACCGGCCCGCCACTACACGATAAAAGTGGCAATTACTGGATAATTGTATGCCCGACTCTTTTTTATGCTCGCGGTCACAAATCGCCTGACTAACGGCGCCAAAAACCCACCAGCGCTAAGATTTGAGGTGGATCGCAATTTTCCTCTGGCCTTACAAATATCCAGTAAATGCACTTTTTCTCTACTATTTTATGCGCCGCCCTTTTTCTAAGGTTGAAGCATCAACTCAGTCACGGGCCACGCAGCGCTCAGGAGAATAACAATGAATGAACTGGTGCAAATATTAAAAAATACCCGCCAGCACCTCATGACCGGGGTTTCACATATGATCCCGTTTGTCGTGTCCGGTGGGATCTTGCTGGCAGTCTCCGTCATGTTGTACGGCAAGGGCGCGGTGCCCGATGCCGCCACCGACCCTAACCTGAAAAAACTGTTTGATATCGGCGTGGCCGGCCTGACGCTTATGGTGCCGTTTCTGGCGGCCTATATCGGCTACTCCATCTCCGACCGCGCGGCGCTGGCTCCCTGCGCTATCGGCGCCTGGGTCGGCAACAGCTTCGGCGCCGGTTTCTTCGGCGCGCTGATTGCCGGGATCATTGGCGGGCTGGTGGTCTACTACCTGAAGAAAATCCCGGTGCACAAGGTGCTGCGCTCGGTGATGCCCATCTTCGTTATCCCGATTATCGGCACCTTTATTACCGCCGGGATCATGATGTGGGGCCTCGGCGAGCCGATTGGCGCGCTCACCGCCAGCCTGACCGGCTGGCTGCAGGGCATGCGCGAAGGCAGCATCGTGATTCTCGCCATCATCATGGGCCTGATGCTGGCCTTCGACATGGGCGGTCCGGTGAATAAGGTCGCCTACGCCTTCATGCTGATTTGCGTTTCCCAGGGCGTTTACAGCGTGGTGGCCATCGCCGCCGTCGGTATCGCCGTGCCGCCGCTGGGCATGGGCCTGGCAACGCTGATTGGACGTAAATACTTCTCCGCGGAAGAGCGCGAAACCGGTAAGGCCGCGCTGGTGATGGGCTGCGTTGGCGTGACCGAAGGCGCGATCCCCTTCGCCGCCGCCGACCCGCTGCGCGTTATCCCCGCCAATATGATCGGCGCCGCCGCCGGCTGCGTTACCGCCGCGCTGCTCGGCGCCCAGTGCTATGCCGGCTGGGGCGGGCTTATCGTTCTGCCGGTCGTTGAGGGTAAAGGCGGATTTATTGCTGGCCTCGCGGTTGGCGCCATCGTCAGCGCCGCCTGCGTCATCCTGCTTAAGGCCCTGGCGAAAAAGAAAACGTCTGACGCCAAAGCCGATGACGAGATGGATCTTGATTTCGAAATTAACTGAGACACGGGAAGGAATATTGTATGACCAAAATTATCGCCGTTACCGCTTGCCCGTCTGGCGTCGCCCACACCTATATGGCCGCCGAATCGCTGGAGAGCGCCGCTAAGGCCAAAGGCTGGCAGGTCAAAGTCGAGACCCAGGGCTCCATCGGCATTGAGAACGAGCTGACCGCAGAAGACGTCGCCAGCGCCGATATGGTGATTCTGACCAAAGATATCGGCATCAAGTTTGAGGAGCGTTTTGCCGGTAAAACCATCGTGCGCGTCAACATCAGCGACGCCGTGAAGCGCGCCGAAGCCATTATGAACAAAATCGACAGCCACCTTTCGCAGAATGCCTGACTGAATACACGGGGCGCGGCCTGCGCCCCGCAAAATAACATGGAGCTTGTCATGACTAATCGCACTCAACGCTTAAAAGATCGTCTGTTCGCCAACCCGCGCGAAATCTCCCTCGAGCGAGCGCTGCTCTACACCGCCAGCCATAAACAGACCGAGGGGGAGCCGGTGATGATCCGCCGGGCGAAAGCGACCGCATGGGTCCTCGATCATGTGCAGATTTCGATTCGTGATGATGAACTGATTGCCGGTAACCGTACGATCAAGCCGCGCGCCGGGATCATGTCGCCGGAGATGGATCCCTACTGGCTGCTCAAGGAGCTGGACCAGTTCCCGACCCGCCCGCAGGACCGCTTCAACATCAGCGAAGAAGATAAGCGCATCTACCGCGAAGTGCTGTTCCCCTACTGGGAAAATCGCTCGATGAAGGACTTCATCAACGCCCAGATGACCGATGAAGTGAAGGCCGCCGTCAGCACGCAGATTTTTAGCGTCAACCAGACCGATAAAGGCCAGGGACATATCATCATCGACTACCCTCGCCTGCTGGAAAACGGCCTCGCCGCGCTGGTGGCGGAGATGAAAGCGGTGAGTCAGCGGCACCCGCAGAACAATTTTTATCAGGCGGTGCTGATCCTGCTGGAAGCCTCCCAGCGCCATATTCTGCGCTATGCGGCGCTTGCCGATGACATGGCCGCCGGCTGCGGCGACGGGCAGCGGCGCAAAGAGCTGGAGACCATCGCGGACATCTCCCGCCATAACGCGGTGCACCGTCCGGAAGATTTCTGGCAGGCCTGCCAGCTCTTCTGGTATATGAACATCATTTTGCAGTATGAATCCAACGCCAGCTCCATTTCGCTGGGCCGCTTTGACCAGTACATGCTGCCGTACTATCAGGCTTCGCTGAATCGCGGCCAGGATCCGCAGTTTCTTCAGGAGCTGCTGGAGTCGCTGTGGGTGAAGTGCAACGATATTGTCCTGCTGCGCTCCACCAGCAGCGCGCGCTACTTCGCGGGCTTCCCAACCGGCTATACCGCCCTGCTCGGCGGCCTGACCGAGACCGGACGCAGCGCGGTCAATATCCTGTCGTTTTTATCCCTCGACGCCTACCAGAACGTTCGCCTGCCGCAGCCGAACCTCGGCGTGCGGGTCAACGAGCTGGTCGATCGCCCTTTCCTGCGCAAAACCGCCGAGACCATTCGCCTCGGCACCGGCATTCCGCAAATCTTCAATGATGAAGTGGTGATCCCGGCGTTTCTCAACCGCGGCGTCTCGCTGGATGACGCGCGGGATTACTCGGTGGTTGGCTGCGTTGAGCTGTCGATCCCGGGGCGCACCTACGGCCTGCACGATATCGCCATGTTCAACCTGCTGAAGGTGATGGAAATCGTGATGCTGGAAAACGAAAGTAACCCTGACATCACCTGGGACGGGCTGATCAACCAGATCCGCGACAAGATTCGCTATTACATTAGGCTGATGGTCGAAGGCAGCAATATTTGCGATATCGGCCACCGCGACTGGGCGCCGGTTCCCCTGCTCTCTTCCTTTATTGAGGATTGCGTGCAGCACGGCCAGGATATCACCGAAGGCGGCGCGCGCTATAACTTCTCCGGGGTCCAGGGCATCGGCATCGCTAACCTCAGCGACTCGCTGCACGCGCTTAAAGGGATGGTGTTTGAGCAAAAACGGCTCAGCTTCGCTGAACTGATCGCGGTGCTGAAAGCCAACTTCCAGACGCCGGAAGGGGAAAAAATCCGCGCGCGCCTGATCAACCGCTTCGAGAAATACGGCAACGATATTGACGAAGTGGACAACATCAGCGCCGATCTGCTGCGATTCTACTGCAAAGAGGTAGAGCAGTACCGCAACCCGCGCGGCGGTCGCTTTACGCCGGGCTCCTATACCGTCTCTGCCCACGTGCCGCTCGGCTCGGTCGTCGGCGCCACTCCGGACGGACGCCTGGCCGGAGAGCAGCTGGCGGACGGCGGGCTCTCGCCGATGCTCGGCCAGGACGTGCAGGGGCCGACCGCGGTGCTTAAGTCGGTCAGCAAGCTGGATAACTTTCTGCTCTCCAACGGTACGCTGCTGAACATCAAATTCACCCCGGCGACCCTTGCCGGCGACGGCGGCCTCAATAAGCTGGCCGACTTCCTGCAGGCATTCACCAGGCTGAAGCTGCAGCATATTCAGTTCAACGTGGTTAACGCCGATACGCTGCGCGAAGCCCAGCAGCGGCCGCAGGATTTTGCCGGCCTGGTGGTGCGAGTTGCGGGCTACAGCGCCTTTTTCGTCGAGCTGTCGCAGGAGATTCAGGATGACATTATCCGCCGCACCGCGCATCAGCTGTGAGGTCCTGGAAACGCGCGCCGATAAGGCGCGCATTTTTAATATCCAGCGCTACTCTTTGAATGATGGTCAGGGGATCCGCACCGTCGTGTTTTTTAAAGGCTGCCCGCATACCTGTCCCTGGTGCGCCAATCCGGAGTCGATCTCGCCGCAAATTCAGACCGTACGCCGCGAGAGCAAGTGCCTGCGCTGCTCCCGCTGCCAGCAGGACGTGGTCGAGTGCCCTTCCGGCGCGTGGCAGCAGATTGGCCGCGACGTCACCCTCGATAATCTGCTTAAAGAGGTGCTGAAGGATGAGGTCTTCTTCCGCGCCTCCGGCGGCGGCGTGACCCTGTCGGGCGGCGAAGTCCTGATGCAGGCCGAATTCGCCGCGCGCCTGCTACGCCGCCTGCGCGAATGGGGGATCAGAACGGCGATTGAAACGGCGGGCGATACCGCATACCGCCGCTTTTTTCCGCTGGCGCAGGCCTGCGATGAAGTGCTGTTCGATCTAAAAATCATGGATGAAACGCTGGCCCGCGAGCAGCTGCGGATGAATATGCCGCGGGTGCTGGATAACTTTACCCGTCTGGTGGAAGCGCATATTCACGTGATCCCCCGGGTGCCGCTGATTCCGGGATTCACGCTTGATGAAGCGAATTTCCGCCGGATTCTGGCGTTTTTGGCCCCCTTTAAGCTGCCGGAAATTCATCTTCTGCCGTTCCATCAGTACGGCGAACCCAAATATCACTTACTGGGAAAAAAATGGTCGATGTCGATGATTAAAGCCCCTGCAGAATCTGAGATTCAGCCATTCAGGACGCTGGCCGAACGGGCCGGTTTTAGCGTGACCGTCGGCGGATAACGCCAGGAGGATGCTATGGATTTCACTATCGTTGCCGTCACGGCCTGCGTCAGCGGCGTCGCTCACACCTATATGGCGGCCGAGCGGCTGGAAAAAGTCGGCCACCAGGAGAAATGGAATATCAAAATTGAAACCCAGGGCGCGCTGGGGGTTGAGAACAAAATCATGGCCGACGATATCGCCCATGCCGATGTCGTTCTGCTGGTGACGGATATTGAAATTGACGATGCCGGACGCTTTAGCGGCATCCGCACCATTAAGACCAGCATCAAAACCTTTCTGCTGCAGCCGCAGCAGATTGTCGACGCGGTGAAATGCATTATGAAAAAGCCGGTGGTTTATCTTGAGATCCCGTGAGTACACCGGTGATTTTGTCGCCCGGGCAAGGCGCTTGCGCCGCGGCCCGGGGAAATAGCACTGCGCCCGCTCAGACTTCCCCCGGTCGCGCTGCGCTTACCGGGGCTACAGGTTCACCGCCGTTTGCCGTTTTGTAGCCCGGGCAAGGCGCTTGCGCCGCGGCCCGGGGAAATAGCACCGCGCCCGCTCAGACTTCCCCCGGTCGCGCTGCGCTTACCGGGGCTACAATTCCATGCGATTTTTACGCCACCCCCAGCAGCCATTTCTGCGCGGGCGTCAGGCGGCTGGCGGTTTCCGGCGTCAGCCAGCGCTGCTGATCCTGCTGCGCGGTATCCGCTCTGTCGATATATAAGCCGTGCAGCACGCGCCTTCTGCTGCCGACGCGGTTGCGCGTCCCGCCGTGCCAGGCGTGGGCGTTATAAATCATCACGCTGCCCGCCGGCGCGGCGAACACCACCTCATCAGGATGCGCCAGCTCCGGGTCATCCAGCACCGCTTCCGGCAGCTCCGGACGCAAATGGGTGCCGGGAATAATGCGCGGCGCGCCGTTTTCAGCGCTCAGATCATCGATAGCCCAGATGGTATTCACCAGATGCACTTTCGGAAAATCGTGACGCGGCTTTTTCCAGTCCGCATGCAGCGGCTGATGGCCGCCGTCGAACAACGCTTCCCGCGCGTTCAGGCTGGAGACTTTAAAATCCCCCTGAAAAACATGCCGACAGGCGGAGAGAATCAGCGGATGGGACCAGACCTTTTCCCAAATCGCGCCTTTGTTAATCAGGTTGGCGATGCGGGTTGCCGTCGCTTCCTGGTGGTGCTCGATCGCCAGATTATCGCCCTCTCTCTCGACGATGGCGTCGATAAGCGCGCGCATCGCCGCCAGCCACTCCGCGTCCACCACGTTATGCACAACGGTGTAGCCCAGGGTATCCAGCTCCTGTTTCATTGCCGGGCTCAGCGCAACGTTCGCCCCCAGCGCATCCAGATAAACCGCAGATTGTTGTTCCATATTTATATTCCTTAACTTATCGATAACACAAAACAAACTCTAATCGGCGGCGGGTGGGAATACATGAGGGCAAAACTACGAAAAACTGGACGAGCGTACGCGGCAGGGAAAAGTGTGATGGCCATCAAAATCCAGCTTTTTCACCCTTCCTGCAGGGCAATCATTAGCGAAGCCGCCTGATACAGAACAAACCTGTGCAGATAAAATAGATTATAATCAACAGGATAATTGCTCTCTTCTAAGGCATACGGAATGATTGACGATCTGGCGGATATTTTAAATCGTTTAGTAAATCAGAAAGATAATCTGCACGTCAGGTTCCCCGACCCGGATATCTCCGAGCCCGAGCTGGCGTTTAAGGTGCCCTTTCCACGGCTGGAAATTGTGCTTGAGGGCGAGCTTAAGGAGAGCGGGCTGCCGCTGTCGGAGACGATGCTCTCCGCCTCGCAGGTGCTCTACGTTCAGGCGGGTAAATGGACGCTGCCGGAATGGACCGCGCCGGCGTCGACGTTAAGCATTCTGTTTGGTCGCCAGAAGCTCGGGTTTTGCGTTCAGCACTGGGACGGCAAGCAGCTGCGCACGGAAAAGCAGAACGTCGCCCGCCTCGGACCGCGCGTGGGCTCCTACCTGCTGCTGTCGCTCAATGAAATCTGCCTGCAGCCGGACCCGGTAACCGCCAGGCTGGTAGTCGCGGCCCTGTTGAGCCACTGCCTTGAGCAGCTGGTCGGGCTGGAGATGCGCGTCAGCCGCAGCCGCGATCTGTTTCTGGCGGTACAGGATTATCTCGAAGAGCATCTCACCCAGCCGCTGACCCGCGAGTCGGTAGCGAAGCGTTTTCATATTACGCCCAACTACCTGTCGCATATATTCCAGAAATCCGGCTCCGTCGGTTTTAATGAGTTTCTCACCAGCGTCCGCCTGGAAAAGGCGAAAAAGCTGCTGCGCGGCTACGACCTCAAGGTCAAAGAGATCGCCCACAACTGCGGTTTTGTCGACAGCAACTATTTCTGCCGGGTGTTTAAACGCTACACCGAGCGCTCACCTTCCGAATATCGTCGCCACTGCCGCAGCGCGCAGCAGGGATAGTTCACGCGGCCCATTCAACCCGTCCGCGGCCGTTATTTTTCGCCTTATAGAGCGCGTCATCGACCTTTTTAATAAACAGGTTCTGCGGCTCGTCTTTATGGCGCAGACCGACGCCAATGCTGATCGACAGCGGGTTATCGTGGTTGATCAAGATCGCGCGGGCGTTTTGCAAAATCGACTGCGCCAGTTCATCCACTTCCTGCGCCGACAGGCCATCGACAATAATGGCAAACTCTTCTCCGCCAATCCTCGAAGGCAACACCTTATCGCTGGTAAGCTTCGCCAGCTGTTTGCCAAGGGCAAACAGCACTTCGTCCCCCACCAGATGTCCCCAGGTGTCATTAATTTTCTTGAAGTAGTCGATATCCACAATCATCAGCGCCAGCCTGCGCCCCTCCTTCTCGCGGATGGTGTCGATAAAAAAGCGACGGTTGGGCAGCTGGGTCAGCTCATCCTTGAGCGATTGCGAACGCGCGTCGACGTACAGGAGATTGATGCGCTCAATAATTTTGTAGACCCCGACCGCGCTCAGCAGCATGCCGGACAGGCGCAGCAGATCTTCGCAGTAGTACCCCATCCAGCGCGGCTGGTGGAATATTTCGTCCATCAGGTCGAAAGTGCCACCGGCAATCCACAGCAGCAGGCCGTAGCGTACCCAGTTAACCGCCACGTGGTTCATCCGCACCTTGGTCGAACTCCAGAGCATAAACAGCAGAAATAGCAGCGCCAGCAGATCGATATACATCCCTGGATTGGTCAAAATTTCGCGCCACGGCCCCAGCGGCGGCGAGACGAACGCGCACAGGCTCGATACGGCGACAATCGCCAGCAGTGCCGGAAGAATATGCGTTCGAGAGATAGAAGAACAGGGTTGAATATGGATGTTTTTTTCGCGTTCGGGCATGGTCAGGTCTCATTACAGCGCGGCTTGCCGGGTTTTTAGCATAACAGCGCAGAGCGTTTGCGCGAACTGTAAAGGTGCGATGCCGGGCGACGGGCGCGGATTTCCTGGTCCGCCGCAGACTCAGCCTTAAGGTTATCTCGAACTATCTGCCTCGACGTTAACGCTGACGTTCAGTCTCTTCGCCTCCATGGTTATTATCTTCCGGGCAAGCGCCCTGTCGCTCCCGTGCACCCGATCTATCAGCGCCTGGACGATTGTCATCATGAGAAAGTGCTGATTAGCCGGACAGAAATCGGTCATATCAATCCCGCAATCCACCAGCTGCTGGTGCGCATCGCGCTCTGTCTGCTCAATGGTTTCAATCACTTTCTCTTTCATATGCTCGATACGCGCAAAAACCACGCGATTAATGATTTCGATTTGCTCAGGCGTAAAATTTTTTTCCATCATTATGCTCTCGTCAAAGTATAAGGTTCTTAATTAGCTGACCAGCCTCAGCTCTCTCGCCACAATCCTTTTAAACTCTTCACAATGCCTATGCTCCGGCTGCGTGCAGCGTACTTCAGCCCGCATTGGGCTTCGGCATTGCGGCATCGCAAACACCTCACCCGTGGCTGGCTCGCTTGCTAAGCGTGCTCACACATCTGGCCTGGGGATTCGGGCTCTATAGCGCGGCACTGGCTATCAGAGCGTGGGGATAATAGCTTAGCAGCCCGTCGGGGAGTCAGAATGAGGCTAACTGACCCTGCGCGCCAGGAGAATATCGTGTGGGTCACTCACCCAACACACCGTTACTTTTTTGCCGCTGTAGCTGATTATGTTGCTCAAGCTCATACTCAATAAAGGCGTCTATCATGGACCGATACACTTTCTCAATAATCACTTCGGGTAACCCTGCGGCAGCCGCCTTTTCGCGAACCCGATCAATAACCTGCTGCACGCGCGCGGGAGCACGAACGGCGGAGTGGTCAGTTTTGAATGCGGCAGCGGCTTTAACGCACTCAGCACGTTGAGCAATCAGGCTAACCAGTTCGCTATCAATCGAATCGATCTGGCTTCTGGCATCGGCAAGGGTGGAAAACGTCATCACTTTGAACCTTTATACTAGTACGATGGCTCAGCATAATATCTCAAATTTCGCCAGATTCCAGCCCTGCGTTTATTCAGAAAGCGCTGGCACGCATAGCCGCATAGAGGGAGCAGAGTTCCTGCAGGCTTTTGGTTCCCATGCGCTTCATCAGCCGGGTACGCTGGACGCTGACCGTGGACGGGCTGACCCCGCGGATACGGGCAATATCATCCAGAGAATGGCCGCGTAAACTGAGCCTCATGATCTGTTGCTCGGCATGGGTAAAATTAAACGTATCGGGCAGATAAGCAACGCTCTGGTTCTGGGCCGATAACAGGCCCATCACTTTTAACGCCTGACGCAGCTCTTCGACCGTCAACCTCTCTGACAAACAGAGCTTTAACAGGCCCGGAAACAGCCGGTTGATGGTCTCAAAATGGCGCTCAGAGGTGATGAAGATGGCGTAGTGCTCCGGCGGATGGCGAAAGAACAAAGCATATATCTCCTGGATATCCATCCCGCAGGTGACATACACGCAGTTGCTTAACCCGGCATCCGCGCCATCGCTCAGCTCCTGCACTATATTCTCAACGCCAGAAATAAATACACGATCCTTTCCATGAATAGTCATCTTGAAGTCCCGAGGTTACCGTCTTTTATTATCCTTCCATATGGATACTTTTCGGAGAGTGTTATGTCGTCAGTCTGGCAGATCAATACCGCCCTCATTTCCGTTTAGCTTTCGTTTAGCTTAAAGGGATCGGCAGTACTGGCTTCGGTTTAACCATTGAAACCATCGAACTATTTTTAAGTTTTAACAAACTGAGCGCTTAAAAATATAGGAATAAGATTACCGTTAATTCACAAAAAATCCTTATATTCGCAAATAAAAACGCAAAATAAACCCAAAGAAACCACTCAACCAGCTGATTTAAAAGAATAATTAATTATTAGGATTATCTTTATAAATGACATAAAAAATATTTACCCTCTATTTTTAATATTCAGATCTCGATCTCAAAACACCATTTCATTTTGTGTAAAAGTAATTTTCAATAAAATTACAGACAGTACTAATTAGTCATCACCAGGGAATAAAGAATAATGTGTGGTGAATCCCCCTAAGCGGCGGGGTCATGCTGAATTGAGGAATACCCTCATCGACGTTTCGTTTTTATAGACGAATCAGGAAGTCAGCGCCTGATTCACCGGGAGGCACCCGGCACCACACTACCATCTAATAATTTCATTTGTATCGTTCTGCCTGCTTTACGGCAGGTAATTTCTTGTACCTTTGGAAAATAAAAAAAGTAGAGGCACCCTATGTTTCGTTCCTTATTATTAGTCACGATCCCTTTTATCAGTATTGCTGCCCACGCGGTGACATTTGATTATCGTCATGAAACCAATGACAAAGCCGGCAATAATCATAAAGACAGACTGCTGATGTCTCACCGTTTTGCCAATGGCTTTGGCCTGTCGCTGGAAGGGAAATGGAAAGGTTCGCAGGATAAAAATAAAGCCTATGATGAAACCGTGAGTAACGGCACCGAAGTGGTGGCGAGCTATGTGCATAAAATAAATAAAACCTTCCAGATTGAGCCCGGCTTCTCTCTGGATACCAGTTCGTCCTCAAACAACTATCGTCCCTACCTGCGCGGTAAAGCGAATCTGACCGACGATGTCAGTGCCTCATTGCGCTACCGACCTTACTACAAGCGCAATTCAGGCAATATCGGCACGTCTAAAGACACCTCGGAGAACGGCTATAATCTGACCAGCGTTCTTTCCTGGAAATTCCTTAAAGATTATCAGCTCGATTATGAACTGGACTATAAAAAAGCCAACTCCGCGGGGGTTATTTTAGCGGATAACGAAAGCTACGACTGGACCCATGATTTTAAGCTAACCTATAAATTTGATAAAAACTGGTCTCCTTATATGGCCATCGGCAACGTTTCCGGCAGTAAAACCACCGATGAACGCCAAACGCGTTATCGCGTTGGTGTGAAATACTCCTTCTGATAACTTCCTGTCAGCCAGATAATAAATAAGGGTTTTATTAAACCCTTATTTTCATTAAGAGGATAATAATGAAGATTGCAAAAATCACCCTGGCATTGGGCGCTCTGAGTCTCTTCTCACTGAGTGCTGGCGCCCAGGAGAACGCGCGCCTGAGCAGCGTAAAGCAGTTCGCTGACGTCGTGCTGGATAAAGCGGGAGATCGGTACGGCCATCACTCTCCTCTGCTGGCCAATGGCGTGGATCCTCGCACCGGCAAGCAAATGGAATGGGTCTTTCCGGACGGTAAAGTGACCGTGCTGTCGAACTTCTCGGCCCAGCAAAACTTGATGCGGGTGCTGGTAGGGTTAAGCAACCTGACCGGCGAAGCAAAATATAAGCAGCGGGTCGCGGAGAATATTCGCTACTACTTTGACCACTATCAGGACGCCAGCGGGCTACTGCTGTGGGGAGGCCATCGCTTTGTTGATTTGAAAACGCTGCAGCCTCAAGGCCCGAGCGAAAAGGAGATGGTCCATGAACTTAAGAACGCGTATCCCTATTACGACATGATGTTTGCCGTCGATGACAAGGCCACCGCGCGCTTTATCAAGGCTTTCTGGAACGCCCATGTTTACGACTGGAAAACGCTGGAAACCAGCCGTCACGGGGAGTACGGCAAAGCGATGGGCGCGCTCTGGCAAAGTGATTTTGTCCAACAGCCGCCCTTTTTCGCCACCAAGGGCCTGAGCTTTCTCAATGCCGGCAACGACCTTATCTACTCCGCATCGCTGCTCTATCAATACGATGGTGACGCTGGCGCGCTGACGTGGGCGAAGCGTCTGGCCGAACAGTACGTTCTGCCGCGAGATAAGAAGACCGGACTGGGCGTCTACCAGTTTACCCAACCGCTAAAACGCGCCGACACCACAGATGACAGCGACACGCATTCGAAATACGGCGACCGCGCGCAGCGTCAGTTTGGCCCCGAACTGGGCCCGGACGCGCTGGAGGGCAATATGCTGCTGAAGGGCCGGACCAGCACGCTCTACTCAGAAAATGCGCTGATGCAGCTTGCCCTGGCAAAATCGCTCGGCAAAGACGGTGACGATCTCAAAAAATGGACCCTTGATGGCCTCAAAGCCTTTGCGACCTACGCTTACGATGAGCAGAACAATACCTTCCGCCCGATGCTGGCCAACGGCACGGATCTCTCCGGCTATGCGTTAAAACGCGATGGCTATTATGGGAAAAAAGGCACGGTGCTCAAAGCCTATCCGGCGGGAAATGAATTTCTTCTCTCCTACGCCCGCGCCTGGACGCTTGAACCGGATCGTGCCATCTGGAAAGTCGCCCGCGGCATCGCGAAAGGCCAGGGTTTAGGCGATATCGGTGAACCCGGCGGCGCAAACCGCAGGCTGAATAGCCAAACGGAGAACCATCAGCCGTATGCGATTTTCGCGCTTATCGACCTGTGGCAGGCCACCGGGCAGCAGGACTATTTGACGCTGGCGGATCGCATCGGCGCAAACATCATCAACAAGCAGCGCCTCAACGGCTTTTTTGTCGATGACCCTGAGGCCGAATATGCCAGTATCGATAGTATTGCCCCCTATGCGCTTCTCGCCCTGGAAGCCGCCTTCCGCAACACGCCGGACGCGGTGGCGCCGTTCCTGAACGGCGCGGGATTCACCGAGGGTGCTTATCGGCTGGCTGACGGGACGGTTCGCTACTCCACCCGAGATGACGAGCTGTTCAGGCTCAGACCCGGCGAACAGCTTAAACCGAACGGCAAAAGATAAAACAGGCCCCCACCGTGGTGGGGGTTGCGCTATGCCCGGTTTACCAGAAGCGAAACGATAGCCGCTACTTCCCGGCATCCAGCGCCGACACCGCGCGCGAATAGGCCGCTATCGCCAGCGCCACATCGTCGGCGGTGACCGACTCGGCGGGATGATGACTGATGCCGCCTTTGCAGCGCACAAATAGCATCGCTGACGGCCAGCGTTCGGCCATGGCGATGGCATCATGCCCGGCGCCGCTCGGCAGCGTCAGCGAACGCCCCTGCACCGCCTGCACCGCCTCGCTCAATACCTGCTGCAATCCGCTATCGCAGGCGGTGGCGGCAATACGGTAAAACTCTTCGGCACTGAACCGCAGCTGGCGACGAGAAGCAATGGCCTGCGCCTCATTCAGCAACGTATCCAGCAGCGCATCCAGCGGCTGGTCGTGCGGCCCGCGAATATCCAGGGTCAGCGTAACGTCGCCGGGTATCACGTTAACCGCGCCGGGCGCGCAGCGCAGCGTACCCACCGTGGCGACCCGGTTTCCGCCCTGCTCGCGGGTCAGGGTCTCTACCCGCACCATCCACTCGGCGGCGGCGGCCAGCGCATCTTTGCGATGACTCATCGGCACGGTCCCGGCGTGTCCCGCCTCGCCGGTAAAGCGGCAGTTCAGGCGACGCGCGCCGTTGATCGCCTCGACCACCCCCAGCGCCAGCCCTTCCTGCTCGAGGCACGGCCCCTGCTCGATATGCAGTTCCAGGTAGGCGGCAATCTCCTCCGGGCGGCGGGCGGCAAGATGAATGCGCGCCGGATCCAGCCCCGCCAGCACCATCGCCTGCGCCACGCTGACGCCGTCGGCATCGGTCTGCGCCAGCCAGCTCTCGGGCCAGGTACCGGTTATCCCGCGGCTGCCGAGCAGCGTAATACCAAAGCGCGTCCCCTCTTCATCGCAAAAGCCGACAATCTCGATGGCCTGTTTCAGCCTCCGCCCCTGTTGATGCAGACCGTGCACCACTTCGATCGCCGTGAGTACGCCGAGCATCCCGTCGTAGCGCCCGGCGTTGCGCACCGTATCAAGGTGCGACCCCAGCAGGATGGCGGGCGCTCCCTCCTGCTCTCCCTCGTAGCGGCCGCAAATATTGCCGACGCTGTCCTGCCAGACGGTCATTCCGGCCTGGGTCATCCACCGCGCCGCCCGCTGGTTGGCCTCGAGATGCTGTGGGGAGAGATAAACCCGGGTCAGGGCATCCGGCGTTTCGCTGATCGCGGCCAGCTCATCGGCGCGGGCCATCACCCGCGCCGCGGCCTGCTGCATTTCCGCCTGCTGGCGTTGTGCTGGACTCATTGGGCGCTCTCGCTGCGATAGTGATCCCACGCGACCTGCATCGCCGCGCCCTGAGTGGTGGAGAATTTGAGATAGTTCAGCACCGACTCCAGCGCGCTGAGCGTGGTCATCACGCAGTCTTTACGCGCGTTGTAGCCCATGGTGCCGATCCGCCACACTTTGCCGTGCAGCGGGCCGAACGAGGTACCGATTTCAATACCGAAATCTTCCAGCATCAGCTTGCGCGCCTGGTCGCCGTTGATACCCTGCGGGATAACGACGCCCAGCACGTTGTTCATCTTATGTTTCAGGTCGCCGAAGGTCTCCAGCCCCATCGCCTGAATGCCTTTGACCAGCGCGTCGCCGTGCAGCTTATGGCGGGCAATGCCGTTATCCAGCCCCTCCTGGAGGATCAGCCGTGCGCATTCGCGGGCGCCGAACAGCGCGGTAGTGGCCTCGGTATGATGGTTAAGGCGCTCCGGCCCCCAGTAGTCCATCACCATGCCGAGATCGAAATAGTTGGAGTAGATCATCTCCTCGTCGCCGTCGCGGTGGGCATCGGTGCGAATCCCCTCTTCCACGCATTTGCGGCGGCGAATCGCCTCTTCCATGCGCGCGCTGAGGGTAATCGGCGAGGTGCCGGACGGGCCGCCGAGGCACTTCTGCATCCCGGCCGAGACCGCATCCAGCCCCCAGGCGTCGGTTTCCAGCGGGTTACCGCCCAGCGAAGCGGTGGCGTCGGTGTAAAACAGTACGTCATAGCGGCGGCAGATATCCCCCAGCTCCGCCAGCGGCTGCAGCATCGTGGTGGAGGTGTCGCCCTGCACCGTCAGCAGCAGGCGCGGACGAATACGTTTGATGGCATCCTCCACCTGGTCCGCGGTAAACACCTCACCCCAGGGCACTTCAATGGTGTGCACTTCCGCCCGGCAGCGGCGGGCGATTTCGCACAGCAGATGGCCGAAGCGGCCAAACACCGGCACCAGCACCTTGTCCCCCGGCCGAATAGCCGAAACCAGGATCGCCTCAATCCCGGCCCTTGAGGTTCCGTCCACCAGCATCGTCCAGCGGTTTTCGGTACGAAATACGCCGCGGTACAGCGCCATCACTTCGTTCATATAGTGGGTCATCGCCGGGTCGTACTGGCCGATCAGCTGGCTCGACATGGCGCGCAGCACGCGCGGGTCGGCGTTAATCGGGCCGGGCCCCATCAGCAGGCGCGACGGCGGATTGAGTTGCGGAAACTGAGTGATATCCATCTTTAAGTCCTTATTGATTGAGGCCGCGCACGGAGGAAATAAACTGCTTCAGTTCGCTGGTCTGCGGGTTGGCGAACAGCGTTTTGCTGTCGCCCTGCTCCCAGACCCGTCCCTGATGCATAAACACGACGCGGTCGCCCACTTCGCGGGCAAAATTCATTTCATGGGTCACGAGAATCAGCGTCATGCCCTCCGCCGCCAGCTGCTCCAGCACCTTAAGCACTTCGCCAACCAGCTCCGGATCCAGCGCCGAGGTGATCTCGTCACAGAGTAAAACTTTTGGCGACATCGCCAGCGCGCGGGCAATCGCCACGCGCTGCTGCTGGCCGCCGGAGAGACTCGACGGGTAGTAATCGAGCCGGTCGCCCAATCCGACCTTTTCCAGCATCCGCTGGGCCAGTTCACGGCACTCGGCGGCGCTCTTCTTCAGCACCCGACGCGGCGCCAGCATCACGTTTTCCAGCGCCGTCATATGCGGAAACAGGTTAAAACTCTGGAACACCATGCCGATAGAGCGGCTGATCTCCCGCGCCTGCGATTCGCGGTCGGTAATGGTCATCCCGCCGAGCTTAATGCTGCCTTCCTGATAGCCTTCCAGGCCGTTGATGCAGCGCAGCAGCGTGCTTTTGCCCGACCCGCTGCGGCCGATAATCGAGATCACTTCGCCCATATCGATATCCAGATCGACGCCCTTGAGCACGTGGTTATCGCCGTAGTACTTCTGCATCTGATTAATGGTGATGAGAGGCATTGAATTTGTTCTCCAGATGACGGCTGTAGCGGGACAGCGGGTAACACAGAATGAAATAGCCCAGCGCCACCAGCGCAAAGACTTTAAACGGCTGATACGTCACGTTGGTCAGCATCGTTCCCGCTTTGGTCAGCTCGACGAAGCCGATAATCGACGCCAGCGCGGTACCCTTGATCACCTGCACGGCAAACCCCACCGTCGGGGCGATGGCGATCCGCAGCGCCTGCGGGGCGACGACCCGATACAGCGTCTGGCCAAAGCTCAGCCCCAGACAGCGCGAGGCTTCCCACTGCCCTTTTGGCAGGGCGCGGATGCTGCCAAACCAGATATCGAGCAAAAAGGCGCTGGTATACAGCGTCAGCGCCAGCGACGCCGCGGTCCACGCCGAAACGTCGATGCCGAACAGCGCCACGCCGAAAAAGGCGAGAAACAGCTGCATCAGCAGCGGCGTCCCCTGAAACAGTTCGACATAGCCGCGGATCAGGCGTTTTACCTGACGCCCGCCGGTCATGCGCAGCAGCAGGAGCGGCAGCGTGACCAGCGCGCCGCCGAGAAACGCCACCAGCGACAGCAGCACCGTCCAGCGCCCGGCCAGCAGCAGATTGCGGACAATGTCCCAATCGGTAAAGGTGGTCATCATGCCTGCACCCCCAGCCATTTACGTCCCGCCGCCATCAGCAGCTGACGCATCGTTATCGACAGCGCTAAATAAATCCCCGTCGTCACCAGATAGACCTCAAAACTGAGGAAGGTGCGCGACTGAATCAGGTTAGCGGCAAAGGTCAGCTCTTCATAAGAGACCTGCGACACCACCGATGAACCGAGCATGACGATGATGCACTGGCTCACCAGCGCCGGATAAATGCGCTGCAGCGCGGGCGGCAGAATGACCTGAATAAAGATCTGCGTCCGGGTCAGCCCCAGTACGCGCCCCGCTTCCCACTGACCTTTCGGCGTCACCTGAATCCCGGCGCGTACGATCTCGGTACTGTAGGCCCCAAGATTGACCACCATCGCCAGCAGCGCGGCCTCGCCCGCCGTCATCTTCAGCCCCAGATTCGGTAAGCCGAAGACGATAAAAAACAGCTGTACCACAAACGGCGTGTTGCGAATCAGTTCGACATACCCGCCCCAAATCCGGCTGAACCACGTGGGACGCCCGCTGCGGATGGCGGCGCCGAAGATGCCAATCGTCAGGCCACCTATCGTCGCCAGCACCGTCAGCTGAATGGTCACCCACAGCCCCGCCAGCAGCTCCGGCCAGTGCGGCCAGAGCGCAGAAAAATGAAGTTGCTCCGTCATGCCCGGACCTTATGCGCCGAGGCTGGCAGGCAGCGGCGCTTTCAGCCACTTCTCAGACAAACCGTTCAGGGTGCCGTCTTTTACGCCCTGCTCAATCAGCGCATCCACTTTCGCCTTCAGGGCCGGTTGGTTCTTTTTCAGGCCGATAAAGCACGGCGAATCCTTCAGCATAAAGCTCGGCACCGGGGCCTTGTCAGCGTTCTGCCGGGAGATGGCCGCCACCACCAGGTTGCCGGTGGCCACATACTGCACCTGGCCAGATAAATAGGCCGACAGCGTTGTGTTGTTATCTTCGTAGCGCTTAATCTGCGCCTCTTTCGGCGCCACGCTGGTCAGCACCATATCTTCCACCGCGCCGCGGGTCACGCCCACGCTTTTACCGCTCAGCGCCGCCGGGTCTTTCAGCTCCGCGCCTTTCGGGCCAAATACGCCGAGGAAGAACGGCGCATAGGCGCGGCTAAAGTCGATCACCTTTTCGCGCTCGGCGTTTTTACCGAGGCTGGAAATCACCAGGTCCACCTTATCGGTTTGCAGATAAGGCACGCGGTTGGCGCTGGTCACCGGCACCAGCTGCAGCTTGAGCTTCATCTCTTTGGCGAGATAGCGCGCCATATCGATGTCGTAGCCCTGCGGCTGAAGGTCGGTGCCCACCGAGCCAAACGGCGGGAAATCCTGCGGCACCGCAATGCGGATCGTGCCGCGCTTTTCAATATCCTGGAGCTGGTCAGCTTTCGCCGCCGGGAGGTTGGTTAACAGACAAGCGGCCCCGGCCAGTGCGATCAACAGTTTCTTCATGATGTTTACCCGTTACGTTAGCATGAAACAAAAGATTCTTTGAAGTCAGTTTTGCAACTAATGTGCCAGATAAAGCGCTGCGCATCGGGTTAGCCCGCCGTTTGGCTAAATGAACGTAAAACAAGGGAAATTGAGGAATTAAGAGGGAACAACCGCGCGTTCCCCTATTATTTTATCGCACCAAAACCATGCAAAGCACCACGCTGGCGCCCCATTATCGTTGTTCCAGCTCGTCCAGCTGCTGATAAAGGGTGGCGATGTCGTGAATGCGCGGGCGGCCTTTATCGAGAATTTCGTGCAGAAAGGCGTTCGACAGCAGATTGATCAGGCTATTGACCGAGGCGTAGCTGTCGTAGGCCGATACGCTATCCAGCGGTGCGCAGAGCCGCCAGCGCGCCAGCGGAAACAGGCCGTGGGCCTGCGGCTCGCACATCAGCAGCGCCGGAATGCCGCTGCTCTGCAGCTGCTGCAGCAGCGGGCGAATAATTCGCGGGCGGCGGCGGAACGCCATTACCACCACCAGATCGTCGGCGGTTAAATCCACCAGCTCTTCGCTTAAGCTTTGTCCCGGCTGCGGCAGCACCAGCACCTGCCCGCGCGCCTGCAGGAGCTGCTGGCGCAGATGCAGCGCCGCCGGATAAGCATTGCGCATGCCGATAATCACGATACGCCGGGCGCTCACCAGCGCCTGAATCGCCTCGGCGAACTGCTGGACATCAAGGGCGTTAACCCACTGGGTCAGGTTGGCCATCTCCTGTTTATAGTGGCGCGCCAGCAGCGTGTTACCCTGCACCGCATCGCGATTATCGGTCAGTGGCATTCCGCTCTGGCGCAGGGTGCGCAGCTCATCGCGCATATCTTTATATTTTTCATAGCCCAGGCGCTTGAACAGACGGCTGACCGTGGCTTTCGATACGCCGCTCAGCTGCGCCAGCTCGGCGCTGTTGTAGCTAATCAGGTCATCAAAATGATCGAAAATAAAATCCGCCACCCGCTGCTCCTGGGGCGATAATGACGGGTACTGCTCTTTCAGTCGTTCATCAAGCTGTTGCATAAGACCTCTGTAACTTTCGTTTCACCGCACTATACCGCTAACGCCTTTCATAATGCATGCCAGTTCGGCAAAAAACGCGCATCGTCGGCAACGATTGAAACTTTACGTTCAGACATGGAACAGCTTTTGCAACCCTCTGCGGACATTTCGCTTAATTGAGGACACCCCATGCAAAGTCATGTTGCCGCCCGCGGGATGGCGGTTGCGCCCCATCATCTGGCCAGCCAGAGCGCGCTGGCGGTTCTGCGCGAAGGCGGAAGCGCCATCGAAGCGATGGTCGCCGCCGCTGCGACCATCGCCGTGGTTTACCCGCATATGAATGGCCTCGGCGGCGATGGCTTCTGGCTTATCGTGCCCCCCGAGGGCGATCCCATCGCCATTGACGCCAGCGGCGCGGCGGGGTCGCTGGCGACGCCGCAGGCCTACGCCGGCCTCGCGCAGATCCCCCACCGCGGACCGCAGGCGGCCCTGACCGTGGCGGGCACCGTCAGCGGCTGGGACGAAGCGCTTAAGGTTTCGCGGGAGTTAACCGGGAAATCGCTGCCGCTGACGCGTCTGCTGGAAGATGCCATCGGCTACGCCGCCGGCGGTATCCCGGTGACCGCCTCGCAGGCCAGCGCGACCGCCGATAAATTCAGCGAACTGCGCGACCAGCCCGGCTTCGCCGAAACCTTTCTGGTGGACGGCCAGCCGCCGAAGGCCGGGAGCCGCTTTTTGCAGCCGGCGCTGGCGAACACTCTGCGCCGATTAACCGAAGACGGTTTAGACAGCTTCTATCGCGGGCCGCTGGCGGAGCAGCTGGCCCGCGGTATGGAAAAGTACGGACTGCCCGTCACCCTTAGCGACCTACAGCAGCATCGCGCTCGCCGCCCCCAGCCGCTCAGGCTGGCGCACCAGCACGGCGAACTGTGGAACCTCGCGCCGCCGACCCAGGGACTGGTTTCGCTGGCGATCCTCGGCATCACCGACAGGCTGGCGATGGCCGATGCCGACGATGCGATGACCGTCCACCGAATTGTGGAGGCGACCAAGCTGGCCTTCGGCCTGCGCGACGCGCATATCACCGATCCCCGCCACCTTGATGTCGATATCCAGAGCCTGCTGGCGCCGGCGGCGCTGCAGCCGCTGGCGGAGAATATCGACGACCAGCGGGCGGCCCCGTGGGGCGCGGGCAAAGGCCCGGGCGACACCGTATGGATGGGGGTTATCGATAAAAGCGGGCTGGCGGTCTCCTTTATCCAAAGCCTGTACCACGAGTTCGGCAGCGGCGTGGTGCTGCCGGAAAGCGGCATTGTCTGGCAGAACCGCGGGGCATCGTTCAGCCTCGACCCGCGCCACCTGCTGGCGCTGGCGCCCGGCAAGCAGCCGTTTCACACCCTCAACCCCGCCGCCGCAAGGCTGAACGATGGCCGGGTGATGGTGTACGGATCCATGGGCGGCGACGGCCAGCCGCAAACTCAGGCCGCTATTTTCACCCGCTACGTCATGCAAAACGTGCCGCTACAGGAGAGCATCACCCGGCCGCGCTGGCTGCTGGGGCGTACCTGGGGGCAGACTTCCGACTCGCTCAAGCTGGAGGGCCGCTTCAGCGCCGAAAGCGTTGCCCGCCTGCGTCAGCTGGGGCACGACGTTGACGTGCTGGCCGATTTTAGCGAAGCCATGGGCCACGCCGGGGCGATTGTACGCCATCCCAACGGCCTGTTTGAGGGGGCCAGCGATCCGCGCAGCAACGGCTCCGCCGCCGGCTATTAGGAGCTGATGATGAACACACCGCACAACGAATGGGACGCTTACCTCACACAAATGGAACAGCTGCTGGCGCTGGAGCTGGACGATGCGCGGCGCGCAGAGCTCAGGATGCAGTTTAGCCGCATTGCCGCCATGGCCGGGCCGCTGCTGGCCTTTCCCCTCGACGATCGCGTCGAAATCGCCGGAGTCTATAAAGCATGAAGCTACCTGAAATGACGATTCACGAAATCCAGCGCGCGCTGGCCGCCGGCGAGCTCAGCGCCAAAGAGATCGCCCGCCACACCCTGGAGAACATCGCCCGCGTTAACCCGCAGATCAACGCCTGGACCCACGTCAGCGAAAAGCGCATGCTCGCTGAGGCGGAGAATATCGATACCCTGCGGCGGGAAAAAAAGCCCCTGCCCGCGCTGGCAGGCGTTCCCTACGCGGTGAAAAATCTGTTCGATGTCGCCGGCCATACCACCCTTGCCGGTGCGCAGTTGCTGAGCGATCGCCCCGCCGCCGCCGCCGACAGCTGGGCGGTGCGCCAGCTGCATAGCGCAGGTGCGCTGCTCTCCGGGATGCTGAATATGGATGCCTACGCCTACGGTTTTACCACCGAGAACAGCCACTACGGGGCTACGCGTAACCCGCACGATCTTTCGCGGATTGCAGGCGGCTCCTCGGGCGGGTCGGCGGCGGCGGTGGCCGCCGGGCTGGTGAATTTCTCGCTGGGCAGCGATACCAACGGCTCCATTCGCGTCCCGGCCTCGCTGTGCGGGATCTTCGGCCTCAAGCCGACCTTTGGCCGTTTATCGCGCTCCGGCAGCCATCCTTTCGTCGCCAGCCTCGACCATATCGGTCCGTTTGCCCGCTGCGTCAGCGACCTTTCGGCGGTCTACGATGCGCTGCAGGGTCGCGATCCGGGCGATGGTTTTCAGGCCGACAAGGCCAGCGAGCGCACGGCTAATCTGCTGTCGCGCGGTCTCGAAGGCCTGCGCTGCGCCACGCTCGGCGGTTATTTTACGACATGGTGCGATAACGACGCCCGTGCGGCCGTCGCTCGCGTCGCCGGGGCGCTGGCGGCGCATGAGGCTGTGATTTTCCCGGAGGCGGAGCTGGCCCGCTCGGCGGCGTTTATTATCAGCGCCGCCGAGGGCGGAAATCAGTACCTGCCCGCGCTGCGTAGCCAGCCCGAACGTTTTGAGCCGAACTCCCGCGAGCGCCTGCTGGCGGGCGCGATGATCCCGTCGGCCTGGTATCTTCAGGCCCAGCGCTTCCGCCGCCACGCGCAGCAGGCGTTTAAAGCCCTGTTCGCCCATGCGGATGTGCTGATCGCCCCGGCCACGCCGTGCAGCGCGACGCTCATCGGCGCGCAGACCATGGAGATTAACGGCCAGCCGCTGCCGATTCGCGCCAGCATGGGGATGCTGACCCAGCCCATCTCCTTCCTTGGCCTGCCGGTGGTCACCGTGCCGCTGCGTACGGCGAACGGTCAGCCGATTGGCCTGCAGCTGATTGCCGCGCCTTTTAATGAACAAGCCTGTCTGCGCGCGGCGCGGGCGCTGGAAGAGATGGGCATTACCGACGCCCGCCCGGTGGAGATAGCAGCATGATGACGCAAGAGCAGATTAATCGCCCGTTGGTTCTCGCGGAGGTGACGGCGGCGTTTTACCGCTATGAGGAAGCGCTGGTGAGCAACGATATCGCGGTGCTGGATGAGCTGTTCTGGCACGATAAGCGCACGGTGCGGCTGGGGGCCGGGGAAAATCTCTACGGTATCGACGAAATCCGCGCCTTTCGCGCCGCCCGCCCGGCCGCCGGCCTGCAGCGCGCGCTGCGGCACACCACCATCACCACCTTCGGCGAGGATTACGCGGTGTGCAGCACCGAATTCACCCGCGAAGGCAGCGAACGCATTGGCCGACAGCAGCAAACCTGGGTGCGCTTCCCCTGCGGCTGGCGCATCGTCGCCGCCCAGGTGAGTTTGATGAGTTAAGCCCCGCGCCTTTCCCGGTATCCCCCGGGTTGCGCTGCGCTTACCCGGGCTGCCGGATTGCGGCCGTTTGCAGAGCTGTAGCCCGGGTAAGCCGCTTGCGGCGCGACCCGGGGAACGCCTTTACCCCCGGAACGGATGAACGTCGCGCCAGTGGTCGGCAATCTGCTGACGAGTGCAGACCCAAACCTGGTCGTGCTGCTGCACATAATCAAGGAAACGCTGCAGCGCGCGGAAGCGGCCCGGGCGCCCCAGCAGGCGGCAGTGCATCCCGATGGACATCATCTTCGGCGCGCTGGCCCCCTCGGCGTACAGCACATCGAAGCTGTCTTTCAAATAGGTGTAAAACTGCTCGGCGGTATTGAACCCCTGGGCGGTGGCAAAGCGCATATCGTTGGCGTCGAGGGTATAAGGTACGATCAGGTGCGGCTTACGCGTCCCGTCGCCGCAGGCCACCTCGCTCCAGAACGGCAGATCGTCGCCATAATAGTCGCTGTCGTAATCAAAACCGCCGTGCTCCACCACCAACTGGCGGGTATGGGGACTATCGCGCCCGGTATACCAGCCGGTGGGCGGTTTGCCAAACAGATCGGTTAACACCTGCACGGCTTTATGAAGATGCTCCCGCTCCTGCTCGATAGGCATATTCTGGTAGTGGATCCAGCGCCAGCCGTGGCTGACCACGTCATAGTTCGCCGACTTAATCGCCTCGACCACCTCGGGATGACGCGCCAGCGCCATGGCGACGCCAAACACGGTCAGCGGCAGTCCCCGCTGGCTGAACTCATTATGGATGCGCCAGAAACCGGCGCGGCTGCCGTACTCATACAGCGAATCCATCGACATATGCCGGTCAGGATAGCTGGCGGCACCGATAATATCGGACAGAAACTGCTCAGAACCGGCATCGCCGTGCAGCACGTGGTTTTCCGAGCCCTCTTCGTAGTTCAGAACAAACTGCACGGCGATGCGCGCGTTGTTCGGCCACCGCGCGTGCGGCGGCTGTCCGCCGTAGCCGCGCAGGTCGCGTGGGTAATCGTCTGCCAAAAATGCCATCTGCTACCTCTTCATATTAAAAGGGATTTAATGCCTGAAATTTGCCGCTCAACGCCTTGGCTTCCGGAAACCCTAAATCGCCCTGCTTGCTGGTCGACAGGCCTAACGCCACCAGCGACTCAACCATTTTGACCGCCGCGCTGACGCCATCGATCACCGGCACGCGCAGCTCGCGGGTCAGCTCCTGGGCCAGCGTCGCCATCCCGCCGCAGCCCAGCACGATAGCCCCGCAGCCGTCCTCTTTTAGCGCCTGGATACAGCGCGCTCGTACTTTCTCCTGCGCCAGACCGCTGCCGTCCTCCAGCGCCAGCACCGGTAAATCAATGGCGTGCAGGGCGGCGCAGTGGTCATGAAAACCATACTGGTGCAGCAGATGACGGGCGATGATCAGGGTGCGCGGCAGCGTGGTCACGATGGAAAAACGGGTGGCCACCAGCGTCGCCATATGCATCGCCGCTTCGGCAATCCCCACCACCGGCCCCTGCGCCAGCTCGCGCGCCGCCAGCAGCCCGGGGTCGCCAAAACAGGCGATCACGTGCCCGTCTACCCCCTGTTGACGACCGGCTTTGATCTGCTCCAGTACGCCGACGGCGGCGATGGCTTCATCAAAGTGGCCCTCTATCGACGGCACGCCCTCGCGGGGGCAGACCGCCAGAATCTCGGTTCCCGGCGCGGCAGCCGCCCGCGCGGCGGCGCCGATGGTTTCCGTCATGGCCAGGCTGGTGTTGGGGTTGATGACTTGTATACAAACAGCGGCCATTACGGCTCCTTATAGCCGGCAAACAGCCGGGCAAAATCGGGCAGGGTCACGCCAGAGCGCTCAAAACAGAGGCTGGCGACAATATGTTCAAAATGGTGGCTTAAGGCGTCGCTCAGGGGCTGGAGCGCCTTGTCGCGCAGCAGCTGGACAAGCTGTTCGTGATCGTCGCAGCGGCAGCCCTGACGCCACGGCGATCCCCACGCCGCGATAACCAAGGATGAACGCTGGCTCAGGCGGGTCACCATCTCGGTGAGCACCTGATTGCCGGAGATCGCCTGCAGCTGAATATGAAACTCGGCCGAATAGCGGATCGCCGCCGGGCCGTCATAGCGTTCATGCGCCTGCTGCTCCTGACGGATAATGGCCTCCAGCGCCGCCAGGTGCGGCGGCTGGCAGCGGGTCAGCACATCCGGCAGGTTGGCCACCTCCAGCAGCGCGCGGGTACGAAAGATCGCCTGCGCCTCTTCGACCGTTGGGCTGGCGACCTGTGCACCACGTTTGGGCGTCAGGGCGACCATTTGCACAGTCGCGAGTCGTTGCAGCACTTTTCTGATCCCGGTGCGGCTTACGCCAAACACCTCCGCCAGCGCCTCCTCCGGCAGTTTGCTCCCCGGCGGCAGCTGATGCTCGACGATCGCGGTCATCAGCGCCTGATAGATGGATTCGTCTTTATCCTGCAGCTCTGGCGCGGCCTGCAGACGATGTTGGTTGCTCATTCACCACTCCGGTTTTTACTTTTTGATATCGGATCGTATACATAAAATTTAATTATTGCATACAAAATTAACTGTTTTGGCCTGATTCCTGCAACAGCCTCGGCAATCCATTTAAACGGGTGTTCATTTACAGGAGCAGGTTTCATGCCAAATCAACAAAATACGCATCAGGTTAAGGCCGCTGATCCCCACGCTGGATACAGCCCACGGCTTTGCAATGAGGATCTGGCGCCAACCCGCGACCAGAACTGGAGCTGGTACAACATCTTTTCTTTCTGGATGTCGGACGTGCACAGCATGGGAGGCTACGTGGTGGCGGCGAGCTTCTTTACTCTTGGTCTTGCGAGCTGGCAGGTGCTGCTGTGCCTGCTGGTGGGGATTTGCATCGTTCAGCTGTGCGATAACCTGGTGGCGAAGCCCAGCCAGATGGCGGGGGTGCCCTACGCGGTCATTTGCCGTCAGGCGTTTGGCGTCTTTGGAGCCAATATTCCGGCGGTGATCCGCGGGCTTATCGCCTTCGCGTGGTACGGCATTCAGACCTATCTCGCCGCCAACGCGCTGATGCTGGTGCTGCTGAAGTTCTGGCCCTCGCTGTCGACGCTCACCGCTTCCAGCTTCCTTGGCCTGTCGCATCTGGGCTGGCTCTGCTTCGCCACCATGTGGCTGCTGCAGGCGATGGTGTTCTGGCACGGGATGAACGCCATCAAGCGCTTTATCGATATCGCCGGCCCGGCGGTCTACGTGGTAATGCTGGCGCTGGCGGGATGGATTGTATACAAGACCGGTTTTGACGGGATCTCCTTTACCCTCGCCAGCAAATCGCTGAGCGCCGGGGAGCAGACCTGGCAGATGATCACCGCCACCGCGCTGGTGGTCTCCTACTTCTCCGGCCCGCTGCTCAACTTTGGCGATTTCTCGCGCTACGGCAAAAGCATGGGTGAGATCCGCCGCGGCAACCGCTGGGGCCTGCCGTTTAACTTCCTGCTGTTCTCCATCGTGACCGTGGTGATTGTCTCCGGCACGCAGTCGCTGTTTGGCCGCATGATCACCGACCCGATTGAGACAGTGAGCCGCGTGGGTAACGACCTGGCGGTCGCCATTGGCCTGCTGACCATGATCACCGCCACCATCGGGATTAATATCGTGGCCAACTTTGTCTCCCCGGCGTTCGATTTCTCTAACTGCTCGCCGCAGAAAATCAGCTTCCGCACCGGCGGGATGATTGCCGCCGTGGGATCGATTTTGCTGACGCCGTGGAACCTGTTTAACTCGCCGGAGCTGATCCACTACACCCTCGACGTGCTGGGGGCGTTTATCGGCCCGCTGTTCGGTATCCTGATCGTGGACTTTTACATCATTAAGCGCGGCAAGGTTTCCGTTAACGACCTGTTCGACGACACGCCAAAAGGCCAGTACTGGTACCGCAACGGCTTTAACCCGAAAGCGATCGCCGCCCTGGTACCCTCCGTCGCGATTGGTCTGGTCATCAGCTTTATTCCGGCCCTGCACGAAGTGGCTAACTTTAGCTGGTTTATCGGCGTCTTCCTGAGCGGCGCGGCCTACCGCTGGATCGCCCGCGACGAGCGCGTCGGCGCCACCGCCGGCTTCAGCGCCCTCGCCCAGAAAGAGTAACCCGGCCTTCCCGCCGCGGCGTCACGTCGCGGCGGCTCTCCGCCTGCGCAAACTGGCATTAATCTTGCTCAATCAACCTATCCTTTCGCTAACCCACAGGGCAGCTATGATGTTTGACTACCATGCCGCGGTTCGCGGCGCATTTTTCGATATCGCCGGGGTTGCCGAGAGCGCCGACGATATCGCCCGCCAGGCGCGCTATCTGGAGGATGGCGTGTTGTTTCTTCGCGACGGACGCATTCAGGCGCTGCTGCCGTGGCAGGAGGGCGAACGCTTTCTGCACCCGCAGAAGGGCTATCGCGACCTGCGCGGTAAGCTACTGCTGCCGGGGTTTGTCGATGCCCACGTCCACTATCCGCAAACCGAGATGATCGGCGCATTTGGCGAGCAGCTGCTGGAGTGGCTCACCACTTATACCTTTCCGGTGGAGAGCCAGTTTGCCGATGCCGACTACGCCGCGGAGATCGCGCAGTTTTTTGTCAACCAGCTGCTGAGCCACGGCACCACCACCGCGCTGGTTTTTTGTACGCTGCATCCGCAATCGGTGGATGCCCTGTTTAACGAAGCGCTGCGCCTGAATATGCGCCTGCTCGCCGGCAAAGTGATGATGGATCGCCACGCGCCGGACTACCTTAGCGAAAGCGCGGAGCAGAGCTACCGGCAAACCCGCGAACTGATTGAACGCTGGCACCGGCGCGGCCGCCTCGGCTATGCCATTACGCCGCGCTTCGCGCCGACCTCAACGCCGGAGCTGCTGGCCGCGGTGCGGCAGCTGCGGGAAGAGTTTCCCGATACCTGGCTGCATACCCATCTGAGCGAAAACCTCAACGAGGTGGCGTGGGTAAAAAGCCTGTGGCCGGAGCATGAGCACTATCTTGACGTCTACCATCACTATCGGCTGACCGGCGAGCGTAGCGTGTTTGCCCACGGCATTCACCTGGCGGACGCCGAGTGGCAGTGCCTGCACGAGACCGGCTCAGCGCTGGCCTTCTGCCCGACGTCAAACCTGTTTCTCGGCAGCGGGCTGTTTCGTTTACCGGCCTGCTGGCAGAACAAAGTGCGCATGGGCATCGGTAGCGATGTTGGCGCGGGCACCACGTTCAGTATGCTGCGCACCCTCGGCGAGGCGTATAAGGTCAGCCAGCTGCAAAGCTATCGCCTGCGCGCCAGCGAAGCCTTCTACCATGCGACCCTTGGCGGCGCGCGCGCGCTGCGCCTTGACGAGAAGATTGGCAATTTCCAGCCCGGCAAAGAGGCCGATTTTGTGGTTATCGACCCGGCGGTCACGCCGCTGCAAAGGTTGCGCAGCGGGCGCTGCAAAGATATCTATGAACAGCTGTTCGTGCTGATGACCCTGGGCGATGAACGTAATATCAGCGAGACGTGGGTAAACGGCGAGCGCGTGTGGGGGGATGCGGCTGCGCAGTAGTCCCTTTCCCGGAGGCGGCACGTTGTGCCTGTCCGGGCTACCAGACCACAGACAGTGCCGAACTCGTAGCCCGGACAGGCGCGCAGCGCCGCCTCCGGGGAAATTTAGCTGCCGCGATAGGTGGACCAGCCGCCGGGGGCAATTAAAAACGGTAAATGATAGTGCTCGCCAGCCGCTTCGCGGATGACGAAATCAATCTGCGCGCTCAGGTAGAGCGTCTCGCGCCCGCTGGCGGCAAACCACTCGCCGATTTCCGCGCACAACCGGTAACGCCCCGGCGCCAGCGTCCCGGCGCCGAGTTCGCCAATGCGGCCGTTATCATCGGTGACGCCGCGGGCAACCAGCGCGCCTTCGCGCTCCAGCGCAATCTTTACGCCCTGCGCCGGTCGGCCGGTGGAAATATCCAGAATATGGGTGCTTAAAGTACTCATTCGCCAATCGCTCCTTCCAGTCTTAATAGGGTGATTTCGCGCAGCTGCGCTAACGCGTCCTCGACTTCTGCGCGCTCGCTGTTTTGCAGGCGACGCGACAGCGCCGCCAGGATTTCATCCCCGCTGCGCCCTTTCGCGCGAATCAAAAAGACCCGGCCAAATCGCGCTTCGTAGCGGGCGTTGCCCTCTTTCAGCGCCTGCGCCAGCGCAGCATCGCGGTCATCAACGCTTCCCTGTTCCTGACGCGAGAGCGCCGCGTGCGCCTGAGACCCGGCGGGCTTTTCGCCGATACGCGGATGGGCGCTTAGCGCCTCGGTCAGCTCCGCTTCGCCCCACGCCGCCATCAGCCGCCGGGCGGCGCTGAGTAAATCAGCGCGGCTGCGCCAGGGCCGGCCGGCGGCCAGCGCCGCCGCCCAGCCGGAGACGGCCACGCAGGGTTCCAGCACGGCGACGGCATGTTCACCGCTCAGCTGATTAAAGTGATTCAGCGCGATCATCGGTGCTCCTTGTGGCCGCCGCCGCGGCCGGTTTCTCTTCCGGAATAATCAGATTCAGGACAATCGCCACCAGCCCGCCGCTGGTCGCCGCGGAACCGAACAGGTTACCCACGATCGGCGGGAAGTGGGTCAGAAACGCCGGAACCGCTTCAATGCCGAGACCAAAACCGAAGGCCAGGCCAACGATCAGCATATCGCGGCGGGTCAGCGGTTTCTGGGTGATAATGCGGATCCCCGCCGCCACAACGCAGCCAAACATCACCATCGTCGCGCCGCCCAGCACCGGCGCCGGGATCTGGCGCAGTATCTCGCCGAATGGCGGAAACAGGCCCAGCAGAATCAAAATCACCCCGATGTAGCGGCCAACGTAGCGGCTGGCGACGCCGGTCATCTGAATCACGCCGTTGTTTTGCGCAAAGGTGGTATTGGGGAACGCGCACAGCATCGCCGCCACCATGCAGCTTATGCCATCGGCAAGAATGCCGCCTTTCAGCCGCGAACGAAAGGCCTCGTCATCTATCGACTGCTGAGAGATCAGGCAATTGGCCGTCAGATCGCCTACCGCCTCAAGAATGCAGACCAGCGACACCAGCGCAATCGGCAGAAAAATCGCGCTGTTAAACTGAAAACCAAACGGGAACAGCTGCGGTAAGCGGAACCAGACATCGCCGACGCCTTTAAGCTGGAACGATCCGCTCAGCGCCGCCGCCGCGCAGCCGACGGCAATCCCCACCACCACCGAAGAGAGACGCAGCCAGCGGTTTTTCGCACAGCTCAGCAGGACGATGGTCCCCAGCGTGCCCGCGCCGAGGGCGATATTGCTCATGCTGGCAAACGCTTTAGCCTGCTCGCCGCCGCACCAGTTAATGACGCTGACTTTAATCAGGCTAATGCCGATCAGCGCAATCACGCTGCCGGTAATCACCGGAGTAAAAATGCGCTTCAGCGGTTCAATAAAGCGGCTAACGAGACAGGGCACCAGCGCGGCAACAACGTTGACGCCAAACAGCATGGCCATAATATCCTGCGGCGTGCCGCCCTGCCCTTTTACCCACATACCGCCGGCAATGGCGACGCCGAGGAACGCAAAGCTGGTCCCCTGCATACAGATCATGCCCGCGCCGATCCCCCACAGGCGGTTGGATTGCAGGAAGGTCCCGATGCCGGAAGCCAGCAGGGACATGCTGATCAAATAGGGCAGCCACTCCCCCAGCCCCAGCGCCGCGCCGATAATCAGCGGCGGCGTAATAATGCCTACCAGCCCGGCGAGTACGTGCTGTAAGGCGCTAAAAAAAGCCGGGAGCGGCGGGATCCGCTGCTCAAGGCCGTACAGTAAGCCGCCGTTTTTTTCATCTGACATGGTCGTTTCATCCCGTTGCGAATAAGCGTGCGGGTACGGGTGCACAAAACAGGCCAAACTCGCTCACATTTGCGCAACATTTAATTTTATTCCGTTTTTTCAAGCAGATAACCCATCGTTTTTGCCAGCCCTCTGGCGTCTGACCTCGGCGCGACAATGAAACATTAGATTCTCCATTGCAAATTTAGAAATTATTGATTCATAAAAAGGCAATAAAACCCGCTCTGCGCACCAGCGTTGTGCAACCGCACGGTCGCGGGGAGCCCGAATCGGCGAAATCAGCGCCTGCGCCAAAGTGGTACGCAAATTGCTCAAGCCAATAACGACGTATGTAAAGGAGAAGTAAATGAAAGCATTAGTTATCGGCGGCGGAATCGGCGGCCTGAGCGCGGCGGTGGCATTAAAAAATGCCGGTATCCACTGCGAAGTCTTTGAAGCGGTGAAAGAAATCAAGCCGGTGGGCGCGGCCATCTCCATCTGGCCTAACGGCGTTAAGTGCATGAAGCATTTAGGCATGGGGGATATTATCGAGAGTTACGGCGGCCCCATGTATTTTCTGGCTTACAAGGATTATCTGCGCGGGGAGACTCTGACGCAGTTCAGCCTCGCGCCGCTGGTGGCGCGCACCGGCGGCCGTCCCTGTCCGGTTTCCCGCGCCGAGCTGCAGCGCGAGATGCTCGACTTCTGGGGGCGCGACGCCGTGCAGTTTGGTAAACGCGTCACCCGCTGCGAAGAAAACGCCGACGGGGTTCGCGTCTGGTTTACCGACGGGTCGATGGCTGAAGGCGATTTTCTGATCGCCGCCGACGGTAGCCATTCGGCGCTGCGCCCGTACGTGCTCGGCTATACCCCTGAGCGCCGCTACGCGGGCTACGTTAACTGGAACGGTCTGGTGGAAATTGATGAGGCGATTGCGCCGGGCAACCAGTGGACCACCTTCGTTGGCGAGGGGAAAAGGGTGTCGCTGATGCCGGTCTCCGATGGACGGTTTTACTTTTTCTTTGATGTTCCGCTCCCGGCGGGGCTGGCCGAGGATCGCAGCACCCTGCGCGCGGATCTCAGCCGCTACTTCAGCGGCTGGTCGCCGCAGGTGCAGAAGCTGATCGCCGCCCTCGATCCGCAGACCACTAACCGCATTGAAATCCATGATATCGAGCCGTTTGAACGGCTGGTTCGCGGCAAGGTGGCGCTGCTGGGCGATGCCGGGCACAGCACCACGCCGGATATCGGCCAGGGCGGCTGCGCGGCGCTGGAGGATGCGGTGGTGCTGGGGGATCTGTTCCGCCAGAGCCGGGATATCACCGAGGTATTGCGCCAGTACGAAGCGCAGCGCTGCGACCGGGTCCGCGACCTGGTGCTGAAGGCGCGTAAACGCTGCGATGTGACCCACGGTAAAGATATGGCGCTGACGGAAGCCTGGTATCAGGAGCTGAAATCCGAAACCGGAGAGCGGATTATCAACGGTCTGTGCGAAACCATTCAGGGCGGCCCGCTGGGGTAAAGATGCTGGCATCAGCCCCCTTCCCGGCTCGCGGCGTAAACGCCTTAGCCGGGCTACCGGATCGCAGACGCCGGGAAACCCGTAGCCCCGGTCAGCTCGTAGCCCGGCTAAGCGCAGCGCGAGCCGGGAAGAAGCCACGCCGATGCATCACCCCGACACCGTCCCGGAGGCGGCGCTGCGCGCCTGTCCGGGCTACCGGATCGCAGACGCGGGGAACCCGTAGCTCGGTCAGCGCAG